>JBGCEN010000326.1:0-6265 GCA_045106435.1 Rhodothermales bacterium
AGCATATGCTTTATTTTTTCGTATGGCGTGTGGATAGGTAGGGGTAGCTTCGGAATACATGTAAAACCGGACACCGTTATGGAGAAAATGGCCCCGTTAACAATATAAGTGCAACACTCACTTTTTAATCAATTGTTATTGGGTTAGAATCCGACTCCTGGTTGATCAAGGAGAGGTGATTAGTGGGCTATATGCATATTACTTATGAAGAACGTTTTTATATCGAAGCGCGCCTTGGTAAAAAAGAATCAATCAACAGTATAGCTCGTGACCTAAAGCGTAGCGCTTCCAGCATCAGCCGAGAGATAAGGAACAACACCGATCCAAGCTTTGGATTTTATTCTGCCAAACAGGCTCAGGCATTATCTGAACAGCGCTCAAAGAGCGCCACAAGAAAACCTCAACTTTTGCCTCATCTACCTGATGAGACGCAGCAGTTTATTAGACAAAGCCTCTCGGAAAGGTGCTCTCCTGAACAAATTTGTGGAAGAGTTGCATTAGAGTTTGAAACCAAAATTAGCCACCAAACACTTTACAGGCACATTTGGAAAGACCGTGCTGGCGGTGGTAATTTGTACAAAAGCCTTCGCCGGCGAGGTAAGAAAATAAAAGGTTCCGTCAGCAATGCAGCAGCTAAGATTGCCAATAAAATCTGTATTTCACAGCGATGTGAGGCTGCAAACGAAAAATCAGAAGCTGGTCATTGGGAAATAGATACTGTTTTTGGGCTGAAGCAACAATCCTACCTATTAACGCTAGTAGATCGGTGCACTAAATATACGGTTATTCGTAAGCTAGATAATAAGTGCGCTGATACTGTTCAGTTGGCTCTTCAAGATGTAATAGAGAACACCTTACTGCCATTTAAAAGCCTGACTTCAGATAATGGCAGTGAATTTGCCTATCACACGAAAATCACAAAACGATATGACCTTCCCTTTTATTTCGCTCGTGCTTATAGCTCCTGGGAGCGAGGCCTCAACGAACATACGAATGGACTGATTCGAGACTATCTGCCTAAACGAACAGATTTCAGAGCAATTGATGAGTCTGAGATTCAGACAATAGAAAATACTCTTAATAATAGGCCAAGAAAAGTATTAAAGTTTGCCACGCCTAAGGAAGCATTGGTCCATCAACTAGAAGAGGCGGCTTAAGATGGCTTGGCAATTCACCTCACGATTTCGTCGACATGCATTTGGTTGGCGATCAGATCTTCCAATCAAGCGTATTAAAGAGGCATTGAAGGAGCTTAAACAAGCTGCCCGTAAAGACCCATTAGAAGCCGCAGAAGGGTCAATAAAGTTAATAGAAAAGCTCTCTCCGGCACTTGAGCACGTTGACAGTTCCTCCGGAGCGATAGGGTCTGCAGTGAACAAAACAATCCAAGAGCTGACCAACATAATTAAAAAAGCCCAGGTTTCAGAACAGGCCCGTCAAGTCTGGATGGAGCGACT
Organism: Rhodothermales bacterium; assembly: GCA_045106435.1. Classification (GTDB taxonomy): domain Bacteria; phylum Bacteroidota; class Rhodothermia; order Rhodothermales; family JAHQVL01; genus JBCCIM01. The sequence goes on from JBGCEN010000326.1 coordinate 1,458, forward strand.
ATGGAAAGCACTGCAAGAAGACCAAATGCCTTATATTGAAACCCTTTCCGATTATTGGGGTGAACTGTGCATTTCACCTGCGCTAGCATCTTCATGGGCTGACCAATTACTGCCTATAGTGCAGAAATCATGGGGCTCCTCTGATAACTCTTATACATTAGAAATTACCCCGTGCCTATCTGCTTTATTGTCAGCAGGACGAAATACAGAAATTATAGAGTTACTCAAGCATGCACCTTTTACCTGGTGGCATTATCGCCGATGGGGAGTTAAAGCGCTTTGTAGCCTAGGGCAGTCCAGAGAAGCTATTGAGTATGCCGAAGCATCGCTGGGCATCAATGACCCTAAATCTGAAGTAGCAGCGCAATGTGAGTCTATTCTTCTGGAATTAGCTTGTTTTGATGAAGCTTACAATCGATACGCACATGAAGCTAATCAAAAAAGCACAAACCTGGCAACATTCCGAGCAATAGTTAAGAAATATCCTCAAAAATCAGAAAGGGAAATACTCTGTGATTTAGCGCAGCGTGAACCAGGCCTTGAAAGTAAATGGTTTGCAGCCGCGAAATCAGTTGAACAGTTTGATCTGGCTATATCCTGGATACGACAAAGCCCTACAGATCCTAAAACTTTATCAAGAGCAGCTCGAGACTATGCACTAAAACAGCCTGAGTTTGCCTTGGAGTCTGGCCTTGCCGCATTAAGTTGGATTTCACAAGGTTATGGCTACGAGATCACAGGTCAGGATGTGCTAGAAACCTATAGGTCCCTACTCAGTGCCGGAGAGGCTGCTGGTTTGGAGGAAAGCTCATTGAAAAGTCGGGTTCTGAAATTATTGGATAGTACAAAATCGAACGATCAGTTCGTGGAAAAGGTTTTGTCGCCGTACTTAAGGTGACATACAAAAATTACTTGAAATTGACGGTAGTTGTTGAGTCTGTGGGTATGTCTGCAATACCGTGAGGTACGAACGGTTTGTGCACATATCCATCAGATGGATACGAATTCAGAGTGATAGCTAATTGAGAGTGTTGCACTTATATTGTTAACGGGGCCTAGTCGATGGTTGTGTAGGAATAGAGCATGGCAACCACTACCTTTTCCTTCTAACTAAGGAAGAAGAGGGAAGTGATACTGGTTCTACTTATTCTTCTATAATTTATAGTTCTGAAAATGGTACAAGACTAGACCTCAGTGAAGGACTCATTTATTCTAAAGAACATGATATTTATTCAACTGGTGATGCAGGTGCAAGTAAAATAGATAGCAATCCCCCTGCTCCTAAATATCAGGCCCCTTCTCCACCCTATCTGCCAGACTAGTTGTGTGTGCCGCAGCAGGCAGTGTCGCATCTGTTGGCTTAATTTGTTAGGATTTGATTTCATTCATTAAATAAGCGTTGATAGACCTGGAGTGAAAAAGAGGGCCAGATATCGTCTTTGCATGTTTCGGATAAACCCCACCTGTTACCAGATAGGGTTTATCCGACAGTGCGATTCTAACCGAATTTGTTTATAATTACGCATGTAATCACTGCTTCTTCTTAGGTGGTTACCATGCCTTGGGTGCTTCTAACACCGCGAAGACATTTATTAATAAGCCCCAATAGTTTCTATCTATTGGGGCTTGTTTTACTTACTAATAAATTTGAATTGATGAGAAATAATATTATGCATGTACAAGCAAATACACTTTCAGGAATGTTAACTTTTGATAATGCCAGGCTCCTTAAAGCGCGAGACTCATCTGTAATAGATATCATCGCGAAGAGTTCAGGTAACGAAGTCCATACATTTAGACTGAAAAGTGATCGAGTTAATATGGAAATTCATTCTAGCGAAATAGATTTGAAATTTAATAATGGAGAAATAATTAGATCGTTCCATAGTGTATTTGTCGAAGAAGCACCAATCGGTTATGAACCAAATAAAGGTTGGGTCGACCTAAAGAAAATATCCTAGCTGACAATATTAATCTTTGAAGCTATTGTGGCTTTGATTTATCTATTAATAACTTTGAATTAGGGGTGGCGCGGTTTTACCCCCAGATTCTGTATAACTAAGAACATATTTTAACCAGGGTTAATTATGGGTCTCCAGGATTGAGTGTTGAGAAAAATCAGAGATAGCACAAAAAAATCTTGCTATAACAGCAGGTTAGGTTTAATTTCATGTTTTATAAGTGTTCACATGAAAAGGTACCCTCATTTTGGCGAGATCAAAAACCAAATTTGCTATTGATTTAGGCTTAAGCGATGTAAAAATCAAACGAGTGACTCAAAATGAACAAGGTAGCTATCATATTTATGTAAGCTGTATAGCCAGACAAGGCCATTGCTCTCAATGCGATAAACCGCTGACTCGATCTCACGGTCAATGCAAAGAAACGACGATAGAGCACATACCTATTTTAGAGCAACGTGTTTTTATTCATGTTCACTGGCCCAGGTTCAGCTGTCCAGACTGCGATAATAAAACCAGTTGTTTTCATCCAAACTGGTTAAATAAGACGGGCAATAAAACGATTCCTTTTGAACACTATGTCTTGAAGTTATTAATCAATAGCACAGTCAAAGATGTTGCCACAAAACTGAAGCTGACAGAGGACATAGTCGAAAGTATTTTGCATCGACAAATTAATACAGATTATAACTGGGAACTTACTCAACCCAAAGTGATTGGATTCGATGAAATTGCGCTTAGGAAAGGTCATAGCCATTATTTAACGATCGTAACTGATTTAAGTGAGCCTCAAGTCAAAATTATCGGTGTCATCGATGGCCGAACCAAAGAAGATCTACAACCTTTTTTGCAACAGATTCCGAGAGAAATATTATTCAGTCTACAAAGTATTTGCATTGATATGGGCGCAAGTTATTTTGCTGCATTAGAAGAAATCATCAATGACACTGAAGTTTTCGATGAAATGGTGACAATTGATCGATTTCATGTGGCTAAATTGGTAGGATCAAAAGCAGATAAAGTTCGCAAAAAGATCACGAATAAGCTGAAGAAAGAATTTGCTGAAGATGAAGAAAAACTAGAGAAAATCAAAGGTACCATGTGGCTTTTCAGGCATCACCCAAAAGACCTCAAGGAAGAACAATTAGAAAAATTAAATCAATTTCTCGATTATTCTGAAGAACTTAAAGCCGTGTATGATTTAAGAGAATCCTTATATGAGATATTTGAACAATTGATTACACCCGATGAAGCAAGTAAAAAAATAGAAGTTTGGATTGGAAAAGCGAATGCTTATTCTGTATTCGAATCGTTTATTAAAACTTACCGAAAATTTCAATGCAATATACTCAACTATTTTAAGCATAGAGAAAGCAGTGGACCGGTAGAAGGTATCAATAATAAAATTAAAGTAGTTAAGCGTAGAGGTTATGGTTTTACTAATATTATTTATTTCACCAAAAGACTTTTTCTAGATATTAATTATAAAAGTCAATTCATGCCTTGCTGATAGACAGTTCATTCCTGTTTTTATAAATTGTCATTGTTTACAGCCCACCTTCGTCTAGAATTCAATATCAAAGCATAAAATATCTTGTTTATTAGTCATACGAGTTACTGATTAAATAATTGGCGGTGAAGAACGGTTAAAGCACTGAAGAATTAAAATGATATCTATTTTTGGACGTTTTATTCAACACTCAATCCTGGAGACCCTTAATTAGTAGAACTATCTTTACTCCGTCACATCAGATAGTTTTGATGCGCGGCTTTAAAAAGGGTTATTTGCTTACCAGTTAAGATGAATTTTTCATATATAAGCTGTTGATTTATAATAAAATTGTTGGTAATCAGCTGTCAAACTGTTTCAAGCCGTGCCGATTACTCTAATAGTTATTTATCAGCTAAAGAATAATATTAATTTTTTATCTCTTCTAATGTCCGCTTTTGGCCGAAAGCGGACATTCCTTGCCGCGGCAAAAGGGAACCCTTTTGACTTCCCTGCCCTCACTCTTAACATCATTATTACCAATGTTCAGGTTAGCAATGGTTCGGCGATGGTATCGCTATGGGTGCTGATGAGGGTCATGTTGGGATTTAACATAGCTTTCCAACACTTTATTGATACGTGTTTGGTAGCCTTTTTTACCATCTTCTTTGAAGTAATCCAGCACAGATTGTTTTACACGTAAGGTTACCTTTTCGGTTGTATCAGGATCAACAATGACGGCATTTTTCCAAAAATCCCCATCTAAAGCAGGGATATCAGAACAATCAATATCCTCGTCTTTCATTTCGCGTAGGCGTTCCCAATCCGTGTTGTCTTTTTCAAGACCTTCACCTAACTGCATCGTAGTAATTTTCTCGCTCATAATTCCTCGCTCTTCTAGCACTGATTAATCGTTTATTAGAGCCGCGCCATGTATAGATAACAGTAATGCATATGTCACTTACTGCGCCAATTGCCATAAAACGTGCCTCACCATGATTTGTTTGTGGAGAGGGTACTTCAATGACTGTACCGAGCCACATTTCTTTGGCTCTTACAAAATCAATACCGTGCTTTTCAATATTGCTTTGCCGCTTCTTTTCATCCCATTCAAACATATCACCTCATCTATATAGTATGTACAATTTGTACATACATTTGTCAAGTATAAAAAACGTTGGACTATAACACAAAGGGATTATGTGCGGAATTTGATCAAAATTCGCTCAATGTAACAGAATGGTTCATACTGTTACATTTTTAGGTAGAAAACCCCGATAAATTGCCCGAAATCTGCACTTTCAGGGAGTTTTTATAACTGTCGTCACAGGGAATTATAAGTGTCGCTCATCAAACCC
>JBGCEN010000327.1:0-19454 GCA_045106435.1 Rhodothermales bacterium
GCCGCCGGCTTCAAATCGGTTTACACCATAGGCAGTTACCTTAGAAGCCTCATAGCTGAACACCACGACACCCTTGCAACAGCTGTTCGATGATACCATTCTGCAGGAGCCCACATTGAAGGACATTTTATCCTTCCATGCTGCTGCACATGCCCCTGTTGCACATACACCTGTTGCAAACATCACTGCGCAGGGTAACGATCTCGAAGGCAATGATAAAAAAGTGTTGGCGTTCAGTGCCGGCAGGAAAGCGTCTGTACTAGAACGTTTGCTGTCAAGGTTTCTACGGCCTACACTTCGCATCTTTGGAAAATCAGTTTCGGCCTACAATGCTTTTGGTGTATTGGGCATGGTCGTCGCCGCCACGATTGCCTTCGGTCTCACCTATGCCAAGGGACTTTCGCTGTATGTAACGGCTGGGTTACTTGGACTGGCCCTTCTCGTTTCCATTGCGAACATCGTATTGACAACGCTCATCACAGGGCGGGATAGTCTTGTCTTTTTGAGATATTTCCTCACCATCATGGCGGCAGCGGCCCTGCTATTACGCATTATAGAACAACCAATCCTGCCATACCTTGAACATCTGATGCTCGGCATCGGAGCCATGCAAGGCGTTGGCCGAATTGGTTGTTTCAGGGTTGGATGCTGCTACGGAAAGCCGGCTCCATTTGGTATCAGATATACGGATCGATATGCCAAAGCCGGCTTTCCCGACCCACTTACAGGTGTTAGATTATTCCCTATTCAACTGCTTGAGTCATCCTGGATATTTCTGAGCGTAAGTACAGGCATCATTTTATCATTGACAAGTACCGTCACAGGATATGGTCTTTCTTCCTACATATTAATCTTCTCCAGCGGGCGTTTTTGCTTTGAACTATTTAGAGGAGATAAAGCCCGACCCTATCTTGGCTGGCTGTCGGAAGCACAGTGGATTTCTGTTGGAATGGTATGCAGCATATTAATTCTAGAGCAAATGCAGGTGCTTCCGTTTCACCTCTGGCATGTAGTTGCTGGGGCTGTGATGCTTTTTATGGCCGCATATGTTGTGTACAACAGCTTACATTCATCGGTATTCCAGCTTAAAAAGCCGGCGCATATTGCCAGTATTTCCAAGGCATTGGCACTCCTGGAAAAAGGCAGGCAACAGCAAATAGCCGGCGCGCATGCTGTACATTTAAGACAAACAACGGCTGGCATACAGATTTCAGACGGCATCATGGAAATCCAAAACCAACGTATTCACCATTACACGCTGTCCAACAAAGGCAACACGTTGGCTTTGAATGAGGCGATCGCATTAGCTAAAATCATTCAGAGTTGGCACCCTCAGGAAGAAAAGACTAAATTAATCGACGACAATAGAAATACGTTTCATTTTCTTCGCTATCAAACAATCGAATCTTGAACCTGACGGCCCCTATCTATAGAGTTAAAATTTATAGCCGCCCAGCTTCATCCCCACGTAGCCTTATCGAGGTATCACAACTATGAGTCAAGACCTGGAAAAATGTCGCTCTGTGCTCAAGCGACGTTGTAATGAATTGCTTGCCCATTCAAATGTTATAGCAACGGGCATTGGATATAAAGTCTCGAAGGGAGAGACGACAAAGCAACTCAGCATTATTTGCTCTGTAATCAGCAAAAAGAGTCCTTCAGATTTAGGTCCGGGAGACCTCGTACCGCAAGCGGTGGACGGTGTACCAACAGACATTGTTGAAACTGGCAGAATCAACGCGCTGGCGGATCCAAAGAACAAATTCCGGCCGGCTCCCGGTGGAGTAAGTATTGGCCATGTGGACATCACGGCCGGCACGCTGGGCTGCTATGTAAAAAGAAACGGAGAAACTGTAATTCTCTCAAACAATCACGTTATTGCCAACAGCAACGACGCGAATATTGGGGACCCCATCTTACAACCCGGCCCTGTGGATGGTGGACGTTTCCCGCAAGAGCAAATTGCAACGCTTCTGGATTTTGTCCCGATCTCATTCCCCGGTGACACAGGCGGTGGTGGTGGCAATGGCGGCGGCGGCGGTGGCGGAGACGACGGTGGTGGGGGATGCGGCGGCGGATCTTGTATTGGAGGGTCTGCTTCCATTATAAATGCAGTTTCAAGAGTCTTTGGCAGCAAGAATCGCGTTAAAACAGTATCTACCCAGATGGCAGATAATCTGGTTGATGCAGCCATTGCGCGCCCGATTAATGCCGGTGATGTCGACAACACAATACTGGAAGTAGGCGACATACAAGGTTCAGCCTCCGGCACACTGGGCATGTCGGTTAAAAAGTTTGGTAGAACGACCGAGTTCACAACTGGCACCATCCTGCAGACTGATGCCACCGTTGAGGTATCCTACGGCGCCGGCCTTGTGGCCCGATTTACGGACCAACTCATCGCCGGCCCCATGAGTCAGGGTGGCGATAGCGGTTCTGCTGTATTAAGCGACAGCAATCAGTTGGTCGGTTTGTTATTTGCCGGCAGTTCTACAACGACGATCTTGAATAGAATCGAGAATGTTTTCTCGTCGCTAAACGTCACCCTGTGACGCAAGGCTGTCATCCAGGGCGTTTATTATTTCTTTATATACAAAGCCGCTTTTCGATCCAATCGATTGGCGGCTTTTGTACTTCCCTTAGAAACTGTTGAGAATTAATCTTCACAGTTTCTTAAACTAGCTTAAGTGTAAAACGCGTGAAAGCAACATCCACCTTCTCTCTGAAAGACCAGTTATTTAATCCTGAAAAAGTAGCCTTCCTTGCAGGACTTGTTACCAATGCATATCCCAGTTTTGCCAGCGATGCTTTTCAGAAAGACGTTGTGACGGCCTTCCCCTCCCTCGAACTAAAAGAGCGGATTACACACATGGCAGAGTGCCTGCACAAATACTTGCCAGCTTCTTATATGTCGTCTATAGACATATTGCTGCGCTCCCTGCCTCCTGAACTTGACCCCGCAAAAACAGATGATGATTTTGGGGATTTTATCTTTTCTCCTCTTGCACTTTTTGTTGCGACCTATGGATGCACGGCCGAGCACTTAGATCTTTCTTTAAAAACGCTTAAGGAGATGACCAAGCGTTTCTCTGTTGAATATGCCATCAGGTTTTTCATCAACGCGTTTCCCGAAGAAACCCTTGTTTATTTATCAGATTGGAGCCACGACGAGAACTATCATGTTCGCCGATTAACCAGTGAAGGCACCCGCCCCAAATTACCCTGGGCACAGAAATTGAACATCGATTTCACCAGCCCTCTCCCTATACTGGAAACGTTGCATTCCGACCCGACGCGCTACGTCACGCGGTCTGTAGCCAATCATTTAAACGACATAAGCAAACTCGACCCGGACCTTGTTATACGTACGCTCAAACGCTGGCAACAAGGCAAACAGCAGGAAGAAAAAGAAATGGCTTTTATCGCAAAGCATTCGCTGCGAACCCTCGTAAAAAAGGGAGACGCAAATGCATTGGGTTTATTAGGATTTGGTGGCAAACCCGACATTTCTATTGAAGCCTTTGACATCCACACGCCGGTTGTAAAGATTGGAGATGCGCTTGAATTTTCGTTCGCGCTGCATGCCAACAAAGAGCAGAATCTTGTGGTTGATTATCTTATGACCTTTGCTACGTCAGGAAAAAAAGCCGGCCAAAAAGTATTCAAAATCAAAGAACTAGAACTTACGAAGGGGCAAGTCGTCAAGATAAAAAAGAAACATCCTATGCGCCTGATGACAACCCGGCGCCTCTACACCGGCGAACACAGCATTATGCTTCAGGTGAACGGTCAGGATTATGGCTCACTGACGTTTGAATTGACTGAGTAACAAATGAAAACCTATTTGATTGGACGATTTTTTCTTTTGCTGGTATTTGGGGTTTCAAGCATTTCTTGCGATGCTCAATCTGTAGAAACAGCGCCTGCGATTGAATTGGTTGCGATGACCTATAACATCCGGCATGGCGCCGGCGCGGATGGGGAGGTTAACCTGGAACGCATAGCCAATGTAATTTTATCTGCACAACCAGATATTGTGGCCGTTCAGGAAGTGGATAGATTTGTAGAACGCACAAACCGTGCAGACCAGGCTACTCAGTTGGCTGATCTTACGGGCATGCACATGCGATTCGGATTTGCAGACAACTACCAGGGCGGGGATTTTGGCAACCTGATCCTTTCAAAGCACCCAATAGACTCGCTTGCACTACATCCCCTTCCCGGCCCGCCCGGAGAAACACGGGTATTGATGGAGGCCCTTATTCACATCGGACGCGGAGACCAGCGCGTTCCTGTTACGTTCATGTCGACCCACCTTGAAACCATAGAATTCCCCCGTAGGGCATCCGCACCACTCATTAACAACACGATTCCAGTAAACCCTCAGCACCTGTATATCCTGGGAGGTGATCTGAACGCTACACCACAAACACCAACGATGGATACCCTTGCAGTGAAATGGACAAACCCTGTACTTTCTTCTCCAGTCTTTACGTTTCCGGCAGATAGTCCGGACCGACAAATTGATTACCTCCTCTACAATGCGCCGGCGACTTGGTCGGTGAAAGAAGTATTCGCCCTTGACGCCCCCATTAGTTCAGACCACGCACCGCTAGTAGCCGTTTTCAAGTATGAATAGGTGGCTTTCAAGTACTTTTAGCACGTACTCACGTTCAATTCTTCTACAATCGACGATCCTTGTTCGATAATCTGAAATCAACCAGCGATTGCATTTCAGATAGAATGCGTTGAATAAAAAAGGTTCATGCTCCAGGAATATCACAAGCTTAACGCTCGAAATCCCCTTGAAACATGAACCCTGACAAAGTGCTTTTGCACCTTCAAATAACACGACGAAATCTATCGCATAAAGGCGATGCCAAACGGATTCAGTCCTGTTTCTACTATCGTCACAAAAACAGGAGAACCACCCGACACATCGTATACACTCACGGCGCTTGAAGTAGCTCCAGAGTGCGTGATATAGAGCTTCTGCGCATCGGGTGCGGCTTTCGCGTTTGGAGCGAGCGCAATGTTATGTGGGACGGCCAAAGGCGCGTCAACGGTGCTGCTCACGCTGTTTGTGTTCGTATCAACTGCAATCAATCCGCCATTGCCACTGTTTGGCAAATTCGTTGTGTAAAACGTTTCTCCATTAAACGGCATACCGGCGCCATGCGCACCGGGTGCATCGATCATCTTCACAAACGCAAGCGTTCCACGATCCAGCACGTATATTGCATCGCTGTTCTGACATGGCACATACAGGTACTCGTTTTCAAACGTAGCAGAAAGGTGCGGATCTTGTCCCACCGCAGCCCGAGCTGTTTCCTTAAAGGTTTTTGTGCTGAACTGAACTACGTAGTCATTATCTCCTTCAATGCCCAATACAGAGATGTATGCGTAATCGCCTTCAGGTGAAATCAGAACATCGTGCGGTTTGCCACCAAGCGCCACAAGATCATAAGGTGTATCAACGGTAGCCAGCACCTTCAATGATACTGGATCAATAACAGTGGTGGTATTATCTATGTCGTTGTTAACCCACAACTGATTTACAGCTTTAACATCAGCCCACATGTGAAAAACACCCTCGCCGGCCGGCACACGTCCAGCTACCGAAAAGTCTTTCCCATTAAACACAACAACTTCGTTATTGGCGCGATCACCTACAAATACACGGTTTGTCGCCTGACTCCACACAACATACATCGGTTGGGCATCAGCGCCAGGAAGTGCATAGGTGCCCTGGACCTCGTCTGTAGCTGCATTGATAACTGAAACGGTACCCGAATTCCTGTTGGCAACAACAATACGCCCCAACGAACCATTCCGCGCCTGATTGGCTGCCGAGGAAGCAACCAACGCCTCACCTGCTTTTTCACTTTCAACCAGCGCTCCGTCCTGACAGCTCATAAAAAACAGCGTTCCAGCACCGAGGAGCAACACTAAAAGAAGAGAATTTTTCTGCATAACAATAAATTAGGAAGGTTAAAAAATCTACCCTCCAATGCTAATCTATTGTACTGCAGCAATCATAACAAAAGCTTAACGTTTATCTTAGAAACTGTCAAAGCCTCTTTTTAGCGCCACCAAGGTCTTTTTCGATTATTTATACGTCTCGGTTTACCAATTAGACATGGATAAATTAAACGGCGAAGACTCAAAAGGTAGGTCTAACATCGAGATAGCGCTTAAAAACCCTTCAAAATTGGACATTCCTTGATCGGTGTTCGATATTCGAGACTTTGTCCAAAAGGACAAAGTCGAGCTAAGACGGCTTAATTGGCCTGTTGCCAAAATCGTAAAAAGGATGACGTGTTAAAGCACTTCATCCTTTTACTTTATACCTTAATCGGGACATTGCTTTAAAACAGAACCACCTGATAAGACATCCGAGGATCTACCTTTGCCTAAATCGATCTCTTTTGCCACAAGGCGCCAATTTATTAAATCAATTTCAGCCGGCACCCTAGGGTTGAGCAGTCTGTTGGCTACAAGCAGTTGTACAACGGAGCAAGAAATGAAAACAAACAAGGCCAACCTGTTTGTAGGGACCTATACAAATGAAGACAGTCGGGGCATCTATAAATTGGTTTTTGATTACGAAACCGGATTACTGGATGATTTGCAACTGGTAGCAGTGGCTGGGAATCCTTCGTTTCTGGCGTTGCATCCCTCTGGGAATTGGCTCTATGCTGTAAGCGAATTGAAGTCCGCTGATGGAAAAGGACACGGTGCCGTCAGCGCTTATTCAATTGCTCCCAAAACGGGTGAGTTATTGTTTTTGAACGAGCAGTCTTCTTTAGGCGCAGGCCCCTGTCATATTAGTGTTGATGCGGAAGGTAAATGGGTGCTTGTTGCAAATTACGGGGGAGGTAATGCATCTGTTTATCCCATTGAAGAAGGAGGTGTAGTAGGACCTTCCGTTTCTTTAGTGAATCATGAGGGATCGAGTATAAACCCTGATCGACAAGGGGCCCCTCATGCGCATTCAATTACACTGGATCCGGACAACAAGCGGGCAATTGTTGCGGATTTGGGGCTGGATCAATTGCTTAGCTATGATTTGAATATTGATACGGGTGAATTAAGTCCGGCTAATCAACCGCACTCAAGCACGGAAGCCGGCGCCGGGCCGCGCCACTTTGCATTTCATCCTGATGGTAAACATGCATTTGTAATCAATGAACTGAATTCCACGATCGCTTCTCTTCAGTACGACCCCGCAACCGGAGGCTTTACCATTTTAGGTACAATTTCTACGTTGCCGGCAGATTTCCAAGGCACCAGCTATTGCGCCGATATTCATGTATCTCCCGATGGACGGTTTGTTTACGGCTCAAACAGGGGACATAACAGCATTGTCATTGCCAGGTTTGACGATACATCCGGAGAACTGGAAGCCATTGCGTTTGAATCTACCAGAGGAAAAACACCTCGCAACTTTACCTTGGACCCCACGGGTGCCTTTCTACTTGTTGCAAATCAGAACAGTAATTCTGTGTTTGTTTTTCGGGTAAACAAAGAGACGGGTTTATTGACTTCGACCGGGCAACGAACAGAAGTACCAACCCCCGTTTGTCTTAAGTTTGCTTAACTGGATATGAACAGTTACGGCAAGTCGCCAAGCTGATTAACATTACGTAGCTCAGCCGGCGTTATCTGGATGAGCATATGGCGAAGCGATAAGACAAATTTTGTTGCAGACAGTTTTTTTTGGTAGATCCGATGAGCTACCTGTGGCGCTAACGAGGTTTTGTAACATCCAAGCAGCGGTTGAATTCTGTCCCCATCTGTGGCAATTACCGCGTCAAGATCATCAGATATCAAGTCTGTTAGCGATGTGATGGTAGCATGGGTGATGAAGGGTAAATCAACTGCAGTAACAAATAACCACGGCGACTGAGCGGCTTTTAAACCGGCGTGTAGTCCTCCCAGCGGACCCGCATCTTGAAATTGATCTGCTACATGCATTGCGTCCGTGATGATCGCAGGAGTGTCGTACGTTTTAGATTCGTTCGCCACGCTAATCATGACTGGAGACGCTATTCCTTTCAATAGATTAAAACATCGGGTAATGAGCGCTTGTCCATTTAGCTCATACAAGGCTTTGTCTGATCCAAACCGCCGGCTTTGTCCTCCCGCAAGGATAAGTCCTGTAATCGGGTTAGGCTTTTGGGGGGCGCTCATGAATCACTTTTTGAATGGAGTTGAATGCTCACCACAATAGATTTTGACGCCGGCGTATTACTTTTATCAGCAGTGAGTCCCGCCGGTACAAGCACATTCGTCTCGGGGAAATAGGTGGCAACGCATTGGCGAGGGATAGAGAAGGGGACTACGTAGAACCTCCGGGCATGCCTTTCCTGACCTTCAAAATGACTGGTTAAATCAACGATATCCTTTTCCTTCAAGCCGGCGGCTTTTATATCCTCAGGGTGCATCATAACAACACGTCGTTCACCATGAATCCCCCGATATCGATCGTCGAGTCCGTAGATGGTTGTGTTAAACTGATCATGACTACGAATCGTCATCATCATGTATTGGGTGGATGAGAGGTTGTGTGCAGGTATCGGATGAACGGTGAATTTTGCTTTGCCGTTGGGCGTACTGAATTTTCCCTCGCGGGGCCCGTTAGGCAAATAAAAGCCGTTGGGTTCTCGAACGCGTTCATTGTATTTGTAAAAGGCGGGGAGCGTCGCTTCTATGGTAGTGCGAATAAGGTCATAGTCATTTGGCAGGGCTCCCCAGTCTAGCGAAGATCTGTTGCGCAGAGTAGCCTGCGCGAGGCGACACACAATCGCGGGTTCACTGAGCAAGTGCGGTGATGCTGGTTCGAGGGATCCCTGTGATTTATGAACCAATCCCATCGAGTTTTCGACGGTTACAAACTGCTTTTTGCCTTGCTGAATGTCTTTTTCTGTTCTTCCGAGGCAGGGAAGAATTAGCGCTTCTTCTCCCGTAATCAGGTGGGAGCGGTTGAGTTTTGTTGAGACCTGTACGGTAAGCCGGCAATTTTGCAGTGCAGCTGCTGTATACATGGTATCTGGTGTGGCTGACAGGAAGTTGCCTCCGAGGGCGAAAAATACCTTTGCTTTGCCAGCGTGCATGGCATGGATGGCTTCTACGGTGTCCAGTCCGGGCGCACGTGGTGGTTCAAAATCAAAGTTTTCAGCCAGGGCATCCAGGAAATCGGATTTTGGGCGTGCAGTGATGCCTACCGTTCTGTCGCCCTGTACATTGCTGTGGCCGCGTACAGGACAGGCGCCGGCGCCGGGTTTACCTATCTGGCCGCGCATCAACAAAAGATTTGCGCAAGACTGGATGTTAGCTACTGCATTTTTATGCTGCGTGAGCCCCATTGCCCAGCATACAATGGTCTTGTCAGAAGCAATCAGTGTTTGGGCAGCTTGTTCAATTTCCGCTTTTGAAATACCGCTGCGTTCAACAATCACAGCCCAGGATTCTGTACGTAAATCTTCCAGAAAAGCATCTACGCCTTCTGTCTTGCTTGCTATAAATTCCGTTGCGAGCACAGAGCCCGGTTTTGCATCTTCCGCCTCCAGCATGGCTTTCATGATGCCTTTGAGCAAGGCTACATCCCCATTGATGCGAACCTGGATGAACTGATCAGCCAGTTTTGTGCCTGTGCTTACCCACTGTAATACCTCTTGCGGATGTTTAAATCGCTTGAGGCCAGTTTCTGGCAGGGGGTTTATGTGGATGATTTTGCAGCCGTTGCGCTTTGCTTTTTGTAAAGCAGATAACATGCGAGGATGATTGGTGCCGGGGTTCTGTCCAATCACCACAATGGTTTCAGCGATGTAGAAGTCTTCAAGTTTAACTGTGCCTTTCCCGATGCCAATAACTTCTCCCAGGCCGGTGCCGCTGGATTCATGGCACATATTGGAGCAGTCGGGAAAGTTGTTGGTCCCAAATTGCCGGCCAAACAATTGGAAGAGAAAAGCTGCTTCGTTGCTGGTGCGGCCCGACGTGTAAAAAATAGCTTCGTCGGGCGATGCCAGCTCATTAAGCGCTTGACCAATTTTTAGAAAAGCATTATCCCAGGAAATAGGTTCGTAATGTGATGCCCCTTTGCGGAGCACCATAGGTTCAGTGAGTCTACCTTGCTTGCCAAGCCACATGTCTGATTGCTCTGACAACGCAAAAACGCTGTGTTGTTTGAAGAAATCAGCCGTTATTCTTTTAAGCGTTGCTTCTTCGGCGACTGCCTTGGCGCCGTTTTCGCAATACTCTCCAAGTGAAGACCGTTCCGTAGCTGGATCAGGCCATGCACACCCTGGACAATCAAATCCGTCTGTCTGATTGGCTTGCAACAGCAGTTTCATGCCGCGGTACAGTCCAAGCTCTTCTTTTGCGTGCTTTACTGTAGAAATAATAGAGGGAAGGCCGGCCGCCTTCTTTCGGGGCTTCTTGAGCTTGATACCCGCTAATTTTTCTGGTGGCTGTGCTTTGGGGGTTTGATCGCTAGAAGCGTCTGGTTCTGACATATATCGTGAGGCAATCCCGGTTGAGAAATGTGTGCTAACGCAACCTACAGCGTTCACTCGACTTTGTCCAGGCATCAGCGCTTAAATACGCCGGCATTCTTGTCGAAAAGTATGTAACCTGATTGGCGAAATAACTGAAACAAGCCCGCCAGAAAAAATCCGACGGGCCTGCTTGTTTAGAGGGGAAAGGCAATTACCGCTGCTTTGCTTTGTGTACGGCGAATTGAACATCCGCACACTCGCCTTCATTTGGCTGGCCGGGATTACAGCCACCATTGAACGTTGTAATCTGTTCTTCAACGAGTCCTGGAATCGCGGCGCCGTGGCTACGAATGACGTAATGGATCTCAGCTGTTTCAGGGAAGTCCATGCCATCACCCAGGATAGCAGAGGAGGCGTCGTATTTTCTCAGTGCACCACTATAGTTCGCGTCGCCACTCTCTGGGATGACGCTGCCATCTGCTGCGCCAAGAATGGTTAGCTCCATTAGATTTGGGCCGCCGGCCATTGCATCTTCAAATACATCATCTTCTCCACAGGCAGGTGGCGAGCAAAGTTCAGGTTTGTCAAATACTACCCACCATACGGTGTAGGTATACCCTGCTTCCAGATTACTGGTTTGAATGGATAGGGATACTGCGTCAGCTCCTCGTTTAAGCGTTGAAGAGCCCACCTCACTCATATCTGCAAAGGAATAAATTGGGCTCGATGTAATGCGCGGGTTGTTGTATTGAGCGCTTGCTTCAATGGTTTGATTATCCAGATTTACCGAGTCGCAGCCGGTGAAAGCTAAAGCGAAAATCGCAAATAATGTTACGATGCGAACAGATGGGCGTTGGGTTTTTGAAGTTGTCATTTATATGCCTCTTGAATAAAAATTGACCGGTGGAATTTCAGAACAACCTGTCAGCGAGTCTGTCAAGTTATTCTGATAACCCATGACGCAATTGACCTTCAAATCCCCAAATCAGATGTGCATAATTATTTAGAAACTGACTGAATTACCTCTGGTGGTTTACTGGGGTAGTACTGAGGTACCATTTGAGACATGAGGAGAAAGGGGCCAATACATTTATCCTCCCTTTTAACAATCCCCCTTTCGGATACGAATCTGTTAAGGTGAGTCTGAGGGTTTCTGTTTTATCAACGTTCTTTATTCAAGCGAGCGTTGTATAATCATGATTTGCAATCAAAGTACATGCACGCTGGCTCAGTTCTTTGATCTTTGATAACAAGTTGAAGGTAAAATACGTAGCTTGGCTTGTTGTCTCAGACAGATGCTATTTAATCTTTTATGGAAGAAGACATAACTCAATTATTGCTGGATGTAGAAGCCCGGCAGGAAAAGGCCTTTGATAAACTCCTGGAGATTGTGTATCCGGCCTTGCGGGATATTGCACAGGCAAGGCTTAGAGACCAACCCAAAAACATAACACTGCAATCAACGGATCTGGTGCATGAAGCGTATTTAAAGCTTGTACGCTATCAGGATGTGAAGTGGAAAGGGAGGACGCATTTTTTTGGTGCCGCTGCACAGACCATGCGGCGTATTCTGGTTGATCGTGCCCGTAGCAAAGCCGCTGATAAGCGCAGTGGGGAAGAAGTGGGATTGACCATGGCCGGCGCCCAGGCATCCGTGTCGATTGATGAGTTGATCGAAATTGATGATGCTTTGAAACGCCTGGAAGAAATCAGACCACGTTGGGTACGTGTTGTTGAGTGCCGGTATTTTTCAGGTTTGAACATCGAAGAAACAGCTGAATTCCTAAGCATATCTCATGGTACAGTCTCCAATGACTGGCGCATGGCAAGAGCCTGGTTAAAAAGAGAACTGGAAGGGTAGCGAAAACCTAAGCCACTCCGAACGTATCAGCGGGTAAGTACGATACCTCAACGCTTTCAAGACGAATTTAAATAGTTGAAAAAATGTCTGTATTTTCTAGTAAAAAGCGTATTGCACTCGTAGCACACGACCATATGAAAAGCGATTTGCTCGAATGGGCAATGTTTAATAGCGATGCGCTGGCGCCCCACATGTTGTATGCTACGGGTACCACCGGAAGGCTCGTAGAGGAAAAGCTTGAACAGCCTGTGATTAAACTCAAAAGCGGTCCGTTGGGAGGTGATCAGCAGTTGGGGGCCAAGATCGCCGAAGGAGAAATTGATATGATGATTTTCTTTTGGGATCCTTTGCAGCCGATGCCCCATGATCCTGATGTAAAGGCATTGCTTCGCATTGCAGCTGTGTGGAATATCCCGATTGCATGTAATCGATCGTCAGCAGACTTTCTTATTTCCTCCCCATTAATGTCTGTGTCGTACGAGCGGAAGTTGCCTGATTTTGAATCATACTTACACAGACCAATTTCGGCGTCTTAAATGGGCAACCCAAGCCGGCTAAAAAGATACTTGATTTTTTCAGGGAAAGGTTGTTTGCTGGTACTTGTATTGCTCGCATGTGCCATAGGTTTTTTATTCGCAACCCACTGGTTTACTGGTAGAGAAACGGTTGAATACGTATGGGATAGCACCGTGGAAAATACGTCTGGTGTAGCAGCAGATTTGTTTGGGCGGGACGGTATGCATCGTGGGGTTAGCTTGATGGCGCGGGAAGAAATTACGCCGGCGGATGTAAATCGCCTTGTACAAACCAATGTGGAGTGGATCGCGGTACATCCTTATGGATTGCAACCTCATGGACATGATCGTCCAGCCATTGAATTTGATGAGTCGGGTGTGTTGGGCTGGGGAATAAGAGACTCAACGATGGTGGTATTGTCTACCTTTGCGCGCGACGCCGGCTTGCGCATTTTATTAAAACCACATCTCTGGCTTGGAAAGTCTGATGAAGGAAAGTGGCGAAGCGAAATCGCCATGAACTCAGAAGAAGACTGGACGCTTTGGTTTGAAAACTATGCCCTGTTTATCCTGCATTATGCAGAAATAGCGGAACTGCTGGATGTACAGATGTTCTGTATCGGGACAGAGTTGATGGAAACAGCCCTGCAGCGAGAGGAAGATTGGCGGACGCTTATTGCGCAAGTACGCGAAATTTATTCTGGAGAGCTTACCTATGCAGCCAACTGGTACCGGGAATACGAAGAGATCCAGTTTTGGGATGCGCTGGATGTGATTGGTGTGCAAGCCTATTTCCCGCTAACCGAACAAAAGAATCCCTCCGTCGAAACACTCGTTGCTGGATGGCAGGAGCATAAAACGGCGTTGCAAACGGTAAGCGCCCGCTTTGACAAGCCTGTCATTTTTACTGAGATTGGATACAAGAGCGTCGCCGGCGCAGCGATAGAACCGTGGGCGTGGGTTTCCCTGATCAACATGGTGTTTGACCGACTTTCAGTGAAAACACAGGCACACGCATACTCCGCTTTTTTTGACGTGTTTTGGGATGAGCCGTGGTTTCGTGGGGCTTATCTCTGGCGATGGACGCGGCGTAATGACCGGATTGACCTAAAGGACAGGAGCTTTTATTTTCAGAATAAGCCGGCGCAAAATATCGTAGCAAAGCGGTATGCCCGAATCTCTACAGCACAGCAGTAGGTAGATTAGGGAAGGCGATTGTAAAGAAATGTCACGTGACATTCTGATCGTTTAATGCAGGCTTTAACTACAAAAACGCTGAACATTGAACGCGAAACCCGGAACGAGTCACGAATGCCTTGTTGTATTAATAGTGACAGCGTATCCGTGACCCAATTAGCGGGTATTAAACTTCCTCATCAGGTCTTCAATCGTCGCTTCCTTTTTCTTAGGCGCATCCTTTTTCCTTGGCCTGGATGTATTTTCCGACCTGGATCTGTTCTTGTTACCCTCGCCCTTGTTGCTGCGATTTTTATTGCCCTGGGCCTTTTTACCTGATGCTTTGGGGCGCGCCTCCTTATCTTCTTCCTGCCGCATGGATAAGCCGATGCGTTTCAGTTTTTCGTTTATCTCCGTGACTCTTACTTTCACCACTTGCCCCACTTTAACAACTTCTGTAGGGTCACTTACATACTTGTTGGCCATCTGGGAAATATGAACAAGGCCATCTCTGTGCACGCCGATGTCTACAAATGCACCAAACTTGGTCACATTGGTTACTGATCCTTCCAGAATCATCCCTGTTTTGAGATCTTTGATCTCCATTACATCCTCCCTGAAAGACGCATACTCAAAAGAAGAACGCGGGTCGCGCCCGGGTTTTTTGAGTTCTTCAACGATGTCTTTGAGTGTAGGAAGTCCAAGGTCTTCGGATACGTATTCTCCCAGTTTCAGGTCTTTTAATTTGTCTGTAGATCCTGGGATGTCGGATACAGGGAGGCCGAGGCTGGTGGCCATCTTGTGTACCACGTCATAGCGTTCAGGATGGACGGCTGTATTGTCTAGTGGATCTGTTCCATCTGTAATGCGGAGAAACCCTGCGGCCTGCTCAAATGCTTTAGGGCCAAATCTCGGAACGTTGAGCAGGTCCTTGCGCATTTTGTATGGTCCATTTTCATTTCTGAACTCTACAATGTTTTTGGCCAGCGCAGGAGAAATACCCGAGGCAAATTTCAGTAACTCTTTAGAGGCTGTATTTAGATTTACACCCACAAAGTTTACACAGCTTTCTACCGTTTCCTCAAGCTTCTCGCGTAAGAGCATTTGATCCACATCATGCTGGTATTGTCCAACACCGATAGACTTGGCATCTATTTTTACCAGTTCTGCGAGTGGGTCCTGAAGCCGGCGCCCGATGCTAATGGCGCCACGCACGGTGATATCCAGTTTGGGGAATTCTTCGATGGCGACTTCACTGGCAGAATAGATCGATGCCCCAGATTCATTAACCAGCACTTTAATAGGCTTCGGGTCCATAGAGGCAATGATGTCAGAGACAAACTTGTCCGTTTCCCTGCCGGCGGTACCGTTGCCTATGGCGATCAGCTCTATTTTGTGCTCGGTAAGCAGTTTGAGTAGTGTACGCTCGGCTTCCGCGCGTTTTCCTGCCCCAGTATGGGGGTAGATGGGGGTATAGTCGAGATATTTACCGGTTTCATCCAATACAGCCACTTTACAACCCGTTCTGAATCCCGGGTCGATGCCCAGCGTGGGGCGCAAGCCGGCCGGACTGGAAAGCAACAACTCCCTCAGGTTCGACGCAAAGGTTTTAATCGATTCAAGGTCCGCTTCTTCTTTTTTCTGAAGCCTGATTTCGCCAATCAGCGTGTTGCGCATAAGCCGGCGAAACCCATCTTCCAATAGCGTTTCGTAAAAAGCTCTCAGGTGCTCATCATCGGTAAAAATCTCCTTTTTCTGGAGATAGGTAAACACATACGATTCGTCAAACTCAAGATCGAAAAACAAAATGCCTTCTGTTTCCGCCCTGCGCAAGGCCAACATGTTGTGCGCCGCAATTTTCTTTACTGCAATGCGGTAATCCCGATACAACTCGTATTGCGTACTGCCTTCTGCGTGCTCCGATTTGATCTTTGAGGTAAACTCTCCCTGTGCATAAAAGTAATCTCGCAAGTAGGCGCGCAACTCAGCTTTTTCTGCGATCTCTTCTGCAATGATATCTGCTGCACCTTGCAGGGCTATTTCGGCGGTTGCAACCTCCTTTTCTGCATCGATATACGCAGCCGCGGCTTCTTCAAGCGTTTGGCTCAAGTGGCCTGCTTTATTTTGCGATTTTATCCATTCCGCCAGCGGCTCAAGTCCTTTTTCCCGCGCAGCTGTTGCACGCGTACGGCGTCTGGGTTTGTACGGCAGATAGAGGTCTTCCAGCTCTGCTTTTTGGGTACATGTTTCAATGGTGGCTTTGAGGTCTTCTGTAAGTTTGCCTTGTTCTTCGATCGATTTCAGAATGGCAACCTTGCGTTCCTCCAGCTCCGTCAGGTATTTGTAGCGCTCGTGGAGCCGGCGAAGCACAATTTCATCGAGCTCTCCGGTCCGTTCTTTTCGATAGCGGGCAACAAAGGGGATGGTGCCCCCTTCATTAAATAATTCGAGTGTGTTTTTTACTTGCCAGGGCTGAACCGAAAGCTCTTTGCTGAGAAACGCTGGGATGTCTACCATTGATAGGAATTGAGTTCTTTTGTGTTCTGGATCCTGCAGGGTACCGATTAAGGCAAAAAGCGAACCGGCTGGGGATTAAACTGTTTCGCTTCGCCGGGGCAAATTTAAATTGCTGGAATTGCCAGAATAAGAGTTCTGCTCTTCAATTCACATTGTTTTGGCGAATAAAAGAGCCGAATAAAAGAGCCGAATAATAGCTAATGCTTTTCATGCAACCTAAATGGTTCATCTTCCCCGGCAAGATGCATTATTTGGTTTATACATACTGGAGCGTGCCTGTGCATTCGTAACCCTGCAAACAGCACGCAAGCCGATCGGATAGGGAGACCCGGGGATGATAACCGCCTGGGAAGCTTTGCTTGAAAAGCGGTATGGGAAGCGATGAAATTGTGGTCTCTAAAGCAGTAACAAATTGTGTTTTTTTGCATCAAAGTATGTGATGTACGGAGTAACTGACGCGATGTTTACATACAAGAACAACCAGCGTCATAGAACGTGCAAAGCTTGTTGCACAATAAAACCTGTAAATAGATATGACAGACCGTAAAGTTCAGAAAACTGAAGCAGAGCTTCGCGCGCAGTTGAGTCCTGATGAGTACAGAATTACGCAGGAAAAAGGGACGGAAAGAGCATTTACTGGCAGATACTGGGATAATAAAGCAGATGGCATGTATCGCTGTGTTGCTTGTAACGAAGAACTTTTTGATTCAGAAACGAAATATGATTCAGGATCAGGCTGGCCAAGTTTCTACAAGCCTGTAGACGAAACCAAAGTCGATGAAGAAGCAGACAACAGCCTGCTGATGCGTCGTACTGAAGTTGTCTGTTCATCCTGTGGCGCGCATCTCGGACATGTGTTTCCAGATGGGCCCAAGCCAACGGGAATGCGGTACTGCATTAACTCAGCATCCTTAAACTTTGAAAAAAAGGATGATACGTCTGCTTAGGTAGATTTTGAGTCAGAGCTGAACTGTCTTTTTTATATATTGGGGATGAGCGATTGGAGATCATTGCATAGCTTTTCTTGATACGTTCCTGCGCATCAAGATTGATATGCCTCAAGCATACTCCATATCGCTCATCCCCTTTTTTATGAGTGTACGTGTGAACCCCAATGATGGACTTCAGTCGAGCGTTATGGATTATATGTGTTTTAATCCTTGTGTACGGATGTTCTGCCAAGGATGAATCGCTTGATGCGCCGACGTCTAACGCGCCGGCTGTTTCCAGTGCTGAGTATGTGGGCAATGAAAGCTGCGCCGGCTGTCATGAAGATGTTTATGCTTCTTACAGTAAAACCGGCATGGGGCGTTCTGTGTCCCTCTTTGATGCATCTACAGCACCTGAGCAATTTCCACGCGGCCTCGAAGTCTACAGTGAACGGTTTGATTACTATTACACCTCTTTTGTGCAGAACGATACCCTGTTTCAGCGCGAGTATAGAAAAGATGGATCCGGTAAAGTCATACATGAACGTGTCCATCCTGTATCGTGGGTAATTGGTTCCGGGAATGCCACGCGTTCTTATATGACGAATGTAAATGGACACGTCACCCAGATGCCGTTAACCTGGTATGTAGATAAACAGGTGTGGGACCTGAGTCCGGCGTATGAGCAGCAGAATTTCCGGTTTGAGCGACCAATAGGGGCAGAGTGCATGACATGCCACAACGGATTGCCAGAGCACAGTCCGTTTACGCAAAACCACTATGAAGAAATTCCGTTGGGCATTTCTTGTGAACGATGCCACGGTCCTGGGAGCGAGCATGTAGATTTAAGACTGGCCGGCCTGGGGGTTGAGGCAGGAGAGGTTGATGAAACCATTGTAAACCCATCGCATCTTGATCGACCATCGCAGCTTTCAGTTTGTCAGCAATGCCACTTGACGGGCACAACAGTTCTGGCTGCTGGGGAAGAAATGGATAGCTTCCGGCCGGGAGAGTTGCTTTCAGCACATCGGAGCGTATTTGTCATAGAAGAGCAACTCACCGACCCGGAGTCTTTTGGGATTGCGTCGCATGCACAACGATTGGCGCGGAGTCAGTGTTTTCAGGAAAGTGATATGACATGCGTTACGTGTCATAACCCGCACGAACCTGTCGCAGCGCTTGATGACGATGCCTTTAATCAGGCGTGTATCGGGTGCCATACCCCGGCTCCGGAAGCCGGCCCCATTGTTTGTAGCCGGGAGGACGTTGATGCGCCGGCCGAGGCCATGACGGGTAACTGCGTCGGATGCCATTTGCAGAAGAGTGGGACAAGCGATATTCCACATGTGACCTTTACCGATCATTGGATTCGCCGTACCCTGCCGCCGGCGCGATTGCCTGAGAATATCGACCGGGATTTGATTCGCACGGCTCCATTTAATTTGGTTCGTATTGATTCCGAAAAGCCAGAAGGAGATCCAGATGCTCTGCTGGAGGAGGCCATTGCCTACTTTACATTTTACGACACAGAGCACCGCTTGGACGATTATCTGCCCGAAATAGCGAAAAAGGGACGCCAGGGATTAAGTGGAGGAGGGGAGCATGTGGAAGGCAGATTGGCGCTGGCGAGGGCCCTGGTAGAAATGGATTCACTTCAGGCTGCAAGGACGGTGTTCAATGAGGCGATCGCAATGTATCCTGATCATGCGATGCTACATTTCTGGCTAGGAGATTTGCACATGCGTCTGCAAAATAACAGTGGTGCCATTGCTTCATTTAAGCGAGCAACGGAATTGTCGCCTAAGTTTTTGCAGGCAAAAGTAAAATTAGCCTCTGCGTATTCAATTGCACAACTTTTATCCGAAGCAGAGAACGAATTGCTTCAGGTCGTTGCTGACAATCCAACACATCTTCCTGATGCCTGGAATAATTTAGGATTTATCTACTTGCAGACAGA
>JBGCEN010000328.1:0-11444 GCA_045106435.1 Rhodothermales bacterium
GAGCGCCGGCCCAAAATGAAGTTGCCCGTATTCCAATCTCTGCCTCTGAATACTTCCTTGTAGAGAATAGAGACCGGGATTTTGAAGATGATGGCCTGACGCTTACAATCTATAAAGATGGCCAGACCTTTACGCAGCAGATTGAAAACGGAGACGAAGAATTTAATTCCATCAATATAGAAGGCTTTGAAGGCGGCGTTGTTGTTGATGCGGATGATTTTGATTGGGCCTTGCCAGGAGGAATAGATGCTGATGATAAGCAGTTAACTGGCGGTATCTTGATTTGGCATATTGATGAGCGGATTCTCGCCGATGGGTTGGCCGAAAACCGCGTTAACGTGGATGTGTTGCAAAGGGGCGTAGATCTGGAAGAAGCGGATGGTGCGCAGGATATAGGTTTTCCTTCTGATAATATTTTTGGTCCACAAGCCTTTCTGGGCTCTCCGTTTGATTTCTTTTATGAAAACAATCCCATTGTTGTAATCAATGCTGCCGGCGAAGAAGTCAGATTGTACAACAACCGTTTTGGGCCGGCTACCTTCCCAAACAGCAATTCAAATGCTGATGGCCTCAGCTTTATTGTCTTGGAAGACTTTTCAGCGCCGGGGGCAGCGATGTCGTTTAATTACCGGCGCAGCGAAAGTACTGATATCATACCAATAGATGGTTTTACAGATCTGACGGACCTTCAAATTGCTCCTGGGAGCTACCTGACTTCATTTCCTGATGCAGCAGATGGAGTTATATATCAGAGCGCTCCAGGCCAAATTGTTGTGAACCCCAGAGATGCTGCTCCATCGTATATTACCAGCCATTTTGTAAAATCACCGGTTGTCTTGCCAGATGGTAGAATAGTCGCGTTAGCTGCTAATCCACAACGAGAAGCTAGTCTGCTTATATACGAGAACGGTGAGACCTCGCGTGTTTTACTAGATGATAAACTTGTTCATCATTTACCCAGTTATTACAACCAACTACTTTTTGACAATCCAGGTAACCGCCTTGTAGCTCATTTAGACGCACCGTCTGGTGCTCAAGCCTTTGAAATAGACCTTGATCCAGACAACGAATTTGAGATTAGCAATTTGCCGGGCCTTTTCGGTTTTTCTATTGCAGTCTCTAACGCCAATGTTGAAGCTGATCAAGGAGCGGTCGCGGAGTTGCTGCCTGGGAGTGTGCTTTGCCAAGCATGCGACAAAGAGTGGTTTTATAGTGATAATTCTAGTCAAGACAAAAATGTTGGGCAACTCGTATTTGGTGAGGATGAATCTGGACAAGTTGGGGCCTTCGTTATAATCGCTGATGGGTTTAACGCTTCGCCCAATGAACGATTGATTTTCCTGCAGGCGGATGAATCAGTAGTGGAAATTAATCTGACAGCGTTTGAGCCGGCGGGTGAATCTTATGAGGTAAGTCGTTTTCCGATATTATTAGATGTAGATCGGGATGGAAGACTGGAAGTTTTGATAACCTACGGTCCCAATCTGTTTGCTTTTAGTGCCGGTGGAGGGCTTGCTGATGGCTTCCCTGTAACAATGCCGGCAGCAGCAACTACACAACCGCTGGTGGCTTCTATGCAGGGCGAGTCCGAGTGGACCGTGATTGTGGGTGCTGAGGATGGATATATTTATGGCTATACATTGGGTGAAAGAATTCAGCAAGCAGCTGGTTTCCCTCTTGCAGTTGGTGCACGTATAACCGCAACCCCGTTAATCAGGGGGAATGTGTTGTACGCTGTTGATAACGAAGGGGCATTTAAAGCTTGGGAGCTTGTGAATCTCAATAGCGTCTGGTGGGGTGAGCAGTATGCTAATCTGTTTAATTCAAGTTTTGTAAAGGCAGAAGCCGTAGGAGAAGAAAGCGGGGGAAGTAGTGGAGAGAATGCATTATTGGTTGCAGATGAAAACTACAACTGGCCAAATCCCATTCGCAATGGCGAAACGCATTTCCGTTTGTTTCCATCTCAGGATGCGCGTGTAACCATTACAATCATTGATGTTGCAGGTGCGCTCATAGACACAATAGAAGTTGAAAATGTCAGAGGTGAAACTTCAACAGATATACTTTGGCAAACGGATGCTGCAAGCGGTCTTTATTTCGCCCGCGTAGAAGCTGTAGCAGGAGATGGGACGAGTGAAACAAAATTGATAAGAATAGCGATTGTCCGGTAACCCATAAATTGAAAATAAAACACCTCATATCGCTTCTGCTCCTGGTTGTGAGCTCCTTGTTCGTGAGCGCATTGTTCGCGCCGGCCACTGCGTTCGCGCAGGTCCCGCTTTCGTTTTACGATTACGCGCGTCCTGATCTTGAATGGTACACCATCGAGTCTGAGCACTTTAACATCATCTACCACGCCGACGAACAGGGCAAGGGAAGCGGCCGAACGGGCAGGGTGGTTTCGCGCATCGCTGAAGAGATCTACAAACCCATCACAGATCTCTACGATCATCATCCGGATACCAAAGTCGCCATAATCCTGAAGGACTATGAGGATTATTCGAACGGCGCAGCTTATTTCTTCGACAACAAGATTGAGATATGGGCACCTAGCCTCGATGCACCATTGCGGGGTGATCACAACTGGTTACGCAATGTGATTACGCACGAATTTACGCACATCATCCAGGTGCAGAAGTCGATGAAAGCCAGTCGCCGGCTTCCATTCTTCTATTTTCAGTTGCTGGATTATGAAGACGTGCGCCGGCCTGATGTACTGTATGGCTATCCCAATGTCATCGTTACCTATCCCATCACAACCATAACAAATCCTGCCTGGCTGGCTGAAGGTACTGCGCAGTACCAACGTGCCTGGCTTGATTATGATAGCTGGGATGCGCACAGGGATATGCTGTTGAGGACAAGAATCCTTGAAGGCGAGCAATTGTCTTTGGCAGATATGGGGGGCTTTTACTCCCATAATAGTCTGTTGAGAGAAACGGTATACAACCAGGGATTTGCCTTCAGTCATTATCTGGCGAAACGATTTGGAGAAGAGTCACTAAAGAATATTAGTGCCTCTTTAGGGAAGTGGGAAAACTGGAATGTCGAGCGTGCAATAAAAGACGCGGTTGGTATTCCTGGAAAACGCGTGTTTAAAGAGTGGATTGATGAAATGCGTCAGTCGTACACCGAAAGCACCGCGCATCTGCAGCAAAATCTTGTACAAGGGCAGCTCGTTGAGCCGGCTGGGTTCAGCAATTTCTATCCTCATTTCTCTCCCACGGGAGATCGTTTGGCCTACGTGTCAAACAAAGGCAGAGACTTCAACGCATTGAGCCTTTATGTACGCGATCTGGAAAGCCTGGAGGTTGTCTCTGTGGATCTTGAGGATATGCAATCAAACAGTTTACTCACGCATACTTGTGCTTTTGGGCACAAAGTGAAATCTGGTGTGGGCCGTGCTTACGACTGGCATCCCGATGGCAATTCTGTGGTGTATGTCCGTCGCAAAGACACGCCTGAGGGGTACCTTTACGCAGATCTATACCGACTTGACCTGAAGACGAAGAAGTCTGAACGCTTAACAACCCGCCAGCGTGCTACATCCCCTGCGTATAGTGCCTCGGGCGACAAGTTGGCTTTTGTTGTGCAATCAGATGGTTCGACGAACCTGTTTGTAATGGATACTGCCACGGGTTCAATCTCGCAGTTAACAGGATATGATGACGGATCACAGGTTACGGACCCGGCGTGGGATCCTAATGGTGAATGGATTTACTTCGGACTGCAAAATGAAGCCGGCCGAAATATTCATCGCATAAAGTCAGATGGCGCAATCCCCGAGGCTGTACTTGTAACTGATAATGATGAACGGAGCCCTGCCATTGATGATGCGGGCGAATATCTGTACTTCTCTTCGGATAAGACGGGTATCTACAACATCTACAAGATGTCATTAATAGCGCCGAATGCAACGCCGATACAGGTCACCAATGTGATTGGTGGAGCGTTTATGCCGGATGTGAAGGACGACCAACTCAGCTATGCACAATATGAATACGACGGATATAAAATTGCTGTCCTGAATGATCTGAGCAATAAAGTCGTTGAATCTACAACCCAGGCATACAAAGCGCCGGCAGCTATATTAAAGGATCCGCAGGCGTTTCAAGCGAGCCCTGAAGCCGTTGCACTGAATAATTTTGACGACACCGATCTGAGAGCACCTTTGGGCGCTGCTTTTCCAGCCAATGAAGAGGAGGACGTAAAGATTGAGCCCTATAAAAACCAGTTCACTTCTTTCAGTATTTACCCGGTAGTACGGCTGGATCAATATGTATCTCGCCGGCAACGAACCCTGGACATTCGGTTGGCAGACCGGGGCCGGTTTGAAACGCTTTTACGCAATACGAAGGTAGGCGTGCTGGCTTCTTCCCGTGAAATCCTGGAAGGCCTCAATATCTTTGGCGGCGTGATGGTTGGCTTAACGTCCCGTGATGCTTCATCAGTCAGTGATTTCTTTTCACCATCGAGATTGCTGAAGCTCGAACGCGATGTGTTTTTCCAGTTTGATTACAACAAAGGCCTCGGCTTTATCCCGAAACGCTGGTCTCCTCAGATTACATTGGAAGTCTTTAATATCCGCAGAAATGTAGATAAAGGATTGTCTATAGAAGAATTTCCATGTACAGCCTGTTTGCCTGATACAACGCTGGCGAACCTGTCCTACAATTTGTGGGAAGCGAGCATCAAGGCCCGAAGTAAAATCACGCGTTTTGCGATGATAGAGGCCGGCTACAGGTACAGCCCCTATACCGTTACTACAGAGCGGTTTTTCTCGAAAGAATTTGATGGTTTTGTGGATGACTTTTCTTCAAAGTATTACATCGGTAATGCCTTTGAGTTAAAAGGATATCTCGAATGGGTGGCTCCGCATAGGCACAGTAATGTGATACCGAATGGCCTCAGGATTGAGGCAACATATGAACGTGAAATAGGCCGGCTACTCGATCGGTTTGATCTTGAAGATGGCATTCTTGAGCCGATTTATGAACAGCACCGGATTCATCGTTTATCGATTGATGCCAAATTGGGTATGGTGTTACCCGGACAAATATTAAACGCACCGCATGGTCTGGGAGTACGCGTCCGAGGATCTTCCATTCTAGGAAGCGAAGTTGATGACTTCTTTAATGACTATGTAGGCGGTCTGGTAGGGGCGCGTGGATATTCATTTTACGCGATGGGCGGGAATGAGACGCTCTGGGCCCAGGCCAGTTATATTTTCCCAATTCTACCGCGCATCAATAAGCAGTTGATGTTTGCTTACTTCGACAAGATGTACGGCAGAGTTTATACTGATGTATCATCAGCATGGAGCGGTTCTCTTGGTGATATAGGTGCCCTTAGAAAAGACGTTGGTGCTGAACTACGTTTAGGTATGGGCTCGTTTTACTTGTTACCAACAGCACTTTTTGTAAGTGCCACCTATGGACTTGATGCCTTCGATTTTCAGCTAGATGAAGGCTTCTTAACCCCGACGGGCGAAAATACTGTTCGTTATGGAAAATCCCTGGAGTGGCATTTTGGCATATTATTCGGCTTCGATTTATAGCATGTGAAAAACTGATTACTGAATACTGATAACCGAAAACTGAATACAATTACCCGCGTTGTTATTTAATAATACTATTCAGTAACGCATACCCGTTTTAGTTCACCCAAAAAAGAAGCACAATGGATCTTACGACATTAATGGTATCATCGGTGGTGATGATCGTTGTTGGGCTTGGGTTCATTTTTCTGATATTTAGTCAGAAAAAGAAAGCAAAAAGCCCGATTGAATGGTTTGGTTTTGGCCTATCGATGATGTTGATCGTTTGCGCCGGCGTCATGTTGACCTTAGGGTTTACCATTGGAAATACTGTACGCGGTCCTTTTTCGGATCAAAAATCTTCGGTAGGGCACGATGCGCCGCCTATGTCTTTTACTATGCTTGATTCGAGCGAAGAGAAATCACTGGCCGACTATAAAGGGGAAGTTGTTTTGTTGAACTTCTGGGCTACCTGGTGTCCTCCTTGTCTTGATGAAATGCCGGACCTAAACAGACTTTACGCCGAGTATAAAGATCAAGGGTTAAGGATAATTACCATTTCCGACGAAAGTCCGGCTGAACTGACTACTTTTTCAGAGCAGTTCATTCCATTGAATACGGAGAGTGGCTACATAGATGATGGGTATGCTTTACCATTGCCTTATGTAAAAATGATGGATGGCCGGCCTGAATCTTATGTCATTGACAGAGATGGGGTTATACGAGAGTTTATTCTTGGCGCCCGAAATTATACGTTTTTTAAAGCTTCAATTGCCCCTTATCTATAAACAAATTTGTAATTAGGTAAGAACGATGAAAATTGTTCAGCGCACGACTTTACTACTAGCGCTTTTCTTCTTTATGGGGGCCCTGGTGCCTGTATCAGCTGCTTCTATTCGCTTTAGTCAGGACGACGATGATGATGATAAGAAGAAGCAAAAACAAGTTGTGCAACACACGCGCGCCAGTCTGCAGGCTACACTTTTATATGAAAATCTGAGTGGCCTTGAGCCGTTAGGATATGCAGGCCAATCGAAAGTTAAAAAGAAACGGAGTGTAGGTGCGGCTTTTGGGTTGTCTGCGCTTGTACCCGGACTGGGGCAGGCATACAACAGGAATTGGGGTAAAGCGATTGTTGCTTTTGCCCTGGAAGCTGCTATAATCACTGGGGCGATCACCTGGAATAACCAGGGCAATGGTCTTGAAAAAGAGTACCAGCAATATGCACATGCATTTTGGGATCCTGCTAAATATGCTAATTGGCTGAACGATTACAGCAGTTACCTGCAAACTAATTTTCAGGCAGAAATCATGTCGCCGGCTGTTACTGTACCGCAGCAGATAGATTTTAAAAACCCAGAGGGCTGGAATGATATGGAGTGGACGATGGTGCTGGATTTCTTTTCACAGATTCAGTCTGTAGAAAGAGAGATGTTTCACCTCGAAACGCTTGCTGCATTCTCTCATACGCTCCCTGATTTCAGCGAACAGCAGTACTATGAACTCGTGGGCAAGTACTACCAGTTTGCGCCTGGTTGGGAAGATTATCCTGATTGGAGATCAGAAAATGGCGAATACACGCAAGCCATCGATCCCTCTATGACGGGCCCCAATGAAACGCGTCCTAACGTTTCTGACCGCTTCTTTAATTATGCCGATGATCATGCGCATGCAAATGATGTGTTGCGTCGCGCTTCCCGCGTAACCACATTGCTGATTGCCACCCACTTTATCTCTGCGATAGAAGCCGCAGTATCAGCAAAATTACACAATGACCGCATTACGCCTTCTCTTGAAATTGGCAGGTCTTCCGACGGCAATCCACGTGCAATGGCCTCGTTGAGGATAAAATTGTAGTTGACTGTCGCGATTTTTAACGTCTTTATCAAATCAAAAACCGCATCGACATAGCCTGAGATTGGGTTACATCGATGCGGTTTTTCTCTATGTCCAATGCTGAAAACTGATCACAGAAAACTGAAAACTTCAAACCCTACTTAAGCAACACCAGCTTTTTGACTTCAGCAAAAGCCTTGGCCTCGAGTTTGTAAATGTACATGCCACTCGGCAGGCCGGCGGCATTAAACTGCACCTCATGGATGCCTGGTGCCTGAATGCCATCAATCAATGAAGCAACTTCTCTTCCCAGCATGTCAAAAACCTTCAGTGTGACCAATTCAGCGGTCGGAACGCTAAAGGCAATTGTTGTAACCGGGTTAAACGGGTTTGGATAGTTTTGAGAAAGTGCATAGCTGAAAGGAAGCTCGGTATCGACATCCGTACGCGAAATTGGATCTACGGTAATGGAAACCGTTGCAATGTTCGATTGAACGGGTTGCTTGAGCGCTCCTGTTGCTAACAGCATGCCGTCTACCTTGAGATCTACATCCGTTCCACTCAATTCAAAAGCTTCTTCCAGCAAGACGGGCACTTGAGCCGTTAGCTGCTGGCCATCTGCTGACATTTCTATGGTAATGTCAGCTTCTGTTTCTGTATCAAGTTCTTGCGGCTCTTCCGGTACTTCGCCGTCGATCAAACCGGTACCTTCGAGACTAACAATACCCAAGACCTGGACTTTATTGGCTGCTTGTGTAAACATACCATCGATAATTTCAGTAGGTGCACCACGCTCTGAAAGCTTGAGTTTGAAAGCATTGGTGTCTGCATCCACGAAAAGCCGGCCCAAGGTAATCAGGCCACCGAATTTGAATTCAAGATTTAGTGAATCGATTACTGTAAGGTCAAGATCGTAAAGATGAGCCTGGTTAAATGGGGGATTATCCGGATTCAAGAAAAACGAAGCTTGCCCGCCAATTCTACCTGAAGCCTGATCATCGTCTGTACCTAGAAGAATGGACACCTCCATGTCAAAGTTAAGATTAGACTGGGTGGTGTCAACTTCTAATACCTGCATAGGTACGGTTTGAATCAGGTAGGTGAATGAGTCTACGCCGTTAAATCCAGTATTGGGCGTATAATCAAATGAACCATCTTCATTAACCGTTACCGTCCCGTTACCCGGAGCATCAACGAGGACTATTAAGAGAGAGTCTGTCGTTTCCTCATCATTGAAAAACAGACCAGGAGAAGCAACGGATATTGTGCTGTCTTCTTTTACATTGAAGAAGTCATCGGCTGCAACAGGAGTGGTATCCTGAGCAGTGGCGTTTTGGACTGGCATCAAGGGACTAAGCAAAAGAACGCTTAGCATCCATGCGCACAAAAGAGTTGCTTTACGCATCATATTCTCAGGTTGGAATAGGTAGACTAAAAAGGATTGGAGCGTGTTAGTCATGTAAAGAGATTGAAGAAATTTGGGGAATGTGTAATAGTATTTCTGATAAAAAGAGATATCTCCCGTAATATCCTCTCGAAAACACTGAGAATGTGTGTTAATATTGCAGGCAGTTCGGGAGGCTGCCAGTTTAAATGCCTGTTAATTGTAGACCCAATCCAGTACTGAATTTAGGGTTTTAGTAGTGGATTGGCAGAATATACGGCTGATGAAGGATAAATGAAGATTTTTTTGAGTCTCTTGTTATCTGTTGTGTTTTGTGTATCCAGCTATCGTGCCAGATGGCTCTCATTATCTGGCAGTCTGGTTGCCTCTCTATTTGGCGCAAGTCTGCTGATTTTTGGCAGCTTAACCTGGATTGGATCTGTGCTATTTTTCTTCGCTTCGTCGAGCATCCTGTCGAAAATAGGCCGGCACCAGGCAGACGCTCCGACTCTAGACGTTGATCATGTAAGAAACGCAGGACAAGTACTGGCAAATGGAGGGATCGGCTGGGCTCTGTTGCTCATGCATGTGGTCTTTCCAAACCCATTGTGGTTTGCCGGATTCGCCGGCGCGTTTGCAGCAGCAACAGCAGATACATGGGGGACAGAAATAGGCAGATTGGCAAAAGGTAAAACGCGATCTGTATTGACCTGGAAGGATATTGAAAGCGGCGTATCGGGGGGGATTAGCTGGCAAGGGACGCTGGGGGGGATGTTCGGCGCCGGCTGTATTGCTCTGCTGGCGTACGCTGGATCGATCCACTTGAGTACGGGAGAGATTCTTGCGATTGCTGGAGCCGGCGTTGCAGGGAGCCTTGTGGACAGTATTCTGGGAGCCACAATACAAGTACGATATCAACACCAAACAACTGGACGCATCACCGAAGAAAAAACGCTGGATACTGAAGAATACAAGCCCATCAGTGGCATAACCTGGGTAACAAACGACATTGTAAATTTGCTTTGTACGGCTGTAGGTGCTTTTCTTGGAGCGTTATTTCTGTTCATTTTTTGAAGCACACCTTATAACGAAGGTTTTTGGTTATGCGCTACAGTTTTATTGAGGCGTGAATAACTTTTTGTAGAAAAAGACCGTACCCTAAAGCTTATCGTTTTTTGTCGGATGAAAACAGTACCACTCATGACACGTCGCGAAGCCAAAGGCCTCCTCTCCTCAGTAAAAGATCGTATCAACGAAGTCAAGAAATTTGCGCTGCATGGAGCGGCGTATCTAACAGTAAACACGTTCTTCTTTATGATGAATGTGTTCCAGGGACCTGATGGACCAGTTGTCTTAATCCCAGTCGTCGTGTGGGGCGTGTTTTTGGGAATGCACTGGAAGAAAGTGTTTGGTCGTAAGGGTAAAGTAGAGAAGCAGTGGGAAGAAGCCATGCTTCACGAATTTATGTATGGAGAAGAAATGCCTGAGCAGTTGGAAGAACTCCTCCTGGCTCCTGAAAAGAAACGCAAATTGATCAACTTGTCTCGTGCAAAGGATGACAAAATCCATACGTTGCAGCGACGTCTTGAAAACCTTGAAGCTATTATTACGAGCCAGAAGTGGGAAGAGCTGGAAGAGCTGGAAGAGCAGGAGAGTGAGGTGGTGGTTACAGCCAGGCGCATTGAAGAACTTAGCAAAGAGTTGAAGTAAATTTCGTACCCCGTATTAAATTGGACGAATACGAACGTGCAACTTGTGAAAGTGCCTTTCCTGAATTTGATCAGGAAGGGCACTTTTTGTTTGGCCTAAGGACGTTCTTTAGATGTATCTCGACACCTTGCAAGGGTATTTCTCGGAGCATGTAATACAAAGCAATAGTTTTGCACAAACAGGTAAGGCTCATAACTGGTGAGCGCAGTTGGGGAATACGCCGGCGTACTTTTGCCTAAGTCGCAAAAAAATGGTAAGATAAGGCCGCTATTTATTAGAATAAAAGAAGGTATGTATGCCCTGGTATAAGAAACTTCACTGGCAAATTATTGTCGGGCTGGTATTAGGTTTAATCTACGGTGTTATCGCTGCTTCTGCCGGTTGGATTCAGTTTACGAGCGATTGGATTAGCCCGTTTGGTACCATTTTCCTGCGTTTGCTTCAGTTAATTGCTGTGCCGCTTGTCTTGGCGTCTCTTATCACGGGTGTAGCATCGCTTTCGAATTTGCAGAAGCTTTCTCGTATTGGTGGGAAAACGATCGCTATTTATCTGGGGACGACATTTATCGCACTCATCATTGGACTTGTAATTGTCAATGTATTACAGCCTGGCGGTACTGTGCCTCCTGATGTTCGAGACCAGTTGCAAGAATCTTATAGCGAAGATGCGGCGGCTCGCCAGCAGCAAGCGGATCTGGCAAAGGAACGCGGTCCGCTGCAGGTATTGGTTGACATTGTACCGAGCAATTTCTTTTCAGCTGCTTCGAGCAATAGAAATATGCTGCAAATCGTGTTCTTCTCCATTTTTGTTGGTATCGGATTAATTATGATACCGAAAGAGAAGGGGAAGCCGTTGCTCGATTTGTTCGATAGTCTGAATGATTTGATTATCAAGCTCGTTGATGTAATCATGTATCTGGCGCCCATTGGGGTGTTTGCGCTGTTGGCTGGTACCATTACATCTATTGCCGGCGGGGG
>JBGCEN010000329.1:0-42325 GCA_045106435.1 Rhodothermales bacterium
GATGGGCACATTTTGCCTCTGGCCAAGCTTGTTGGCTTCATTGATTAACACAGCAGCCCGGCCCCGAGGGTTTCCAGACAAACTGTATCCTATTACAGCATCAATCACAAGATCAGCAGGTTGCATGTCTGGTATTTCCTGCGTGTGAACGGTCACCTTCATCTGCTGCAATATATCCAGTTGATGCGCAGGAATCCCGCTGAAATCGTCGTCTTCAGTAGTGAGATATACCGCTACATCAGCCCCCCAGTTATGCAGCCGGCGCGCACAAACCAGTCCTCCCCCACCATTACCGCCCTTCCCCGCTAATACTATTACGCGTTTACGTACGGGATTTCCCTCAAGAAAACGTCGTCGTGCAAGATCAGCTAGATTCCGGCCGGCGTTTTCCATCATCTGAATCAACAGAATCTTGTAATCTTCGATCATCGCACGATCAACTTCGATCATCTGCTCTGTAGTGATGAACGGAGCAGTAACGAACGGAATATTGGGCATTTTGTAGTTATCAGTTATCGGTTATCAGTTATCGGTTAACAGTTTTCAGTATGTGGCTCTCAGCTTTCTAATGACAACCGATCACTGGATAAACTACTTATCAAGCCATCGGGGGCTATGCTTGAAGTTGTCAGTTTCTTCTGATAACTGATAACTGATAACTGCATCTACTACTTCTCAAACCATCTGTGTCCTGACTTGGCCAGCATGAAATGTGCTTCCTGTGGCCCCCAGGAGCCTGACTCGTACGAATAAACAGGATGCGTATCATTCAGCAGAGGCTCATAGAGCCCCCAAGACATTTCAACCTCGTCTGCGCGCACAAACAGTGTTTGATCATTGGTAATTACGTCAAACAACAGCGTTTCATATCCATCTTGCAGTGGTCCAAAAGCTTCTCCATATTCGAAATGGAGCCGCTGTGTCTGCGTTGTCATTTCCTGGCCCGGAGATTTGACTTCAAAACCCAACTCAAACCCTTCATTGGGCTGGAGCGTCAGGATAAGGCGGTTAGGGCTCAATCTGCTGTTTCGATGTTTTGGAAAGAGCGATACGGGGGCTGTACGAAAGTTGACCACGATTTTGGTCAGGCGTTCATCCATGCGCTTGCCGGTTCTTAAGTAGAACGGCACGCCTTGCCATCGCCAACTGTCAATTTGCACTTCAAGCGCAACAAAGGTCTCTGTAGTAGACCCATCCGGCACGCCTTCCTCATCGAGGTATCCGGGCACCTTTTTGTCATTTACATGCCCTTCAGCATATTGGCCAATGATGATCTTTTCAGGGTCCAGCGGTGCGATGGATTTCAGTACCTTTACCTTTTCATCACGAATCGCATCGGCCTCAAATGCCGCCGGTACTTCCATAGCAGTAAGCGTCAGCAGCTGCATAAGATGGTTTTGCACCATATCACGCAATGCTCCCGATTGATCATAATAGCCGGCACGCTTCTCTACCCCCAGCGACTCAGCAACCGTAATCTCTACACTTTCTACGCGGTCGCGATTCCAAAGGGACTCAAAGACTGGATTAGCAAACCTGAATACAAGTAAGTTCTGTACGGTTTCTTTTCCCAGATAATGATCAATTCGATAGACCTGCGACTCAACAAAGTGTTCATGAAGCACCTCGTTTAGTTTATGCGCTGAAGCCAGGTTTTTGCCAAATGGCTTCTCGATGACCAGACGAACATGGCCGGCGCTTTTGTTAAGCCCTGCATTTCCCAGGCCTCTAATGGTAGGCGCAAACACACGTGGCGGCAGTGCGAGGTAGAACGTCCGATTCCCCGGCAAATCATGATCTGCTTCCAGTTTGTCCAGATAGGCCGCAATAGATTTAAAAACTTCCGGTCCACCATCTCCTACAGGTAGATAGTGCAAACACTGATCACACCATTCGTTGACATTGCTGGACTCTCTCAAACGCGCATCTTGCAGCGCTTCTTTTGCCCAAGCTCGATAGGCTTCATCATCAAAGTCATTTTGTGCTATACCTACGATCTTGAACTTTTCTCCGAGATGACCTTCGTTCGCGAGATGGTAAAGTGCCGGCAGTAATTTGCGCCGCATCAAATCGCCAGTTGCACCAAAAACAACAAAAACATGAGGGGCTACGTATTCTTCAAACATAAGAAATGGAAACGTTTCGGGGAGGCTTAAATCCGCCCACTACTATTAAATCGACAATTCATAAACAGACGCATCTAACAGATGAAGAACGCGCCGGTTCTATTCTGACATAGGAACTGTTTTTGGTAGGATTTGTAAGTATTTCCCATAAATTCCGAGGAATAAAGTAGTTGTTATTATTGTCTCAATTCCCATCATTTCAATTATTTATTGATTTACTCTAACGCACTTTTTCATTTCAATTTTAACCATTCCTGTTCAGCCTGCACTGTACCCGTTATGAACGGTATCAGGCAATGCATACGCTAAATTATTACTCCCTTCCGGGCTATGAGCGATACGAATCAACCATCGCATGCTGATGATGAGTCAGAGCCGGCAAATGAGGCCCCTGCTTCACCCGAGCAACCTAAAGCTTCTTTGCTTGATCTGTTTCTAATTGTATCACGTAACCAACAACTGGTTACCCGAACAATTTTGTATTGTGCATTTCTGGGCGTATTGGTTGCACTCTTTTCATCAGCCAGGTACACATCCTCAGCAACTGTTATTCGTGAAGTTGAAACCGACGGCGCGATGGGTAACATGGGCGGATTGGCGCTGCTAAGAGGAATAGGTGTCAATCTTGGAGGGGCCTCCTCAGGACTTACTTCAGATGCTTATCCTGATATAATCAACAGCAGAGAAGTGCGACTTGCCGTTGTGCGTGACACGTTTTATTTCAGAGAGATTGACCAAAAAAGTTCGTTAACTGATTTTGCCAATCGAACAACACTCAAAGGGCTGATAAAGCGGTTTACTATTGGTCTCCCTGGTACAATTCTCGAAGCCTTTTCCAGCGATGAACGAGCCAATGGTGCATCAGGGATGCTATTCCCTACCACAGAGGAGGAAAGGGCAATGAAGTGGGTGGCCAATCAGGTTGAAACGCAGATAGACCAGGAAACTGGGCTCATGTTTATCTCTTCCACAACACATGATCCTTTTTTATCCTTCAATCTTACTGAAAGCATCGTCAATCGACTTGTGGAGCGCGTTGAGATTATCCGGACAGAAAAAGCAAAACGGGATTTACAGTTTATAACCGATCGGTTTTCTTTCGCGCTGGATTCACTGCAGGTAGCGGAAAACGAATTGGCCTTGTTCGAAGACAGTAACAACAATCCGCAAGGCGCACGGCTTAGAACGCAACGAGACCGCCTACAACGACAAGTGACATTCAAAACTGAGCTTTTCAGTGATTTACAGGCACAGCGAACGCAAGCTGAAATAGACTTACAACGTAGCCGGCCTGTCATCACACTGCTCGAAAAGCCGGTCCCCCCCATAGAACCAAGTAGCCCCCAGCGATTGCTCATCATTGTTATGAGCTTGATTATTGGTCTGGTACTGGGTGTAATTCTTGCCTATGCAAAAAGCATGATCACTGGATTACAAAAGCACACCGACGGTACGGACAAATTTTCGGAAATTATGAACGTATTTTCGTCTACACCTATCTTGCATCGGGTTACATCTCGATTCACCCCCAAATCTGAGAACTAATAATGAAAGGGATCATTCTGGCAGGCGGTTCTGGCTCGCGCCTCTATCCCGTTACACGCGTCGTAAGCAAACAGTTGCTCCCGATTTACGACAAACCGATGATATATTATCCGCTGTCTATATTGATGTTGGCCGGCATCAAGGAAATATTGATCATTTCGACACCGCAGGACTTGCCCAGATTTAAAGAGCTATTGGGTGACGGCGCACAATGGGGTATCCGCTTTCAATACGCAGAACAACCCCGCCCGGAAGGCCTTGCCCAGGCGTTTATTATTGGCAAAGAGTTTATTGGAAACGACCAGGTGAGCCTCGTTCTGGGAGACAATATCTTTTATGGACATGGCATGAGTGAGCTCCTCCATAAAGCCAGCACAAAGACCGAAGGAGCGACCGTCTTCGGATATTATGTTAAAGACCCACATCGTTACGGAGTGGTTGAGTTTGACAAAAAATATCAGGCCATTAGTATAGAAGAGAAGCCGGAGCATCCTAAATCCAACTATGCGGTTACCGGCCTTTATTTTTATGACAACCAGGTTGTTGACATCGCCGGCTCACTCAAACCTTCTCCAAGGGGTGAGTTGGAAATTACGGATGTAAACAAGGTATATCTTGAACAAGGTAATTTAGAGGTATCGATTCTGGGCAGAGGCGTTGCCTGGCTGGATACAGGCACACACGAATCGCTTTTGCAAGCAAATAATTTTGTACACACCATTGAAGAAAGACAAGGCCTGAAAATATCTTGCCCTGAAGAAATAGCATACAAACAAGGCTGGATAAGTAAAGAAGAGGTCAGACAACTCGCCCACTCCATGCGAAAAAACAGTTATGGAGCCTATCTATTTACACTTCTCGAAAACGAAACAGCGCACGATCATTTTAGTGCATAAGACACGTATTCACGGATCTGCATGAAAAATAAACCACACGATATTCCCTTTAACAAGCCATGTATTGGTGCGGCTGAAATGGCCGCAGTACAGGCAGCACTGGAGCAAGGCATTCTCAGAGGAGATGGCCCGATAAGCAAAAGAATTGAAGCGGCTATGGCATCATGGCTGGATATCCCGCATGTATTTTTCACTACGTCGTGTACGCATGCACTTGAGATGGCCATGATTGCGCTAGACATCGGGCCGGGCGACGAGGTTATTATGCCGAGTTTCACCTTTGTATCTTCGGCAAATGCTGTGGTCCTGAGAGGAGCCAAGCCTGTTTTTGCCGAGATCGATGCGTCGACACTGAATATCGACCCGTTGGATATCGCAAAAAGAATTACGCCCAATACGAAAGCGATAGTCCCGGTTCACTATGCCGGCGTGGCTTGTGATATGGATCCAATTATGGCCATTGCCAAACAGCATAACCTATATGTAATAGAAGATGCCGCCCAAGGATTTGATGCGTACTACAAAAACCGCCCACTTGGCACGCTGGGAGATATCGGATGTTTTAGTTTTCATGACACAAAAAACATTACATCCGGAGAAGGCGGCGCATTTCTGACAGGGAACGAAGCTATAGCCCACCGCGCAGAACTGGTAAGAGAAAAGGGCACCAATCGTTCTGCTTTTTTCAGAGGCGAGATTGCAAAATACAACTGGGTAAGCCAGGGCAGTAGCTATATCCAGTCTGATATTCTGGCGGCGCTGCTTGAAGCGCAGATTGCCAGAAAAGACGAAATCAAAGAAAACCGAAAACGTGTATGGGAGGCGTATTATAACGCCTTGCGTCCCCTTTCGGAAGCCGGCCAGATTATATTGCCGGTTATTCCTGATTACGCTTCCTCGAACTATCATATATTTTTCTTTCGAGTCACGAGTCTTTCAAAGCGAGATCAAATCATCCTGGCTTTGAAAAACGCTGGCATTCAGGCTACCTTCCACTATGTCCCTTTACATTCCTCACCGTTTGGCGTAGAGCAATTGGGATGTACCGACTCATTACCCATAACCCAGATGTGCAGCGAATCATTGATTCGCCTGCCTCTCTATCCTCAATTGGCACCACAGGCGGCTGAACTTTCCCAACGCATTTGCGACATTGTGGGCACCCAGCTAACCGAAGAAGTTGTGCTCTAAACACGCAGTTTATTTTAATGCTCAAAGTTTTACGTCATACAGCAGCACTCATTTCCGGGTGGTGGGGTGCAGCATTGCAGCACAACCCATCCGTTGCTGCATCAATTTTAAGACGTAAACGCCTCGGGACATCGTGTTTGATAGATACCGGCGTGACCATTGTAAATGCCAATACCTTTACCGCCGGCACCGGCTGCGCATTATACCATGGAACGTATGTATTGAATACCCAGGGCAGCATGACGATGGGTGAAAATTCGCATCTTGGTGCCCTTTGTTATGTGAATGTTTGCCACGGCTCTTTGTCTATTGGAGATGACGTAGCGATTGGTCCACACACGAGTATGATTGTGTACTCGAATCACTATAAAGAGGGCACCAAAGTAACAGAAGAGCGCATACAGCAGGACATTGTTATCGGCAATAATGTTTTTGTTGGGGCCCATTGTACCATTTTACCCGGCACGGTAATCGGAGATCATGTTGTCATAGGCGCCGGCTCTGTTGTAAAGGGCACATTGGAAGGACCGGCAATCTATGCCGGCGCACCCTGCAAAAAGATTCGTGATGGATGGGCCTAGTACTTTGACAGCGAAATAAATAGAGTTAACCTTTTTTGATTTCAGAATATCGATCAAGGATTAGCGATTGCAGAAGTACTCCTTGTAGATTTATGCTCCTCAAAAAAGTTCAACAACCAAAAATCCCTGATCGATATTCTGAAATCAGAAAAAAAGAATACCTTCAGTTATTTCGCTGACAGAGTACTAGTATATACACAGTGATTCGACAAAGACCCGACAGGAAATCGTCCTCTCCTCGTGTACAAACTGGACCTGACAATGCGTTTTGAACCCACAGCAGAAAGAGGAACCGTTTAACACACGCAATGTTACTAACCCGCTTTAAAGACTAAAAACGCACATCTGACCATTAATTTTATTGATAGAGATCTGGCTTGATGTCTGTTACGACTACTTTTAAAGAGATCAATATTACGTCAATGGATTCGGCAAAATAAGCGTTCATATTTTTGTTTATACGTACCCTCAGCCCATCAATTTTCATTTTTAATTGTTTCAGCGGATTCGGTTCTCCTTGATCTGTTACGACTAGCTATTTATATCCCCGCAAAGAAGGTTTCTTAGAGGCTATGACAGAGCCTACACACAATAAATCAAACGGATCGTATTCTCATACGCCATCTAACAATGGTGATGGGTCTACTGCGTCCTTATTTGACGTACTGCTTCTTGTGCTCAGAAACCGCCGGCTTGTATTGATTCTGATTGCCGTCTTCGGCGTGATGGGTCTTGCCATTGCAATAACTGCAGATCCTGAATACACGGCATCGGCAACCCTTATCTCCGAAAATGAACCGGAGGGCGGGATGGGAGGCATCGGCAATCTTTCTTTACTACGAGGCATCGGGCTAAATTTGGCCAGTGGGGCCTCGGGGCTAACGCCGGAAACGTATCCGGATGTGCTGCTAAGCAGAGAAGTAAGACTTGCTGTTGTACGCGATTCTTTTTATTTCGCAGAACTGGGAAAACGCACAACATTTGTTGAATATGCGATTCGCCCATCGCTCATGAGCACCATCAAGCGAAATACGATACGTGTACCCGGGCGCATCATGGCCGCACTGAGTAACAGTGGTGCCCCAGCAAACAACACCAATACCACAACAGTATCTGCCTTTCCAACCCGGCAAGAAGAAATAGCCATGCGGGTTCTTGTGCACATGGTAGAACCAACCATCAAACAAGATACTGGATTGCTTACCATTACCGTAACGACCAACGCGGCCAAACTTTCGACCGAGTTAACGGAAAGCTTTCTCAAACATCTTTCCGCTCGGCTGGATTACTTGCGTACCCAGAAAGCGAGTCAGAATCTAAAATTTATTGAAAGCAGATTCGAAGAGGCAACGGTATCTCTTTTATCTGCCGAGAATGAGCTTGCCCGATTTAACGATCGCAACAACAACCCGCAAAGCGCCCGATTACGCACAGAGCAAAGCCGGCTGGAACGCCAGTTAACATTCAAGTCTGAATTATACCGCGATTTACAGACCCAGCTTACGCAGGAAAAAATTGAATTTGAAAGGAGCCGGCCGCTTATTACCGTTTTAGAAAACCCGGCCCCTCCTATTGATCCAAGCGGCCCCGGCCGGCTTATCATTCTTATTACAAGCCTGATGATGGGCGGCATGCTAGGCGTTGGAATAACGCTTACCAAGGCACTCCTGAATAAAGTGGAGCAACAAGAAGATGCCCATAAAATAGAGGAATTCAGCGCTACAGTGGCATCAATGTGGCGTGTACCGCGCATGCGCTTCCTACGCAAATCAAAAAGAGGAAAAGCAGACGTCCAATCGAAAGATCGTATATAGCCATTCGAAAGCTTCCGTATAAAGGTTTGTCCATTTAGCGATTTGTCAATCGGACCTGGAGATACAAAACAGAA
The DNA here is from genome assembly GCA_045106435.1 of Rhodothermales bacterium. Lineage (GTDB taxonomy): Bacteria > Bacteroidota > Rhodothermia > Rhodothermales > JAHQVL01 > JBCCIM01. The sequence continues at coordinate 8,228 of JBGCEN010000329.1, forward strand.
TCGCTTCTCAAAGTTTAAAGCAAGCCCAAAACAATTGGAAACTCTAAATTCTACAGTTTCAATTTTAAATTCGAGATTGTATCCATTGGGATGAAGTCGAGACTAGTTTGCACTCTATGAAAAAAAGGAGCCCCCAAAAACAGCAGTCGCCCGATGCCTTCACCATCGTGAAAGGCATCGTCCGGCATCAGATCAGCAATGTTTCTAACTTGCTGAAGGGCCTGCCTGTGCAACCACCATCAATTGGTTCGATGACGCACGAAATGGACGACGTGCGCCTGGCGAAAAAACTCATAAAGGCTCCTGAGCAATGGTATGACGAGGGGGAGATTACCAGTTACGAAGAAGCCTTTGCGACCTGGAATGGATCGAAGTACGCCTATGCATTTATGGGAGGACGAGTCGCTTTAAGCGCTGCCATTCACGCACTCGAATTAAAGGCCGGCGATGAAGTAATCATTCCAGGCTACACCTGTGTGGTTGTACCCAATGCATTTGAATACGAGGATATTGTCCCTGTCTATGCAGACATCGAGTTGGACACATACGGCTTAAGCGCCAAAAGCTTTCGAGAACGAATTACACCGAAAACCAAAGCCGTTGTACTGCAACATCTTTTTGGTCTCGTTGCGAGAGATTATGAGGAGGTACTGGAAATAGCACGGGCTCACAAGATTTCAGTCATTGAAGATTGTGCACACGCCACAGGCGCACTGTATAAAAACAAACGCGTTGGTAATGCCGGCGATGTTGCGTTCTATTCGAGTGAACTGTCGAAGGTTTTTAACACCATCCAGGGAGGTATCGTTGTTACCAACAACGCTGCAATTGCGGAACGCATCAAGGCATATAAACAAAGCGCCGCCTTTCCGTCGCAAGATCGTATCGACAAGCTCTTGCACAATGTTGTGCTCAACTATTATCGCTTCAAACACAACCAGCGTTGGGCGATTGGTGATTATTACCAGTTGCGCTACTTCCAAAAAGAATTGATTTCAACCACACAGGGCGAAATCCAGGGACAAAAGCCGGCGCACTACGGCGCACGACTGCCAGCCCCTTTGGCCTCGATTGGCAAGCATCAGCTCAAAAAGATAGATCGCTTTAATGAAATGCGCACCCAACAAGCAGCAAAATGGACCCGTTGGTGTGAAAAGAGCGATTACAAACCACCTGTTGTTATTTCAGACTCTTCACCTGTCTGGCTTCGTTATCCCGTGCTTGTAGCACCAGAAAAGAAGCAAAACACTACATGGGCCCTGCGCGAACTTGGTGTACGCCCCGGCGTCTGGTTTCTCAGCCATTTACATCCAAAGCCCGGGGCGCTAGCCGGCTGCCCCAACGCAGATATTGCAGTAGCACAATGTATCAATCTGCCGACATTAATCTGACCAACTCGCACCTCCTGAAATTTACATCATCTCATGAATCGTACTGTAGTTGTACATAGCGTTCCAATGTGGCTTTCCCAGACGCAAAACTGGATGTACACACAAGTACGTTATTTGCCCGAGCCCATTGAACCGCACATCGTGTGTGAACACAAAGAGCACCTCGACCAGTTTGCCATGCCGCATATCCACTGCCTGAGCGATGAAGCCAGTTGGCGCAAAAACCTGGACAGAGGATTTCGCAAACTAGGCATGAGGCGGCACTTGAATTATTTGGTGCGTACATCAAAAAAACAGCAAGCCCGAATCTTGCATTCACATTTTGGCCATTATGGATGGGCTGAAGTTGATGCAGCAAAACGAGCCGGCGCCAAACATGTCGTAACCTTCTATGGACTGGATGTCAATTTCCTGCCCAAGCAAGATCCGCGATGGCATGCGCGTTATCATCATTTATTTAAGGGCGTTGACAGAATCTTGTGCGAAGGATCTCACATGGCCCAATGTATTGTGGATTTAGGCTGCTCACCAGAGAAAGTACAGGTGCAACATCTGGGCATTCGTCTTGAAGACATCACATTTGCCCCACGTACCTGGCATCCTGAAGAACCACTCAAAGTGCTCATTGCAGCGTCGTTCAGGGAAAAGAAAGGCATTCCGTATGCATTAGAAGCATTGGGCAAGATTAAAGACCTCGTCAAGCTAAGCATTACAATCATTGGAGATGCTGACAGTGAGGCCAGAAATCAAAAAGAAAAGCAAAGCATTTTATCGATTATCAAAAAGTATAATTTTGATGACATTCAATTGCTAGGCTACCAGCCACACACAAGGCTGATGGAGGAAGCGTATAAACATCATGTGTTTCTTTCTCCAAGCGTAACTGCAAGTGATGGAGACACCGAAGGCGGTGCCCCCGTTTCTATTATTGAGATGGCTGCAAGTGGAATGGCTATTATTAGCACCAACCACTGCGACATCCCCGAAGTTATTCTCCACGAGAAAACAGGTTTACTTGCGCCTGAAAGAGATGTCGATAAACTTGTAGATCATTTCAAATGGTTTATCCAACATTCGGATCAATGGCCCGAAATGTTACGCGCCGGCCGCAAGCACATTTGCGAACAATACGATGCCCAAATTCAAGGTGAACGTCTTGCGTCTATTTACAACCAATTAATTCTCGCATGAAGACGCCGCGTACATTCTTAATCATCGCCCCTTTCTGGCGAAACCCCGGACACGTTGGCGTCTATCGGGTTGACAGATTTATACGCTGGCTGGCATCCAAAGATATCCCGGTTGTGCTGGTACGCGCCGGCCAAGAAGAACATACCGAGAAAACACCATGGGGGGTCGAAATCGCGATCCGCGATCCGCTGAACATTCACGGAGATATCGATCAATCGGGCACATTTAAAAAGGCAGATCGCCGGCCCAATGCATTACGTCGCTGGGTGGCAGAATGGGTATTCAACCCCGACTTGTCTGTTGTATGGGCCAAGAGAATTGCCAAACATCCGCTTCTACAAGAGCACATGGATCGTGTGACCGACATCCTGGCCTCCAGCCCACCCGACTCGCTGCATCTGGGTGCTTATGAGCTGGCAAAGGCATATAACAAGCGGCTCATTCTCGACAGAAGAGATGGCTGGCTGGACGAACCGCTAAAGCCGCTGCTTCAACGTTCACGCATTCGTCGTTTTATGGAAGGCCGGCTGGAGCGTCGCGTATTAAAAGAGGCCGCTATCGTCTTTGTGACCTCCGAAGTCTGGAAAGAACATCTTGGAAAAAGACTGCCGTTTATTTTAGATAAAACGACCGTGCTGACCAATGCATATCCGGCAACTCTTTCATCAAACAATCAGGTATCTGGCAATAATTTCGTTACTCCGCCCGATTCAGCAAGTGCACAGCATACAATTTCCGAAACAGTCGAACTTCTTCATGCAGGGCGATTTACTGGATCGAATCATCGACAAAAACCGCAGCATCTGTTAACGCCTTTACTGGATGCAGTAGGCAGCATGCAAAGCAGCGGAAGCATATTATGCCTGGGCAATCTGGAGCCGGAGGACTTTTCAGCCATCGATCAATTCAAGGCGCCCCTGGCAGAACATGCATGGACACTGGAAACACAAGACAGGGTTTCTCGTGAACAGATGCTCCAGATTATGGGTACGGTAAACGGACTCTTATTACTCAGCACACCCTTTGCATCTGTCCCGAGTAAATTCTTTGAGTATTTGGCTTCAGGAAAACCGATTTTGGCAGCCACGCAAAAAGGGAGTGCCGTCTGGCGAATCAGCGAACAATTACCGCAGGTTTTTTTAATTGACTATACGCAACAGCAGTTCAGCGAATCGGTCGTTCAGTTCCTCGAAGCGTGCCAGCGGAACGAACATTACTCGATAAAACCTGATGATTTTACAGAATCCACTCTGTCTCAGATTTTCTTCACTGCTTTGAACATTTCACCATGACAAACCCCGGAAAGGCATTTAAGGCGGTCGTCTTCTTTATGCTCTTTGCCAATGTCTATGACATGGGGGGCGTATTCGGCATAAAATATCTGTCGTATCTCGCCGGCATCGGATATCTGCTCTACAACTATAAACCTTTACGGGTTCGGATTGAAGAACTGTGGGTTGTATTTTTACTTTTTGCCTTAATTCCTACCTGGGCATTGTTTAAAGGAATGAGCTCAGGCGGTAGCATAGGAGAAGCAAGCAGTCAGGTAACGCCCTTTTTACCCGGCATATTATTCATGTTCATCCTGTCTCGAGGTGGCTATGATCTTGCCGTAAGGTATTTCTTCAATATTCTTACTGCCCTTTCTATTACGGTCATAGCCATGTTTTCGCTGCTTATGATCGCCCCGTTCAGTGCAATCAGCCAGACGCTGCTTGCAATTTTCCAGGATCCGGGTCACGGATATTTTGGCGCACGCGGCCTGGCCGGCATTAGAATCCCCCACGTATATTTCAAAGCAACCCTGTTCTTTGTTGCCGGCTTTACCTATTTCCTGTTCAAAGGCAACCGCCCGAGGGCGTTTCTGTTTTTTGCAACGCTGGTCCTTGCCTTTTCCAAAGCCGGCATATTACTTTGTCTGGTATTCCTGCTGGTCTTTGTTCTATTTGAAGCACGTCCCAAAATGAAATGGGCTGTGGTTGTCTTTACAGGATTGCTCATATACGGCATGAATACCTGGGGCAATGCAAAAGTTATTGGTGGCTACGTAGAGACCATCTCCAATGCTGTACAGGGTAAAGCATTAACAACCAGAATTAGAATCGGCCACTGGAATTCATTTAAGGATCTTATGGCTGATCATCCTGACTACCTGATATGGGGACAAGGCGTAGGGACTTCATACTTTTCTGATGGTCGCAAGAGACACGTCTATAACATAGAGCTGGATCATGTGGATGCTGTGCGACAGTTTGGACTTTTGTGGCTCATTGCCTTCTCTCTCATTGTGGGATACATAGCGTTACGATTAATCAGATGTAGAGACCCAAACAAACGGGCAATGGGCATGGCCTTTGTTAGTATCTATCTGGCAGCCGGCACGAATCCGGTTTTAATCACACCACTATTCATGATGCTTCTTGCAGCACTTTACACCAAAATGAAGCACGATACACCGCCGTTGTTATCTCCCAAGCTTACAGCTGCATTGCTCGCACCTAACACAAATTAATTCAGGAGCATCTTTCTCTCCCAATGACCGAACCACAACACAAATTACCCAAGGTCAACATCCTGTTATCAACGTATAACGGCGCTGTATATTTACAGGAGCAGTTTGATAGCATTATGACACAGGAAGGAGAAACAGTGCTGCATGTCCGTGATGATGGGTCATCCGACAACACATGTACCATGCTGGAGGAATACAGTACGCGTCATGAAAATCTGGTAGTACGAGGAGGCCAGAATCTGGGTGTTGTGAACAGCTTCTTTGACCTGATGCAGCACGCAGATACAAGCTGCAAATATTTTGCGTTTTGCGACCAGGATGATGTGTGGCTTTCGAGTAAAATGGCACACGCGGTCGAGTTACTGGAGCAAGAGGACAATTCGATTCCTCAACTCTATTTCTGCCGGCTCGAATATGTCAATGATTCGCTGGAACACATGGGGTATTCCCCACTCGCAAAGCGTTCAGGGTTTGGTAACGCGCTGGTTCAAAACCTGGCAACGGGGTGTACCGTTGTATTCAACGAGGCAGCCCGGCAACTGATCTTATCAAAATTACCTCGTCGTGCGATGATGCATGATTGGTGGTTGTATCTTGTCGTTTCCGCTTTTGGGAATATTGTTTACGACGATCGGGTGGGCATCAAGTACAGGCAGCACAACGCCAATGAAGTGGGTGGCACGCCCCATTTTATTGAAAGCATGCGCCGGCGTTTAAAAAGATTTGTTAACCACGGCAAACACGTGTTTCGTGTAAGTGAGCAAGCCGTTGAATTTATTCGATGTCATGGAGATCGGTTGCCGGCTTCGAAAAAGAAAACCATTCAACGTTTTCTTGACTCCAAATCCAGTTTCTTTTCACGTTTACGATATACAACAAATATGGACGTCCACCGTAACTCCATCCTTGATGATTTTATCCTGCGTGTCATGATCTTGATAGATCGCTACTAGGGCACGTGGCCTAATGCACAATAGATACGACCACAGCGAAAAGGCACTTTTCGTACCCCTTGTACCCTTCGCACTCTTGAATTCCAATACTTTATTTAGTTCGCCTAAAGAGTTATCGCTTACACATCATTCGGGTTATATGAAAAAAGTACTGCTTGTAGCGAACTGGGATTGGGTGCTCTATAACTTTCGCTTTGCATTGGCTAAAATACTCAAGGAGCAAGGCTACGAAGTGGCTATTGTCTGCCCGCACGGCAAGTATGTAGATCGGATGCAAGCTGCTGGATTTCGATGGATAGACTGGCCTTTAAAGCGCCGTAGCCTCAATCCCTTTGGCGAACTGCAGGTAGTGCAGCACCTGGCGAAGATCTATAAAGCAGAGAACCCTTCCTACATCCATCACGACACCATAAAACCCAATCTCTATGGATCGATGGCGGTTCGGCTTAATCGCTGGAAATACGCTTCATTTAACCCGAGCGTAGTGAATACCTTTATGGGATTGGGGTATTTGTTTTCCAATCATCAGAAGGCAACCTTTCTTCGCCGGCTCCTGTTGCCTGTCATCCGCACGGCACTCAAACAACCCAATCTACATACCGTTTTTTCGAATAATCAGGATCGTGAAACGTTTGTATCGCTCAAGCTACTCCCGCGTGAAAAGACACAGGTTTTGGTTAGCGAATGCGTTGACACCGACACGTTTCACCCAGTTGTTCAAGCAGAAGCCACGCCAACACGTCCGTTTCGTGTTTTGATGGCTGCACGATTGCTTTGGGATAAAGGGGTGCAGGAATTTGTAGACGCAGCGAGCATTCTGAAAAAAAAGGGGGAGTCCGTTGAATTCTGGATTGCCGGCCTGCCCGACAAGGAAAACCCGCAATGGGTACCCGAAGAAATGCTGAAAAAATGGGAAGATGATCATCTCATTCAATGGCTGGGCCATCGTTCAGATATGCCTCAACTTTTACAGCAGGTAGACATTGCTACCCTCCCGACGCATTACAATGAGGGACTGCCCAGATTTCTGGTTGAATCTGCTTCTTCAGGCTTACCCCTTATTGCAACAAATATTCCAGCCTGCGAAGCAATTGTCCGGGATGGCATCAATGGAATAATTATTCCCAGGCGGAATGCAAACGCGCTCGCAGAGGCCATCCATGAGTTGTTGAATAACAGCGATATGCGTAAAGATATGGGCCAGGCAAGCCGGGATATTGCGACCCAGGAATTCAATGAAAAGATTGTGCTCAAAGATTGGCTAAAGCTCTACAGCCAATTATCCCCCGAGCATGTTGGGGAATCGTTCCGGGTTTAGCGTTCCGGGTTCAACGTTTTTTGAATGCAAGAACGCTGAACATTGCAAGGGTATTCAGGAAACTCCAGGTAGCGCAAATACAAACTCCCCTCCTTTTCCAAGGAGGGGTAATCCTGAATGAATTCAGGATGGAGTGGTCGATAAAGGTTTTGCACGCTGATCAGAAATTAACCACCTCGCCTACCGGCACTCATCCTCTTCAAGGAGGAGAATCTGATGGATTAGCATTACCTGGATTATTCTGAACAACCCTGAACATTGAACCCAGAACACGTCACAGATAGCGTATCTGTGACGTTAGCTTATGGCGTAATTTTCTGTTTGTAGATGGCCAATCCCTCCACCTTTAACTCTTGCAGCACGGCTACTTTAAACAGCAGCAGCAATAACAGATAAATTATCGTAGCAGCTATTGTGAGTAAAATAAGCTCAACTGCGTTTCCTAGCGGTTCCAGGAGCATTGTACGCTTGGCCAGATAAGTAAACCCGCCGGCAGCTAGCGCGCAAAAGAATACGCCTGTGAGGTTACGTAGCTGCTCAACGATATAGAGGGATACCAACCGGCCGGCAAAGAAGAAACTCGGGTAAAAGTTAATCACACCGGCAATGGCGTATCCAATAACCAGTCCCATCAACCCACCCATATAAAGCCCCGCAATCAATCCGATTACAATATTCGCCTTGAGTAAAAGGCCAACCCTGAATGCCAGGTCAGCTCTGCCTAGAGCATGATACAAGCTACCATTAAGTGTTAAAATCGATTGTGGAATACCCAACCAGCATAATACCTTTAACAGCGGAATCATATCCTGCCAGGCCTCTCCAAAAACAACCAAAACAAAGTTCTCAGACAACGCCCATAACACCAGCATCAACGGAAACGTTACAAAAGCAATGATGCGTGTTACCTTCAGATATACGTGCTTTATCTTGGCGTGGTCTTGCTGGATAGAGGAGAACGAGGGAAACAGCACCTTTGAAATAACCTGGGAGAAATTCACCAGAGGCAAAAGCATAATGGAATATGCTTTTGAATAGAGCCCCAGAGAGATGTCACCCAGGTACTTCCCTATAAGCAAGTTATCCAGGTTTCTTGCCCAGTAACCAAGCATAGAATCTGCTGCTGCATGTCCGCCAAAATTAAACATGCCCAGAAAAGCAGTTTTATCAAACCCGAACCGAACCTTAATGCCTGAATAAGACACAAGCAGGATCGTACTTAGAGAGGAAAGCAACAGGCTTTGTATAACCAGGCACCAGATACCGTACCCTTTCGTAGCCATCGTAATGGCAACCGTCCCGGCTACCAGAATTGAAAAGATGTTGATTTGTGCGAGCTTTTTGAACGCGAGCTTCTTGATTAAAATCGAGCTCTGCACAATACCAAAAGAAAGAATCAGAAAGTTCAGGGAAATATATCTGACCAGACCAACCAATTCAGGTTTATCATAAAAGCGGGCGATGGGGCCGGCGCCCAAGAAGAACAACGCGTATAAAAATAGTCCTGATGTGATGCTGATAAAGAATACCGTAGCAATATCTTTCTCAGAAACGTCATCTTTCTGAATCAAGGCAGCGGCAAATCCAAAATTCAGAAAGGCATAAGCAAAACCTGTCAGCACGGTAACCATGCCCAGTATGCCAAATTCCTTTGGCGAGATAAACCGGACAAGTACAATCGTGATCAGCAGGTTTAAGACCTGGGCAGCAATTTGATTGACAAAACTCCAGCTTATTCCTGAAACTACATTTTTCTTAAAATCGCTCATCGCGCCTGCATGACCTGTACTCAGGAGTAGCCATAACGTACTATGTCTTTACCCAAAATATCGTTAAAGCTGTTCTTATCCTGCGCTTCCCATTGATCAAAAGGTAATAATTGATAAGCAGCCGACTCGTTGCTTTTACGCGATAGCAAGGTCTTTAATTCGGTATCGGAAGGCTGTAGCGCCCGATCTACGCCGACAAAATCTATCAAACGCCTCACAGCCTGCACATCTCCTTGCCGAAACAGGTCTTCGTATTTCAGCACAAGATGCGCATTAGCATCTTCAATAAAACTCTGTATCAACTGGTTGTATGTTTTCCAATGCCAGCAAAGCTTTTCAAAGCGCCTAAGCTCATGCCATGAATCCCCCAGTTTATCGCCGGCGAAGTCTTTTGCCGTCAATCTGTCACGCGGATCATGCGCTCCATACAGCGTATACCCTGCATCTTGCGCGCCATGCTTGTTGACACCTTGCTTATTAACACCGTGCACCTTGCTGTAAGAAGAAATCAGATAGCTTCTAGGGTCTCGGGTAATAAAGGCAATTTTCAGGTTTGGGAAAACCTCTTTTATCACGGGTAACAATAGTGCCGCATTGTTATTCGACTCTACGTACGTAGCAACATTTCCCCTTTCGAGCTCTTTGTAAATCCCATAACGGGCATACTTCAAGGAAGCATTTACCGCAGCACCTGAATATGCCCCGCGGATAAATCCCGTCCCAAGATCAAATAAATCCGGCGCCGGCTCATGCCGGGCTAGAACTGACTCAAAATTTTGATCAAAAAAACCCGAGAAAAACTTGGTGGCCGTTCTTCCTGTACTCACAATGAATACAACATTCTTGTCATCCCAAGTATAGTATTGAGACTTCAGTCGGTTGACAAGCTTGGTCAACATATTCATAAAACAGAACCGTTAACTAACAGAGGATTAATTAAAGGCCTGCCTTGCCAACACAACGATGGTTAACGTACTGGAGATTATGCCCACGGTCTCCACGATGGTACGCCCAATATCTACCCGTTCGCCAGGTTCGCGCGGTTGTTTGTGCGTCACCAGAATACGTGCACCTTCATCAACCACAGGGTTTTGCTTAAACAATCCTCTTCTACGCACGCTGAAGGTTGCACCTGAAGCCTGCGTTAACAGAATGGATTCTGATTCGGGGCGTTTACCGCCGGCTCGCTCAAGATAATAGGTAAGTCGCCGGCCTGGTTCAAACTTGATCAAGCCTTCGTTTGCAACGTTGCCTCGAACGGCAACGGTATTTGGCTGTAAGGGAATCTCAACATCATCACCCGGCAACAGGACCATATCTGCATCGTAACTCCCGGCGAGCGCTTTATCCATCTCAACGATAACCTGCAGGTTATCACGAACAAGCCGTCCTCCTTTGGGATACCCGGTAGGCAAAACCCCTCCAGCACGCCGAATGATCTCGGTGAGCGTTTCATTTTCACGCAACAAAGTATACGTGCCAGGGAATTCTACCTCCCCTGTTACCGTCACAACTTGCTGCTCCCTGAATCCCGGATCTTTCCTTACATAAATCCGATCAAGATGCTGTAACTCAAACTGACGGGCCGGGCGCATTCTGTTGTCCACATCAGTCATCACCCCAAAAGAGGGCGATTCATTCTGATCGAGTGCGACAAATGGCACCTGGATACTCGTCGCTAATTCATTGGTGTCCCGTGTGGAATCCAGCCGCGTAACTTCTACCTCCTTCAAATAGGCACCTTCTTCAAATCCGCCGGCCTGAAGAATCAAATCTTCCAACGTCATCCCTTCTCTGAACCTGAATTGTCCTTTTCGCTTTACTGCACCGGAGATTTCGACGTAGGGCTCGCGTAATACTTCTACCTCAAGCGGATAAATTCGCACCTCATCACCGGGCTGTAACAACTCATCTGCAAAACCATTGCCGGCCAGGGCATTCCCCAGATGAAACGGAATAATTTCTTCCGTTCGTCCATCAGGACTCTTGCGAAACAAGTCTGCCCGATCCATAAACACATTTTTCAGATATTCAGAATCGCTCAACCCTCCTCCTTTAAACAAGAGGTTGACGACAGACATATTTTCCAGTAAATCAAATTGCCCCGGCGTTTTAACTTGTCCGGAGATTCTTACCGCCGGCGTTTCCTGCAGTGATTGCATGGAATAAATATACAGACTGTCCTGTGGTTGTAGCACAAGATTCTGTGTGGGTACGTCGGTTAAAATCTGATCCAGGTTAAGCGATACAACCTGTTTTTTTAGATCTTCCGTAAGACGATAAAGCTCCACTTTGCCTTTAAACGCATCCCCCGTGAGTCCATTGGCCTGTTCGATTAATTCTTTCAGCGTACGAACCTCCGATGTGAGCTCATAGGTACCGGGGCTGAATACGGCCCCATTTACGCTTGCTGCGCGCACAGTGCTTTTTGCGGCGAGGTTGGAAGATTCGGGTATGGCAAAAATGCGTACCAGATCTCCATCAGCCAGCGGTACAGCAACATCGCCTCGCAATACACTTGCAAGGTCAAAGTCTAGTACGGTGCGCACCTGAAGTGGATTTTCGCGCGATTCAAACGGCACAACCCGTTCTATCTGAAATCTTTTTGTATACGCCTCTGCCTTCAATCCACCGGCAAAAGACAACAGGTCCTGAAAGGATTCGCCTTCCCTTAATTCATAGATGGCCTGGCGATGAACTTCTCCTTGAATAGATACAGTTTTCCCACGCGGTGGTATAAACACATTGTCGCTCGAGCGTAACTGAACGTCGCCCGATGAGAATCCTTTTAACAGGTATTCATAGAGATCTACGGAGTACGCGATGTTGCCATGACGAATGACCTGCACATCGCGCAAACTACCTGAAGTTCGTGGGCCGCCTACGGTGTACAAGGCATTAAAAACCGTCGAGTTACTCGCCAGCGGGAAACGCCCCGGCTTACTAACTTCCCCAAGCACAAACACATTCACTGGCCTGAGACGCTTCACGGTGAGATCCATCAGCACTTCCGGAGGTTCGCTTAATAAGCCGGCGTAACTACGTCCAAGCCACACGCGTAGATCGTCCCTCAAGTTTATTAGCCTGCTGCCGGCAACGGTGCGCTGTCCGACGTTGGGCACAAAGATACGGCCTTCAAGATCCACTTCAAGATCGTGCTGAAACTCTGCAGCCCCAAAAACAATAAGGCGCAATTCATCCCCCGGACCAACAACATACCCATCGTCTACAGGACCCATAGCAGTTGGCTCATACATCTCGGGCCGCACGGCAAACAGGTCGTAACCAAAATGAATCAGGCTATCAACAACAACCACGGTGTCAGCATCAACCAACTCCTCTCCATCCCGTCGAATCCTTAAATACTCTTCCGTATCGATGATATTATCATTGCCGCGTTCATCAATCGCCTGCACCAACAGCAGCCAGTCGTCTGAGACTGTTTCAACGGGAACGATGAACATTGCTTGCCACATGCCTTCATATTTACTTCCAAGCACGCGGCGTACATCAAAGGCATACAGTGTGTCTCCCTGCTGGGCATCTACAAAAAAGAAATCGACAGACTGGATACCAGACAAATCATCTTTCAAGGGCACCCTGACAAGTACGGTGTCTCCTTCTGTAATACTCAGTTCATCTTCGAGCCCAAGAATTGGTGTAGGCAGCAACATGGGATCTGCATCTGGAAGATACAGGACTTCAGGCGTAATGATAGGCCGGCCGAATAGTTTAGGCACTTCCCGATCTACAACACCATCCGCACCGACCGTTGTATTCAACTCATCAGATTCCGCCACAGCATTCAGCATATCTTGAATGAGTGCATCAGGAACACCGAGTTGACGGGCACGGGCTACAGCTGCCTCCGGGTTAGATAAATCAATACCCAACCGCAGTGCTTCTCTTCGTGCTTCATCTGGCGTCATGCCATTTTCTTCCAACTGCTTTCTCACAGATTGCGGAAGCTCCTGAGCAAAGAGCGTGTTTGGATATCCTCCCCCCAGGAAAAGCAATCCCACAAGGAACGCAAACACAAAAGGCTTGGACGAGAATATTTTAAAAGGGGACGTTACGCCGTGCATATTTATCAACAATTGTATAGTACGATCTATTCTTTACGCGATAAGCCGCATGTCATCAGTTTTTGGCTCATTACATAATGCGTTATCTGCCATACCTAATTCGTCACGGATAGAACTCCTTCTGAGACAGGAATGCGTTGGTTTTAGAAAAAAACAGATGAGAAATCTTCCCTATCAGCAAACGCCAAGCAGATTTAACACATTTTAGATTTGATGCAGCCAGACCTGTTTTCAGATCTTTTTCTTAGCGATCTTGGCCTTTACTTATTTTGCCCAACAAGCAATGGGCAGATTCAAAAATTATTGCTTACAGAAAGTAGCCGGCTTTTACGCGGTTGCGTCTAGAATCAGTTCTTAGAAATATTCAAATGCATATCAATGCCTCGTCTAACGAAACAATGACCGTAACTGTTCTTTTACTCGTGAAATTTGTCCAAGGCACGTTATAGTCAAATGAAAACAAGCGATAAACCAACCATTCCTCTTTCGCGACCAAACATTGGAGCAAAAGAACGCGATTACGTTTTGCGCGTGCTGGACTCTTCTCAACTGGCTCTAGGCCCCATGCTTTCTTCATTTGAAGAGCAAATGGCTGCATTATGTCAGGTCAAGCATGCTATTGCTGTAAGCAGCGGTACAGCCGCATTACATTTAATCGTGCGAAGCTTAAACATTGCATCAGGAGACGAGGTTATTACCACACCCTTCAGCTTTGTCGCATCGAGTAACTGTCTGCTTTATGAAAATGCCGTTCCAAAGTTTGTAGATATTGAGCCCGAGACATTGTCTTTTGACCTCGACCAACTGGAAGCGGCCCTAACGCCGGCAACAAAGGCGATTTTAGGCATCGACGTATTCGGTGAACCAGCACCGTGGCCAGCATTGGAGCAACTGGCACAAAAGTACAACCTTTCATTAATCGATGACGCCTGTGAAGCGCCGGGTGCTTTTATCGACAGCCGGCCCATTGGATCATGGGGAGATGCTGCTGCCTTTGGCTTTTATCCGAACAAGCAGGTAACCACCGGAGAAGGAGGTTGTATCACAACCAACGACGACACCATTGCAGCCCTGTGCAGATCGATGAGTAATCAGGGCAGGGCAACCAGAGAACGCATGGAGCATGTGCGTCTCGGATACAACTATCGGATGGATGAAATGTCTGCAGCGATGGGATGCGCACAGGTTGAGCGCCTTCCCGGTCTCCTTGCGGCAAGAACACGTGTAGCAGAAACTTATGAAGAAGCGTTAAGCCCGTTGGCCGGCGATCTGGTTTTACCTAAAACACAATCAAATACAACACGAAGTTGGTTTGTTTATGTCATACAATTAGGCGATCAGTATAGCGCGGAAGCACGCGATGTGGCCTTGAAACTTCTCAGAGCGCAGGGCATAGGGTGTGCAACGTACTTCCCGAGCATTCATCTTCAGCCTTTTTACAGGGATAAATTCGGATATAAGCCGGGAGATTTCCCAATGTGCGAATCTATTTCCAACCGTAGCATTGCACTACCTTTTTACCCGGCACTTCTCCCTCAAGAAATCTTCAGAGTAGCCGAAACGTTAGGCGATATCCTTCCGCAACTACCAAAAAAAGTAAAGACCTTTTAGCAGGAAGCACACCTTATGTATTGGATCTCATTTAGATAAGGATGTTGTAGCAGCTGCTCCAGCTTAATCTGTCAGGTTGCGCGAACATTGTCAACGCATTGTTTTAGCCGTTTAAATACGAATCTCTAAAATGGCACTGTATATGCTTAATCTAATTGCAACAGCATATATGAATAACATCACAGCATAGCGATCTCTTATCGGCTGTTGCCCTTCATACCCCAATTTTACGCGCAATAATTCATGTATCACAAATTAAAACGCCTCGCCGACATCGTCCTTGCGCTGGCCCTTTGCCTGATATTATCGCCTGTATTCGTTCTGGTCACCCTTTTAATTTTTATAGAAAGCGGCCGGCCAATTATTTTCCGGCAAACACGTGTGGGGCTGAGTGGTAAACTTTTCAAGATTTACAAATTTCGCACACTCTACCGGGGTGCGCATGAGGTGACCAACCCGCAAGCCATGATCACACCTATCGGTGGATTCCTTCGCCGGTGGGGCATTGACGAATTACCGCAACTCATCAATGTGCTCAAAGACGACATGAGCATTGTAGGCCCACGCCCAACGATACCCGAGCAGGTTGAGCACTATAGTGAATTTGAGAAACAACGCCTGGAAATGAGACCCGGTATCACCGGCTGGGCACAAATTCACGGCCGCAATGCCATCGATTGGCCGGCGCGCATCGAGTTGGATATTGAATATGTAAAATCTGCCAATCTTACGTTCGACACGCAGATTCTACTGCGCACACCCATCAGCTTGATATCCGGCAAAGACAACGCCTACGGACCTACGGGACACAATGTTGATTTTTTTGGCCCTGAAGAATCTCCGGTTGAGGAAGCATTTTAAGGGGGTTGGTAATCAGTTAGCAGTGGTCAGTAATCAGTTGTCAGTATGAAATCTGATTCCCTGATAAGTTATCTTTATCAGGGAAGTCTGTAACAGGAAAAAGGTTTTTTTCTTTTACCTTGCGACTGAGCGCTGATTCCTAAAAACTGAATACCGATTACTTCCCCCCAATGCACATCCTTCTATTCTACCAGTATTACCATAATCCAGATTGTGCAGCGAGTGGCCGGCATTACCAATTTGTAAAGGCATTAAGTAAAAATCACCGCATCAGCATCATCACATCAGATGTTTGGCAAAAGAAAAGGCAAGCCCACAATTTTGAATGGGCGCCGCCCGGCGTTGAAGTACATCACCTCAGCATCCCTTACGATAACGCCATGGGGAATCGGGCCAGGCTAAAAGCCTATGCCAGTTATATGTGGCAAGCAATACATGCCGGCCTGAAGATCGAACGCCCCGATGTTATCATAGGAAGCTCTACGCCTTTAACAGCCGCATGGGCCGCCGCAAAGGTTGCACAAATTCGGAGAATCCCCTGGATATTTGAGGTAAGAGATTTATGGCCAGATTTCCCGATTCAGATGGGCGCGATAAAAAACGGATGGCTGCGCAACAGGTTATACAAAATGGAGCACAATCTGTATAAAAGTGCGTCCCACAATATTCCGCTCTCGCCAGATATGGCGTCTCATATTTTGGAACGGGGAATTAATCCTGCCAATGTCACAACTTTAATGAATGGCACCGACCTTCAATTTGCAGATGCCGTTTCAGAAGCTGGCGTAACATCATTGATGGCATCGCATGGGCTTTCGGGTAAGAAAATCGTCTTATACGCCGGCACACTGGGCAGAGCCAATGCAATTCCTTTAATACTGGAAACGAGTCGTCGACTTGCAGGCCGGCCTGATATTCATTTTGTACTCATGGGCAGCGGCTTTTTTCAACGCGATATTGAGGAAGCTGCAGAAAAGCAATCAAACTTGAGTATCATCGCCCCTGCACCCAGAAATCGCGTTTTCGAATGGTTCAGAGCTGCATCAGTCTCTCTCGTTTCTTTTATTAATCTACCCGTATTGGCCACAAACTCTCCCGCAAAATTTTTTGATAGCCTTGCAGTTGGTACACCGGTAATTGTCACGAATCCGGGCTGGACCAAATCATTTGTTGAGCAACATGCTTGTGGCTGGTATGCATCAGGAGAAGAACCTGATGCGCTCGTTCGTTGTATAGAGGGGGTAATTGATGACCCTGAATTACTTCAGCATGCCGGCAAAAACGGATCAATAATAGCAACGCAATTATTTGACCGGTCGAAAATGGCTTCACAACTGGAATCCATTCTTCGTCAGAGTGCTTTTCCGAAAGGAAAGTCTCATTAGTTCGGTATGCGTTTTGAGGTTACAAAAAGACGGAACGCAACTCGTATCTTTTCGATTCATACTTTGTCGCTCGACTCCCGGAACCATTAATGGTACATCACTCAGGCTCTTCTTCTCACCCCCTTGCTACCTCTGCACTTTGCATTGAGCAGCTACTGGATCGTGCGCCAGCGAGCTTTGATCTGATATTGCTAAAATCTTACCTCCGAGACCGGACCGTATTGCTTACCGGCGCCGGCGGTTCTATTGGCCGCGTACTCGCGCAGAAACTGCTCTCCCTGAAACCCAAAAAGCTAATCCTTGCAGATTTCAGCGAGTTCAACCTCTTCCATCTCGAACAATCGCTAAAGAAACTGAACCCGCAAACCTCCCTCTCTTTCCAACTGATTGATGTCAGGGATGAATCAGCGGTAAATTTCCTGCTGGCTGAACATCAGCCCCAGGTGCTCTTTCATGCAGCTGCGTATAAGCATGTACCGATGATGGAGCATCATCCTGTGCAGGCTTTTCAAAACAATACCCTGGCTTCTGTCAATCTGCTTCGACAAGCAGAGCAGCAGCATGTCGAACAGTTTGTATTTATTTCGACCGACAAGGCTGTTGCCCCCAGTAGCATTATGGGTACCACCAAACGGTTTACAGAGTGGTATGTCCGCGCTGCCAACGGTAACATGACAACCAAAACCGTTCGCTTCGGAAATGTATTCGGTAGTCTGGGTAGCGTTGTACCAACGTTTATAGAGCAAATTCAGGAAGGCGGTCCTATTACCGTGACCCACCCTGAAATGGAGCGCTTCTTCATGAGCGTGAATGATGCCTGCTGTTTAATTCTCCAAACCTTACTTTTTGACATTGCACCTGTTTATACGCTCCGTATGGATCCGGCCGTAAAAATATTGCAGTTGGCAGAAAAGATGATAGAAGCACTTTCGCCTGACAAAAACATCGGTATTGAATTTATCGGTATTCGCGCCGGCGAAAAGATTAAGGAGCAACTTTGGGCTAGCTCTGAAACACCCGTCCCTACCCCCCATAAAGACATCCTTGGCCTGTTAAGCCCAGCCAGCTTCAGCAGAACCGAGATGGATGAACGGCTCGCTCAACTGGCCAAGCTGGCTGCCAATCACGAGACTAATGCCCTCCGTACGGCGTTGTTTGAAATGGACAGCATTGCTGTTCCACCAGGAATGTAGTATCCAGAATTACCTCACTGCACAATTTTTTACACCGAAATATCATTTCCTGGCTCTTGATTTTTGGCGAATGCGCTGGTAATATGCGGTTCAATATATAGTTTCCGGTCTACCATCAAGTCGTTTTACATTTTCGACGACAAACCCGAAACGCTACATTTTACCCACCAATTTGACAGGATCCATACATGGCGCTTTCTACTCAGGATAGAGGACAGTGGAGTTCTAAGCTCGGTTTTGTACTTGCAGCGGCGGGTTCTGCCGTGGGGCTTGGTAACATTTGGAAATTCCCCAGTGAAGTTGCCGAAAACGGCGGTGCCGCTTTTCTCATCATCTACTTGCTTTGCTGCTTTATCGTTGGATTTCCTGTAATGACTGCAGAATTAACCATCGGTCGAAAAACAGCCAAGAATCCTGTTGGTGCGTTCAAATCACTCAGTAACAAGGTTTTCGGGCAGGTTATTGGGTATTGGGGCATTATTTGTGGCATCATGATTTTGGCTTTTTACAATGTGATTGCCGGCTGGGCGTTTAGCTTTGTTTTTGCCGAAATCTTCCATTTTGCAGGCAATCCAGAGCTGTCTGCCTGGTTTAGCGGAAGTTTAGGTGGCGGAATGACTTCTGCGCTTTTCTGTGTCCTCTTTATGGGGCTTACAATAACTGTTGTAACAGGAGGCATTAGCGGGGGCATCGAAAAAGCCACAAAAACATTGATGCCTCTCCTCATTGGTATTCTCATCCTGATGATTGTGTACGTGGAAACCCAGGAAGGAAGTGGCGCCGGCTTTGCCGCCTATTTAAAACCAGATTTTAGCAAACTCAGCGTAAGCTTGTTTTTCCAGGCAATGGGTCAAGCATTTTTCTCCTTATCCCTTGGTATGGGTGCCCTGATCACCTATGGGTCGTACCTCAGTAAAAAGCAAAATATACCCGAGGTTGCAGCGTACGTTACGCTTGCAGACGTAGGCATTGCGTTTATCGCTGGCCTCCTCATCATTCCATCGATGTATGTTGCTCAAAACAGTGGCATTGAGATTATGCAAGATGGCGTGCTGATCAGCAGTACAAGTCTGGTTTTTGATGTACTGCCGGCTATGTTTCATCAAATGTCTTCCGGCATAGGTGCAATATTTGGCATTGGCTTCTTCGGACTGCTATCGATGGCGGCACTCACGTCCACCATCTCATTATTGGAAGTCCCAACATCCTACGCCATCGACGAACTCAACTGGTCTCGTAAAAAGTCTGCACTCATCATCGGTTCTGGCATTGCATTCCTGTCTGTCTTGATTTCGTTTGACCTGAGCTTCATTGGTCTGCTAGCCACGATCTTCAATGATATCGGATTACCACTCGGTGGATTCATGATCTGTATCTTCCTTGGGTATATCTGGAAAACTGAGAATGCCCTCGATGAAATCAGGGAAGGTTTCCCTAATGTTGACCAATCGTTGTTTGGCAAAGCATGGCCATTTTTTGTTCGCTATATTTGTCCGCTCTTGATTCTGATCGTATTTGTTGTTACGCTCTTGAACATCATTGGTTAATCTTAAAAAAACGGGGAAACCCTATCCCAAAGGCTTCGTTTTTATCTATGGCAGTATATTTGTCGATACTTGTCGTAATGCGCCGGCAAACAATATGTGAATGTTTGCTGGCACCCGTTTCCGATTCTTCTATAACCAACCAGGAGTTGCATCCTCCCAGTAGTGGAAGCTGACCCTGATCCTTATTCTTATTTAAGCGCTGTTGCACTAGAAAACGTTCTCGTGGCAATCCCGGGAGTGGAATCCGTTGCCCTACAAACAGGTGTGCTTGCGCTCTTGTTGATTCTGGTTACTTGCCTAGCCAGTCTTGTGCGTATTATCTCGTTTCTTAATGGGTCAACCAGCGAGATTTTAAAGGAAAACAATGACAGCGGCAGCCAGCGTCTGCTCAAAATCATCGACCAAAAGAATCAGGTATTACTTACCCTTAATACCTTACTGGTCCTTTCGAACGTTTCATTTACAATAGTATTTTTTCTCCTTTTCAGTCAAATTACCGCGGCATCATCACCAGGATCGACGACGGTTTTCTTCTTAAGCATCGGTCTTTGCTCTATAGGCCTGGCCTTCGCCGGGAAAATCATTCCCCGGTTTATTTCGCTGCGCAAATCATTGCCATTTGGAAGGGCCCTGTCGCTGCAAGTGCTGATTATCCATCGTATTTTCTACCCCTTTTCCAGACCCATCACAAGATGGTTTAAATCCTCGCTGGGCTATGGCGCACCAAGGGTTCAGTATTTATCGGGCGACGATTTAAAAGCGATGGCAGACATGGGTGAGGCCCAGGGCACCATTGAGGAAGACGAGCGCGAATTTATCCATTCCATTATGGATTTTGGCGACACGACAGTTCGCGAAATCATGATAAGCCGGCTCGATATGAATGCCCTGCCTATTACGGCCAGCCTGGATGACGTGCTTTACATGATCCAAAGCAGCGGACACTCCCGCCTCCCACTGTATGAAAAGCATTTCGACAATATTGTAGGATTTGTCTACGTAAAAGACTTATTGCCCTACATTTCATCCTCCAACAGTGACCATGAGCCCAATTGGCAGGAAACGGTGCGCAAGCCCTTCTTTGTACCCGCTGGAAAACCGCTCGACGATTTACTGAGGGACTTCCAGTCCATGAAAATGCATATTGCTATCGTGGTTGATGAATACGGCGGAACAGCCGGCCTCGTCACTATGGAGGACGTGCTCGAAGAGATTGTAGGTGATATCCGTGATGAATACGATGATGCAGAAACGGACATGCACGAGCAGATTGATGAAACCACACACGTTTTTGACGCGCGCATAAATCTGGATGACCTCAGTGATCTTTTGAAGATTGAGTTGGATTTTGAAAGTTACGACTTTGAAACACTTGGAGGCCTTATATTTCATCTGAAAGGGGAAATACCAGGAGAGGGAGATCAATTGGTATACGAAACCATGACCATGCGTATTGAATCTGTCAAAAACCATCGCATCGGACGTGTGTTTATCAAACTACATCCACCTACAGCAGATAAATCGCTGGTTGCATGAAAGAGATTAAAGAGCATTGCGGAATTTTTGGCGTGTTTAACGCGTCGAACGCATCCAAGCTCACCTACTTGGGGCTACATGGACTGCAACACCGGGGGCAGGAAGCTTCGGGCATCGTGACTTCTACCTTCGATGAAAACAAAAAAAGATGGGTAATGCCTGTACACAAGGACCATGGTTTGGTCCTTGATGTTTTTAAGGACCCATCGATCTTTGACACGCACTTGTTAGGTATGTCAGCAATTGGCCACAACAGGTACTCAACAAGTGGTGCTTCTGATAGCCGGGTCAATATCCAGCCATTCAAAGTTCATTATAGAGATGGTAACCTGGCGCTTGCGCACAATGGAAATATCTCAAATGCAAATGAACTGCGCCGTTCTTTCCGTGAACGCGGCACCATTTTCCAGACGTCTAGCGACAGCGAGCTGGTCTTGCACCTGATCGCCCAAAGCCGCCGGCGGAAGCAGATAGATCAGATCATTGACGCCCTTTCTCAACTGGAAGGCGCCTTCTCTCTGCTGATGCTGACTGATACAAGCATGATAGCCCTGCGCGATCCTAATGGATTCAGGCCTCTTGCGCTTGGCAAACTAAAAACGCCGAACACCAAAGGATTTTCTTACTGCGTATCGAGCGAAACGTGTTCTTTTGACTTGATGGGTGCAGAATACATCAGAGACATCGAACCAGGCGAAATCTTAGTCATCGACAGAGATGGGCTTGAGGGCGAAAACTTTAAAAGCTACCATCTTCCCAGCAAATACCGCGTAAGCCAGTGTATATTCGAGTATATCTACTTCTCAAGGCCTGATTCCAAAGTCTTTGGAGAAATGGTAGACAAAGTACGAAGAAAGATAGGCAAACAGCTCGCGCATGACGCACCGGTGCCTGTTACCTTGCCAGACGATAGACCCCCCATTGTTATTTCTGTCCCGGACTCGTCTAACACCGCCACATTGGGTTACGTATCTGAGTGCCAGAAAATTGGATATGATTGCAAATACGAAATTGGGCTGATCCGCAATCATTACATCGGGCGTACGTTTATTGCTCCGGGACAAGACACCCGCGAGACCAAAGTTCGGTTAAAGTTTAATACTGTAGACGGTGTATTAAAAGACCGTGTTGTTGTTATTGTAGATGATTCGATCGTTCGCGGCACCACGGCTCGTTTCCTGGTAACCATGATCCGGGATGCCGGCGCCAAAGCAGTTCATTTCAGGGTCTCATCGCCTCCAGTAATCAGCCCATGCTTTTATGGTATGGATTTCCCCAGCAAGGAAGAGCTCTTCGCCAACCAGTTCAAAGACACTGAAGAGATGGCGAAATGGCTTGGTGTTGATTCGGTGGCGTATATCACAGCTGAAGGCATGATGAAAGCTGTCAAGAGTGCCAATGAATCAAAGCATGGCTACTGCAATGCCTGCTTTACAGAAGATTATCCAACGCCGGTCGAGATGGGTGTGACAAAAGAAGAAAATGAGTGGTAGAATCCAGCTTCATTGGATTCATTTTTTCGAGACTTGAAGGCTTGCGAATGGCAACCTAAAACCAAAGCAGCAGAATGACGAAAGGTATCTTTCTCATTCTGCTGTTTCTCGTTTATGGCCCCGCATGTATTTGATATTTAATCGCTCGTCTTTCATCACATCTCTGACTTTCCTACGACTTCCACACACGACTAAAAGCTACATCTATAAGCGCTTTTCAGCGCCCAAAACACCAATATCCAAAGGCGCATACGCAATTCAATCAAAAGCGCACAAGCGCTTCCTCACGCACTTATACGCAAAAAGCTAAAGACGCATGCTTCTTTTTAGTTTTTTTTGACTAAGATCAGGTTAAAAAGGGCCTGTCACCTCTTTTTTTCTTTCTATATTGTTGACTATATGCGTTAACTCTTTATTTATTAAAGAACTACCTCACTGCGTATTCACCAACGCAACAATTAACTACCCACCACAAACCGGAGAACAGAATGAGAAACCCTGTAGATCGATTGATCCGTGTTATGGTAGTTGGAGTCGGTGTTGTTGGATTACTACTGTTCGTAGTCTTCCAACTCTAGACGAATTCTAATCCATTCCACTCGCCCTGTAAAGCAAGTTATTAGTCAGCGCTTTACACACCACACTTCTTTTAAAAAGCACGGCCAACATGGCGGTGCTTTTTTTGTTATCATAATTCTGTTCACCGCATCTGGAACCACACCTGTCCCTATATTTAAAAACTGCATACGAGAGCGTTCAGAAAATTGATTATCTGATAACAGCTGCAGATTTTCAGACTGCTTATGTCATGTTAGTCAACGAAGACCTTGCAAATCACAAATTATGTAGATTTCGCTGTCCCCTGAACTACATGCGACCATCTCAGGGTATACAGACATTTAGCAGAGTATAAACCAGTTAACAAAATTAGTACCCATGGAAGAAATCATCATTATCGGTGATCGTGTTTTGATTGAGCCCGAGGACGGCGAAAAACAAACCAAATCCGGATTATATTTACCAGCGACCGTTGTTGACAAAGAACGTGTAAGTATAGGCAGAATTGTACGTGTAGGACCTGGCTACATTATGCCAAATCCCGAATATTCTGATGGTGAACCCTGGGCTACCTCAAGAAATGCCGCGCGCTACCTCCCCCTGCAAGCACAAATTGGAGACCTGGCTTTTTTTCTCAGAAAGGAAATGATAGAGGTTACATTCAGGGAAAAGGACTATATGATTGTCCCCCATAGCGCTATCTTAGCTCTGGTAAGACCAACAGCTGATGATATCCTGGATGACATCGAGGGGTTTGATAACCTGGATGACCTGCTCAGCTAGATTTTGGTGAAGGGGCTGTAATGAAGGGGCGGTCGTAAATTGGCCGGCAGTAAATCAGTCGGCAGTAAATCAGCAGATCAAGCTTCCACTTGGTTAGCAGCAGGGCCGCTTGAAGTAGTAATATCTTCTAAAGAAAGATCTTCCCAGGCGTTGTCTTCATAAATGACCCATATACGCTTTTTAAAGATGTCTATCTTTCGCACAATGCCACTCCTGCCTTGAGGAGACATAATCTTTGAATCAATCTTGGGGAAAGATTGAAGCGCTTGCATGTACTGCTCAAGCTCGTAATTCAGGCAACACTTGAGCCTTCCACATTGGCCGCTCAATCTGACGGGATTTAAGGGTAAGTTTTGAACCTTGGCGGCCTGTGTAGATACAGGCTTAAATTCCTGTAGCCAGGTAGAGCAGCAAAGCTCTCGTCCACAAGATCCAATGCCTCCAATTCTTGCAGCTTCATCCCTCGCTCCTATTTGCCTTAGTTCGACACGTGTTCGGAATCTACGCGCCAGTTCACGAACCAACTCCCGGAAATCTACGCGATGATCTGCCGTGAAATAGAACGTTACTTTTTTGTGGTCGAATTGCCATTCGGTATCAACCAGTTTCATAGGCAGATTCATTCGGTCGATTGTTCGCCGGCCAATAAGAAAAGTCTCGGTTTCCTTTTCTTTATTGTCCTCCCAGCGTTCAATGTCTTTTAACGTTGCCTTGCGGGTAATCCGGGGAAAGACAGCATCATCTTTCAACCCTTTGGATCGAATCCGCAAACGCACCATCTCCCCTACCATATGCACCGTACCAAAGTCCTTACCGCGATCTGCCTCTACAATCACAAAATCTCCTGTCTGGAGATCCTGATCATTATTACGGTAGAACTCTTTTCTTCCTCCTTTAAAAGCAACTTCAAAAATATCGTAGACGATGGGAATTGTAGTGAGGCCCTGGTCATTCAGCCAGTCATATGCATGCATTGAAGGGCATGCAGAGGTACCATCTCGCGTTGAGCCGCAACCGCCTGTTTTCCCACGGCCACCACAACCAGCGCCACCACATCCTCCGCCTGTTCCACATGAACCACAACCCATGATTTTGCACTTTTTATGTTGCTAACGTACCTACGATACTAAAATGCCGGGATTGGCGCAAGCGTTGCTATTATGAGCACGCACGATTAAAATCCAGCCTAAACTTCATGCAACGGTATATACAGCCTATCTTCCTCTGTCCCTTGCATGGCGCGGTACAAACCATTCGCGAGCACGGTGAGGACCAGATTTACCTGAACATTTCTACCAATCAGTTCGATGGCTTCTTCTACCAGGCCGGCCATTGCCTCGATCTGTGCGTTGGGCACCTTTTCACAAAATAACTTGATTGTTTGAAGCTGATCGAGATTGACAAGCAGTTCGTCATTGCCTGTAACTTTAAAAAGCATTAAATCCCGCACCCAGCTTAACATCAATTTCAGCAGTCCTTTTAAGCGCTCCCTACCCAATCCATTCATTTGCTGGATGATGTCTGATATCTTGTCGGTATTCTGTGTATATGACAATCGAAAGAAGTCCAGTACAAGCTGCCGATTACCCAAAAGCTCTTCATTTTCTGACAGCTCAAGCGCCCTGCTGTATGATCCATTGGCCATTCTTGCCAACATTTGAGCTTTTGTAGTATCCAGTTCAGTACGGTCTTCAAGGGCCTTGCTTATATCGTCCGCATGCAGCGTATCAAACCGCAAACGCTGACACCGGGACGTTATCGTCGGTAACAACCTATCAGGGCGCGTTGTTATCAGAATAAACAGGGTTGCGCCCGTTGGCTCTTCGAGTAGTTTCAGAAAAGCATTGGCTGCTTCCAGACGCATCGCTTCAACATCTGTAAGAATGACAATCTTGTAAGGGCCTTCCACAGGTTTAAAACTCATTGAACGGCGAAGCTCTTCGCTTACACGAGAAACCGTATAGATCGCCTGTTTATTTGATATTTTCCCCGGGTCGCTTAATGATGGACGCCTCACATAATCAAAGGGGGCGTAAGGATTTTCGCCAAAGTACCTGAGTCGCTCAGCAATATCCTCTGGCTTGGCATCTGTTGGATAGGGAAACAAGACATGAATATCGGGATGCATCATTTTGCTCGCCTTTAAACAAGCACTGCAAGTACCACATGCAGTCGTTTTCCCTGCCTCTCCGCTATGCGGTTCTTTACACTGCAATGCCTGAGCAAGCGCAAGCGCTACAGCACGCTTCCCAACCCCATCTGGCCCATGAAAAAGATAAGCATGTGCCACGCGATGTTGAGAGATTTCTCCTTTAAGCGCTTTAATCACTCTCCGCTGATTAATAATTTCGCTCCAGACCATTCGAATTTATTGGTTAACTTACCTTTCGGAAAAGATTTACAGGTTATAAGAAACAAAAATGGGTACAAACGCGATTATTAGGCTGGCTGATAAATTCGTTACGAATATATACCAGCAACTGGCGAGGTAGCTCAGGTGGTTAGAGCGTCGGATTCATAACCCGGAGGTCGAGAGTTCAAATCTCTCTCTCGCCACACGTTCCAAGAAACTGCAGAACCGCAGCAAGTGATTTCATCTTCGATATTCACTTGCTGCGGTTCTGCAGTTTTACGTTTAGCTGTCCTACAGTTCCTACAGTTCCTACGCTTCTACGGCTTCTTCATTCTCTTTCTGAAGCTGCTCCTGAATATTACGAGGCATGGCTTCATATTGATAAAAAGAGGCAGCGTGTATACCGCGTCCCTGTGTCATTGAACGAAGCGCCGTTGAATACTTATGAAGCTCAGCCTCAGGCACCTGTACTTTAATTTTCTGCAAGAGGCCCTCAGTCTCAATGCCCTGAATCCGGGACCGGCGCTGGTTTAGGTCGCCCATCACATCGCCCGTGTAAGAACCCGGCACCATTACTTCAACATTGCAGACAGGTTCAAGAATCACAGGAGACGCCTGCCGAAACGCATCTCTAAAACACATACGGCCGGCACTTTTAAAGGCAGCATCATTGGAATCTACTGCGTGCATACTGCCATCATAAATAACAACGCGGATATTGCCCACAGGATAGCCGGCTATTGGCCCTTTTTGCATCGCTTCCAAAATACCTTTTTGTATAGAGCCGGCAAATCTACGCATGTCAATCACCCCGCCTACAATCCCGTCAATAAACTCTAGCTTGCCCCCCCACTCTGTTATAAGCTCGGTTGTACCTCTCACAGTGATATCAGCCGGCGGATTGAATGGTCCATCAAGCGACTCTACCATCATGGAGATATCTGCAAACTGCCCGGAGCCACCGGATTGTTTTTTGTGCCGGTAAGAAGAACGCGCCTGTCCCTGAATCGTCTCTCGATAAGATATTTTTGGCTTGAAGTATTCGATACCTACGTGAAAGCGCTTTTTCAACCGATACTTTGCAATCGACAGATGCATTTCTCCTTGCCCCCCCAAAAGCATCTGATTCAAGTGAGGATCCTGGGTAAGAATCAACGAGGGATCTTCGTTTACAAGCGCATGAAGCCCTTGTGCAAGTTTGTCTTCCTCTCCTTGATTGGTGGTGCGGATCGCCATGGTATAGCGAGGCCTGGGATACTCGATCGATTTAATTGACGTGTTGTCTCCTTTTTTGCGCAGGGTATTGTTTGAGTGGGTGTTCTTGAGTTTCACCAGAGCGCCAATATCGCCGGCCACCATTTTTGCAGCAGGCTCTCTGTCACGCCCATTGATCCCAAAAAGCTGGCCCAGCCGTTCTGCAGAATGGCTCTGGGCATTCTCGAGGTCTAACCCCTGCTCCAGTGTACCGGAGTACACACGAAAGAAAGAGTATTCACCAACGTGCTGCTCAGCCATGGTTCTGTATACAAATGCGACCGGCTTGCCATTGGAATCGGGAGCCACAGGATCCCCTTCAGACACGGCAGCCATCGGCATTTCAGCCGGCGAAGGACACACGTTGGAAATAAAATCTGTCAGTCTCGAAACGCCAATATTTTCTGTAGCACTGGTCAGGAAGATCGGGAAGAGCTGGCGCCTTAGCATCGCCTCATGAAGTCCCTGACGCATTTCCTCTTCGGTTAAAGATCCTTTGTCGAAATACAGCTCCATCAAGGACTCGTCATTCTCGGCTATATTTTCGATCAATTCGTTGTGTAACTGCTCAGCCTCTTCAATGAAATCGGGGGAGATATCACTTATTTGAGCTTTCCCTGAATTATCCGGGAATGAAATCTGTTTCATCAACAAGACATCAATGATCGACCGCGTGCCCCCCCCTCCCGCTATTTGTACAACCGTAGCCCCTCTTCCAAATCTGCCTTGTACCTGATCTACGAGCTCCTTGAAGTTTGAATCTGGCTTATCCAGATGATTAACGACAAACATACTGGGAATCTCTGCAGCTGCAGCCGTACTCCATGCCAGTTCTGTTCCTACCTGCACGCCTTCTACCGCGTTCATCACAAAAATAGCGGTATCAGCTACCTTCATTGATGTTACAACTTCCCCTACGAAGTCGGGATATCCTGGCGTATCGAGAATGTTTATTTTGTGTCCATCTTTCTCCACATGGAGCAGAGAAGAAAAAACTGACATCTGTCGCTCTATCTCACTTGGGTGGTAATCGCTTACTGTATTACCATCCGCAATACTTCCCATTCGCTTGAGCGCGCCGGCATTAAACAACATGGCTTCGGCGAGCATCGTTTTACCGCTCCCCTGGTGTCCTACCAGGGTCACGTTACGGATGTGATCGGCATCATAGACTTTCATAGACATCCTCTTTTTAGGTTCTACGCAAAACTACTAAGACATTATTCCCTTGGTATCATGGTAAAAAAGCGGGACAGGTATTTTTCGAACGGAAGGCCTGCTTTCTTTAATACATCCCATTGCATTCAATTGCAAACAACTAAATCAAAGTATACAAGAGACAATTTAAAAATCAAGAACAGATTTTAATCATATTCGTACATCTCACCCTTTTTGAGGGTGTTTGCTACAGCCGTAGTTGATTTCGCCCCCACGCCAGCACAAATTCCCATACGCACATTGGCCTCTTTCCTTGCTATTGAAACTGCTACAGATGTATGTAGCGTCGCTGTGTTAAAAGGTAGCCAGATCGCCATTGAAATGGTTCTGACGCAGCCTCGAGCGCATTCAGAAAACCTGGTACCCATGATACAGGATACGCTGGCTCATGCAGGAGTGGCATCGGAAGAGTTGGCCGGCATTGTTGTATCTAAAGGACCGGGGTCTTATACCGGATTGCGCATTGGTGTCAGTGCAGCCAAAGGGTTGGCCTTTGCACACCAGATTGATCTGATAGGCGTACCCTCCATAGAAGCACTTGCCACCAACGCGACACATTATGGATCAACAGGTGATTTAATAGCTGCTGCGTTTAATTCACGGAGAAATGAGGTGTATCTGGGCCTTTTTGAAACAGGAGCACAAGCCTCTATAAAGGCACTAGGCCCCATAGCCTCCTTGCAGCAAGACGAAATTGCTCCTTTTATCGCCAGCGCAACATCGCAGACAAAAGAGCCCCATGTGATTGTCGTTGGGGAAGGCGGTCCGTTTGTGGCTGACTGCCTGGCCCCGCTCGGACATATTAAAGTGAGCCTCTTGCCGGCGCACATTGTTTGCCCTTCAGCAAGCACCATTGCAACATTGGGAGCAGCCCGTCATAAAATCGGGCTTGTAGATGATTTAGGAAGTTTTGAGCCATTTTACCTGAATGAGTTCATTCCTAAATCACGAAAAAAATCGATCTTTGATCGCCTGCCGTTCTAAGGGATGTTTCGTCTCCTCGAAACACGTACCTTGTTAGGTGAAAAAAGATGAAGGAAATTTGCATCCAGCAGAAGATAGAAGCATGAGTTGGTTCAAGCGAGAAAAAGCCGGCATCAATACCAAGCGTAGTGATCAGATAGACGTGCCCGAAGGGCAATGGGCAAAGTGTCCTGTTACCGGTGAAATTATTAACTACCGTGTTTTGGAAGAAAATGCGATGGTATTCCCCGGATCTGGATTTCACATGCGTATGGGTAGTAGCAACTATTTCTCCCTCCTATACGATGAAGGAGACTATACTTTACATGATGAAGAGTTGGTATCTGTTGATGCACTGGAGTTTGTGGATCGCAAATCCTACGAGTCAAGAATCTCCTCAGCAAAACTTAAGTCAGGCCTCCACGATGCAGCCAGTGCTGCAACCGGATTGATACATGGGCAACCATTGTCTATTGCCGCCATGGATTTTGCTTTTGTTGGTGGATCCATGGGTTCTGTGGTAGGAGAAGTCATTGCACGTGCCATTAAACGCGCTTATACAGAAAACATGGCGCTCATGATTATTTCCCAAAGTGGTGGCGCACGCATGATGGAAGGGGCGCTGAGTCTGATGCAAATGGCAAAAACCAGTGCACATCTTGCACGCTTGCACGACGCCGGCCTGCCTTATATCTCTCTGATGACAAACCCAACCACAGGTGGCGTGACAGCTTCTTTTGCCATGCTGGGTGATTTCAACCTCGCTGAGCCTGAAGCACTCATTGGGTTTGCCGGCCCACGTGTGATTCGGGAAACAATTGGCCAGGATTTACCGAAAGGATTTCAACGTGCTGAATTTTTGAAAGAGCATGGCTTTATCGACTTTATCGTTGACCGAAGAGAATTAAGATCCAAAATAGGTGGCTTATTGGAAATGGTTATGGCCTGATCAAATTTAGAATTCCCACTTGTTTCAGGCAACAACTGAATACGGTATAAAAACAAAAACCCGATCTTTAAAAAGACCGGGTTTTTGTCAAACAGGAGTTCGCATGATTAAGCCATCCTACGCTTTACCAACCTCCGTTCCAATTCACTTCCTCCCCTTTTCAGCAAGCCCAGGCCTTTCCCAGTAAATCAGATCGGCCATTTTTTCCTCCTCTGGCAATTCTTGCCCTCCCCACTCCCCCAACAACCCCTCACTCCTCATTTTAACTTTTAACTTTTAACTTTTAACTTTCTAATACGCCCCTTTGCAAGCTACAACTACAAATGCTGTGCGGACAAGGATGGTGAGGTCAAGTTTGATTGACCAGTTCTGTACGTAGTAAGGGTCCCACTTTTTCATGCCTTCTGTGCCCGAGTCGCTTCTTCCTGATACCTGCCATAGTCCTGTGATTCCCGGCTTTACAGATTCGCGGAGTGTTCTTACGTTTTCTGGAAGAACATCCTGGTGGTATGCTGTAAGTGGACGGGGCCCAACCATTCCCATGTCTCCGAGAAGTACATTGAAAAGCTGTGGCAGCTCATCAAGGCTCGTGCGGCGAAGCAATTTGCCGATCTTCGTTACACGTGGGTCCTTGCGAAGCTTGTAGAACGTTTCCCACTCAGTGCGTAGCTCTTCATCTTCTTCCAGTACTTTTTTGAGCACTTCTTCAGCATTAGGAACCATCGTTCTGAACTTGAATGTCCGAAAACCCTTGCCGCCTTTACCCAGACGCTCCTGTACAAAGAGTGGGTTTTTGCGATCTTCAAACCAGATTGCGAAGTAGATCACTGCGCAGATTGGAAACCAGAGTGGGAAGGTAGCAAGAACAATTGAGATCTCAATTACTTGCTTGAGCACCTTGAGTGCTTTAGAGTGATTTGGTACGATCGAGTTGGTAGAGGTAAGAGCGAAGCTGTTCGGCATGTCGGGAGGCAAATGCTTTGGATTAGCTTGATAACGTGTTCCAATATACCCAGCAATCAAGCCTCGCCTGTCAACCTATCACCTTCCCTGAACAACAAAAAATGCTCCTCCCTATGTCTTTTTTCGCGCACCGGTTAAAGCCAATGGTATATCCAGCGGATGAGTTTGGCGCATTTTGTAAGAGTCTGCGAAATTTAGAACGGCAGCATGTAAAACGGCAGAATGTAGAAGGAATGATGAGTTCCACGCCTTCTATATTGTGCAGTTTTACATGCTGCCGTTCTAAATTAAACAAAAAAAACCCGTCCCTGTTACAGCCATGATTGTAACAAGAACGGGTTTAAATACCACCCTGAACCCTGGATCAACTTTTCAATAAATAAGGGCCGGCTCTTATTGCACCTGATTAAAATACGGATTACTGATCGTAACCAAAGAATCAAAGACTCTTACGCTCGCGCCCTAGGAGAAACAAGGACGGTATCAGCAAACTGATCAAAACCTAGTACAAACAACTAAAAGCCGGCGCTAGATCATGTAAGAACTACTCGCTTCGCGCCAGGCATCTCACAATCACTTCCTATATCACCGAAAAAATGCTCACTAAAAGTAGCACGATGATCCCCAACAACAGACCCATAGCAGCGCGATCCCAAGGGTCTTTGGGGTTGTACTTCATATCGGGATGGTACTTGGTTGATGATTGCACCCCGGATTATAACAAATGAATGTAGCCCACCGCATCACGTAATCATCGCAATGTTGTCACAACCCTACGGGAAAATTCTCACAAGATTTTAAATGCCGTCTTCAACAGGCGATCAAAACTGAATTTATCAGCCATTAAGTACCATTTTCAGAGAATTTGAAAGGAAATGGAGCGCCAATCTCTCCAGAAGCATATCGCGTGGCCGCATAGCATTTTCCATCACGGGAACGCTCTAGTGTGAGAATATGCGTCCCCCACTGGCAAAAACTCGAAAGTTGTACGTCTTCTGTACCAAGATCTGTGACCTTCAACACAACAAAAGCCTCTTCCTCAATCAACAGTTCTTCGCCTTGCTTGAAGAAAAGAATGTTTTCCACAATAGTGCTCCGATTACTTCAACATCTCAATAGGTACACGCTAAGCATAACGAATGGCCCCCACATCACACATTCATGTAATTGTTGTCACAATTCTAAGTTGGATCCCATTCCTTTTAAAGGCCGGCAATCTGCGATTACTTGCTAAAAACGCACTATTCTGCGGTTTAAAGCATTGCAGCGCGATCCTGAACATCAAACAAATGAGTAGCATTGCGAACCTGAACAATGCATGCTTACCATTTCTTGATTGCCTGTTCTTCGAGACATTTTCAACAGGAATCATCCCGTAGTAGTATTTTATTACTCAAATGGTAGGTTCAGCTTCTTTTCAAATCTTCTTAATCTCTTGTAGCAAGAAGCAACGCCTGGACGTCTGCACCCGCCCCCCACAGTAATTCATGTGTTATGCCCCACGGCAAATCCATTTTTCACTGTGTAAAAAGACCCATACGATTGTGCCATATTCCGACCGGACAAATCTTACCCTTTTCCTCCAAAAAGCGCAGAATGGCTTTGCGCTATCCAACGATTATCGATGGCCGCTCATCTATCAAAAACTGCGGGTTATTGCAGATCATCTCATGATATCTGAAAGAAAAGACCACACCCTCTCGGTGAATGGGCTTATTCACGAGACCTATTTGCGCCTGTTTTCATCCACAGCATCCTGGAAAAACAGGGAGCATTTCTACAGGATATTCTCGCGCACGATGAAACGCACGTTGATTGATTATGCGCGCAACAGAAATTCTCTCAAACGAGAAGGGAGAAAAAACAGATGTACCATTGATGATGCGGTACAGGTAGCCAGTACAACGGAAGAGCCGGCGCTCGAACTTAAACAAGCAGTTGAGCAATTGGCTGCATTTAATCCCCGCCTGGCCCAGGTAATCGAACTCAGGTTTTATAAACAAATGTCCATTCAGGAAATCTCCAAAGAACTCTCCCTTTCAACACGGACCGTAGATAGGGACCTGAACAGAGCCAAACTCCTGCTTTTCAGATCTCTAATCGTTGATCATCTCCCCGATAGTATAGCTCCATCGTACAACTAGGGCGTGTGGACAATTAACTTGCAAAATGCATTTCGCGTCCTTTTTGCCCATATCTGCGTTCCTTTTTG
>JBGCEN010000330.1:0-28343 GCA_045106435.1 Rhodothermales bacterium
AAGGATAATCGATTTTTGTTCGCAAAAGGTATACGTAAGGTATGAAAAAGGTTCTATTCATCTATGGTTTTCAGTAAGCAGTTCTCGGTTATCAGATTTTACTTTTTTATTGCTGAATACTGATATCTAAAGACGGAAAACGCGCAAACCGAATTCACACCTCCGTTACAACTCTGCTTTAGCTATTGTTAGCGATTGATTAGTTTAGCTATTGAACTCCTCATCGTTTCAGTCCAAGACACCTACCGTCCCCATGCAAAACCAAATCGAAACACGACTATGGGCTATTTGTGCCTTTGTTTTTTTGTTCACAGCTTTGCCGGCACAGGCACAACTCGACCTTGATAAACTCAAAGGCCTCAATGCACGAAGCATTGGGCCGGCAGGGATGAGCGGGCGTGTGACCGCCATCGATGCCATTGTTGAAAACCCGGACATTGCCTTTATTGGCACCGCATCAGGTGGTCTCTGGAAAACCACCAATGGCGGCATTGACTTCGAGCCGATATTTGATGATCAGCCGGTGCATTCCATAGGGGATGTGGCCATCTATCAGAAAAATCCAGACATCATTTACGTGGGTACAGGTGAAGGCAATCCGCGTAACAGCGCGAATGCCGGTAACGGTATGTACAAGTCGATTGATGGCGGTCATACCTGGCAGCATCTTGGCCTGGATGAAACCCGCAATATTCATCGGGTGATTGTGCATCCCGACAATCCCGATGTTGTCTACGCCGGCGTCCAGGGCGCAGCGTGGGGCGACAGCGAGCATCGCGGTGTGTACAAATCTACGGATGGTGGCGCCACGTGGGACAAGATCCTTTATTTCACCGATAGAACGGGCGTTGGTGACTTGGTAATTGATCCGTCCAATCCTGAAAAACTGATTGTTGCCATGTGGCAGTTCCGACGTTGGCCGTGGAGTTTTAATTCAGGTGGCGAAGCTTCGGGCCTCTATGTCACCCACGACGGCGGTGCGAATTGGACGCGTCGTACCGAAGAAGATGGTTTACCCAAAGGTGATCTTGGTCGTTTAGGGTTAGCCTTTGCGCCGAGCAATCCTGACATCGTTTATGCATTGGTTGAGGCTAAAAAGAACGCGCTATATCGATCTGAAGATGGCGGCATCAAATTTAGCATGATCAACGATTCCCGTGGCGTGAGTAATCGGCCGTTTTATTACAACGATCTCTTTGTCGATCCTGTCAATGAAAACCGCATCTACCATTTAGCCTCGGGCGTTCAGGTGAGCGACGATGGGGGTAAAACGTTCAAACGCATTATGGACGATGTACATCCCGACCATCATGCGTGGTGGATCGATCCCAATAACCCGAACCTTATCTACCAGGGAAATGACGGCGGCCTGAATATTTCGCGCGACCGTGGGGAAACGTGGCGTTTTGCCGAAAACCTACCCTTGGCGCAGTTCTACCATATCCGTGTAGATAACAGTGTGCCTTACCGCGTATGCGGTGGCTTGCAAGATAACGGTTCGTGGTGTGGACCCAGCCAGGTGTGGCGCGCCGGCGGCATCCGCAATTCGTATTGGGAAGAAGTGGCGTTTGGCGATGGTTTTGACGTGATGATTCACCCGGAAAATCCGGATATGGGTTACGCGATGAGCCAGGGCGGCAACTTGCGCCGGTTTGATCTGAAAACAGGCTATACAAAAAACGTGAAGCCCATCCATCCAGATGGAGAAGTGCTACGCTTCAACTGGAATGCCGGCATTGAGCAGGACCCGAACGATGCAAGCACCATCTACTACGGCAGCCAGTTTTTGCACAAAAGCACAGACAACGGAAACACGTGGGAAATCCTCTCGCCCGACCTGACGACAAACGATCCTGAAAAGCAGAAGCAGCTCGAGAGCGGTGGTTTGACGTATGACGTAACGGGTGCTGAAAATTATACAACCATTGTTGCAGTAGATCCAAGCCCCGTTGAGTCTGATGTGATTTGGGTAGGTACAGATGATGGCAATGTACAGGTAACCAGAGATGGCGGTAAGACCTGGACCAATACTGTGGCCGGCATGAAAGACCTCGCGCAAGGATCTTGGGTTACGCAGGTTCAAGCATCATTGCATACACCGGGAGAAGCTTTTGTTGTGCTTGAAGATCATCGACGCAATAACTGGGAGCCGTATGTGTATCACACGCGTGACTACGGAAAGCGTTGGGAAAGATTGGCAGATAGTGAAGATGTCTGGGGATACGCGCTTTCCCTGGCGCAGGACCCGGAAGAGCCGAACCTGCTTTTCCTTGGCACTGAGTTCGGATTGTATTTCAGCCTGGATGCCGGCAGTTCTTGGCACGCCTTCAAAAATGGTATTCCTACGACTTCAGTAATGGATCTTGCGTTACACCCGCGTGATCATGATCTCGTTGTGGGTACTTTTGGTCGTTCCGTTTTTATTGTAGATGATATCCGTCCGTTACGCGCAATGGCCACGGAGGGGGCTGAAATTTTAGAAGCACCGTTAACCGTGTTTGATGCACCAGATGCATATCAGGCGGTTTACCGTCAGGCCACCGGTACACGCTTTGCGGCACAGGCGATCTTTGCCGGCGAAAACCGCCAACGCGGCGCCATGATCACCTACGCTGTAAATCCGGATGCCCTCAAAAGCATGGCTGTTTCTGAAGACGCTGCAGCGGCACAGAGCGGCCCGAATGCGCCGGCAGAAGCACCTGCCGCTGATGATGAAAAGAAGGAGTCTGTTAAAATCGAGATTCTGAACGCAGCGGGTGAAGTAATCCG
The DNA here is from genome assembly GCA_045106435.1 of Rhodothermales bacterium. GTDB lineage: Bacteria > Bacteroidota > Rhodothermia > Rhodothermales > JAHQVL01 > JBCCIM01. The sequence continues at coordinate 2,770 of JBGCEN010000330.1, forward strand.
GACGCTGAAAGGACCGGCAGAGGCAGGGATCAACCGAACCTACTGGGAGATGCGTCAGAAAGGCATTCGGTTTAACTTTGGCTTCGGTGGTGGTAATGACAACGACGATTCAGAGCCGGCTGGTGCCTCTGTATTGCCCGGTACCTACACCGCACGCATCAGCTATGGAGAGCATACAGGCGAAACCGAAATCAACGTAAAAATGGACCCGCGCGTTGATGCCAGCATCGAAGATCTCGCAGCTCGGCTTGCGCTTTATAATGGGTGGGAATCTGATGCTGAAGTCTTTAATAAAGCCTCAGATCAGATCAAGGATGCGCAATCGACGATCAAGGCGGTGAATAGCCGGCTTGATGATTTGGATGAGGAAAAGGCTGCTGATCTGAAAAAAATGGGCAAAGAGCTTACAGAGAAACTGGATACCTTTTCCGACAAAATGTCGGGCAAACAAGTCCAAGGGATTCGCCGGGATCCGCAAACCGTGCGATCAAAATTGTTTACGGCGCGCGGTTATATTACTTCCGGATTTAATGCCCCCGATGAAAGTGCGCACATTGCTCTGAAGCAATCACGGGATGTGTTAAATACTGCAATCGAAGAGATCAACACGTTTTTTGCAGAAGATTGGGCCAGCTACCAGCAGGCCGTTCAAGATGCCAACGTTTCACTCTTCGAAAAACACGAACACCTGGAGTTGGATGGAGAGTAGTCTCGGTTCTGGTAGGTGTTTAAACTGATTGTTGATTCGGTCTGGTTTTTTAACCCTGTATGTGGGTGGAGAGTTGAGAGAAGAGAGATTTTTTCTTCACAACTCTCCACCCACAATTCTCTATCGCGTCCTCAGACTTGCCAACGCTGCCACGCCACTCTCACTGTCCGGGTTTAGTGTAACCGATCGTTCGTAGGCAGCGATCGCTTCTTTATACCGGCCGGCGACAGCGAGGGCTTCTCCATAGCTGTCGTGTACGTTCCATGATTCGGGGAAGCTTTGCGCGTTGAACTGGAAGACCAGGATGGCCATATCTGTTTGTTCATTCTGGAGATATTGATATCCCAGCGCGTTGATTGAATGCTCAAAATACAGTCCGCTGTCGAGGCTTGTATCCAAGGCAGAAGTTATCGCAACTTTTGCCTGATCTAATTGACCATCCATGATGAATTGCGCTGCTTTGTCTAGCCCTTCGCGCAATTCCCTCATAGCGGGCACACGTTCGAATGTGGCTGGGCCGTAAGAAGAAGAGTAAAACGATACAGCCCCTGCAGCATTGCGCCCGAAAAACAATTCTCTTCCACCGGTTTCGCGTACAAACACATCTGCATCTGCAGTTGGGAGGAATACGTCTCCGTTAACAAGAAGCCCTGCTTCAGTTTTTTCGACCGTGCGCGTATTTCGCGCAGACCATGCGCCTCTGGCAAATTCCTGCTGGGTACACGATTTGCAGAACGTACCATTCGCGTAATCTCCAACATAATCGCTGAGGTCGCGGCCGGCCAGTGGTACAGCAGGCGCTACCTGAATAGCTGGTGGTGTACCATACACCGCATTGAGGACTGCGTTATTGATTCTGGTGCCGAGGTTTACAGGTCCGCCGCCGGCTTCGAAGTTGCGATTGGTCGCGATAAAGACGCCAATATTCTTCTCTGTAAAGATTTCAAACAGTGTCCAGTAGCCAAGCATGCTGCCGCCATGTCCTACCGAATGAACGCCGGGTCCATCGGGTGGATTTACACTGGGAGATTCCCATAATCCGTGCGTGATGCCTGTAAAGTCGGGATGTGGCCGGTATTGCGGTGCAAGCACTGCAGCAGCAGTTTCTTCGCTAAACAACCGGCCATGCGCGTTGGCCCCGCCTCCGGTTAGCGCTTCAAGCAGCCGCGCCATATCTGCCGGCGTGGCATCTATGGAAGAGGCGGGTGTTGTCATGTAGATTTCGTATGGTTGTGCCACATACGTGCTATCAACCCAACCATGACCTATCGCGAGGTCACTAAAATGAGCGTCATCTGCTTCGACAAAGCTTCTGGTCATACCCAACGGTTCAAACATCTCCTGATGCATCGCTTCTGCATATGAAAGACCAGTTGCCCGGCCAAGGACGAGGCCGGCGAGAGAGATGCCGTAGGTATCATACCGAAAAAGCTCACCCGGCGGGGTTACGCGGCGAAGATTGTTATCGCCAAGAAACGCGGCAAGGCTTAGGCGCATGCCTTTGCGATCGTCAAGTGACCGGTTGAAATAGTTTACATGCCGGCCCAGGCCAATCTGATCAAATCCGCCCGTGTGTGTGATCAGATTTTCTACCGTAACAGGTTTGTTAGAGCCAGACAGATTTGTAATCTCATCAAAATAGGTGGTAACGTCATCGTCCAGTCCGACGCGTTTGTCGTCTATCAATCGGGTAAGCGCAAGCGCTGTCAGGGCTTTTGTAACGGATCCAATCCTGAACAACGTTTTCTCTGTATCTACGGATTGGTTGGTCGTGAAGTCGGTAACGCCGTAGCCGCGTTTCATCACCGTTTTACCGTTCTGCACGATAACAACAGCAACGCCCGGCTGATGGGTGGCCTCCATTTCTTCGCGAACAATCGCATCAATGGTTGGCCCCAGATTTTGTAAGGAAGAATCAACGCCGGCAGCGTGTGGATCGACACGATTGGTGCCGGCGCAGGCTGCGGTGGTGAGCAGGATAACAAATAGAATAAATCGCATAGCGCAGTGACGGCTGTGCAACGGCAAGGCCGCTAGCTGATGAATGGAAGAGTAAATTTGTAGCTCCTTGACGTGACAGATCTTCACTAGATACAACAAACCTTGTGAACAACTCGCTGCTTGTGTGAACGACTCACTGGCTGTTGGTCATTCCGGGTTTGTGGTTCTGGATTCAAGGTTTTTGGAAGTAAATCCTGAATTGTGCGACTGGTAGGAAATCCAATTAGCCTGCACCAAGACGTGCGCGTACGGCATCAACGCGTGTTCGCCCGATGGGGATTTCCTGGCCAGACGCGAGTACCGCGGCGTAGCGACTTCCTTCACGAACACGTACTTGAATAACTTCATCCAGACGGACGACGTACGACCGGTGAATTCGCTCAAAGGTTGGCGGAAGAATGGCCAGCAAGCGTTCCAGAGATTTGCTGTGTACTCGTACAGCTCCATCGCGAAGCACAAGTTCTGAGTACGAGCCGGCTGCCTGGATGTAAGCAACATCCGCAATTGGGACGAGGTCAATGCGGCCGGCAGACCGGATGGCTAACGAGGCAGCTGGATGATTAGCCTGCGTACCACGCAAGCGTTCTACAGTTTTATGGATTCGCTCTGCGCCGAATGGCTTGCCAACAAAATCGAGTACGCCAATTTCAAAAGCCTCCATCGCACGTTCGGTATGTGCAGAAACAACAACGGTGTGGAATGCTCTTGATGTAATATCTTTTACGAGGTTAAAACCGTCTTGCCCATTGAGATTCAGATCCAGAAAGACCACGTCCACCGGGTGTTGGATAAGCCATTTTTCAGCCTCTTCCAGCGTTGCACACCGATCGAGATGCGTGAGTTCGCCGGCTAACTCAAGGGTGAGTAATCGCTCCAGTCGCTGGGCAATCACCAATTCGTCTTCTACAATCAATACGCGCATTAAGCTTGCCTTCTTTCAGATATCTCAATGTGTGTAACCCATTTATCAGCTTCTTCGCTGGAGCGAAGTGTCCACCGGCCGGGCATGGCTTCTTCCAGTCGGGCACGGACATATCGTAAACCTCCACCTTCTTGCCGAGGTTCGCGAGATGCGCCGGCGAGGGGAGTAGAAAGGACAAGTTGGCGTTGATGGTCCGCGTGTGTTTCGCTAAGCGTGAAAGTTACCTTCCCCGGCGGGTATGCATTATGCGTAATGGCATTCTCTATCAAGGTGTGGATTACAGCCGGCGGAATGGGTGCTTCTGTGTTTACACCGATTGCTTCCAGTTCAAACTGAACCGCTTGCCGATAGCCCATAACTTCCAGATGGGCGCGGCAGAGGGCCAGCTCCCGGGACATCGGGATGAGTTGCTCGCCCGATACTTCAGTGAGCGTGCGAAGCTCAGCGGCCAGGGCTTCAATGGCACGCGCTCCGAGCTTGGGATTGGTCTCAATCCATTCCAGCACTGAGGTTAGTGTATTCATGAGAAAGTGAGGCTGGAGATGCTTTTTTAACAACTCTGTTTCCAATCGCGCGGTTGTGGCCAACGCTCGGGCATGACGATCGCGTTGTTCTCGTGTTTGTAGCCCAACCGAAATAAGGAGCCCCGCTATGAGAATACCAAACGCAGGAAAGAACGCGCCGTCCATAAAATCGTGTCCTGTCAGCAGCAGTACGCCAAAACAGATCGTGACGCCTGTTAAGGCCATAGACGCGCCGGGTTTACGGTCACGAAAGGCCCATGCGGTGACGCCTAATGCCGTTGCGAGCGATATCGCGAATACGGCATATGTACCCGTTTCGTGGTCTTCAATGAGTAATAGCGCCACACCGGCAGCAATAACCAACATGCCGGCCAGTACCCAGCGACGGTGAAGCTCAAATTGTATTGCAAAGGTGGTTGCAAGCAGTACCCCAACAATGGTTGTTAGGAGTTCGATAAAACCCAGGCGTACGGCATGCAGGTCATAAGTGTACCCAATCGTCGTGCGCAAGCTCTCGGCAATCAGCAAGGCTGCAACGGCCAGGCATAACATGGAGGTGAAGAGGTAGGGCAGCCGGCGCCGATCTGCAAAATAGAGGACGCCATAGTAGAGCGCTACAAGCATAAATCCGCCCAGAAACAGGAGCGGAATGCCGGCGGAGCGGAGCGAGGCTGCCGTTAATTCTCTGTACTCCCCGCTGGTGAATTTCATTAAGAGGCCCGACGTACTTTGCGGACGCCGAAACGAAGAGACGCGTACTGCGATGGTGTGCTGTCCGGGGAATGCCAGCGAATCAGGAATGCGAAAGGTAGTGTCGATGGGGCCAACCTGTTCGCTGTTGAAATCGGTCCCAACACGCCCTGATTGCCCTATTAATATACCATCCCAGTAAACCTCCCTGGCTACGACGCCGGCTATGGATAACCCGAGTGTCTCCACTTCATGAACTGGCATGTCCAGCCGTATCCAAAACAGACGGGGTTCATCTGGCAAATCCAGAATTGGTGATTGCGGCCAGTTTGTATCATCCCAGTCAGGCTGTGCCCATCGGATGTCGTCTCCCGGCTGGTAGTTTGCCTCTGTACTTGTAGTAAAGATGTTTTCCGATAATGGTTGGCAACCCGCACCAAGTAAAAACAAAGTCGCTATGAGCAGGCGTACGTCCTTGCCACTGCATATCAATTGCTTGACATAGCTGAAAGTGTAATTAGACAAACGAACGACCAACTGCATGGTACTGCACAGTAGTGAGATGAGCGCATAGCAGTGTAAATATAAAAGTCGGGAATATCGAACATCCAACAAGGAATTTCCAATGATGAAGGATTTTAAGAACACCTCATCATTGGAAATTCCTTGTTGGATGTTCGATATTCCATCGCTCGATGTCCAGTTTGGAGCTTCAACTGCTAAAAATAGGATTGCAATGCTTTTGATACCAACCCTTTGTAGCTACGGCCAATGGGGAGTGCCTGATCATCAACAGTAATATCTGTAGCAGAGTACGCCCGGATTGCAGAAAGATTGACCAGATATGAGCGATGAATGCGTAGAAAACCATGCGTATCTAACAGCGCTTCCATTTCTCCTATTTGCCCGCGGGTGACAACAGTTTGTTCTCGGGTAATGATTTTTGAATAGTCTTTCAGGCTTTCAATAAACAGGATCTCGTCGTAGAATACCTTGACCATCTGTTTATTGACATTGAAAAAACGGAAAGGACGTTCTTGGGTTGCTGTTGATTCCTTGTGAGTTGGTGATGTGTTAGTAGTTGGGACAATGTTGGTTGATGGGCTTGTTGTATCAGCCGGCCTTTTAAGCTTATTAACAGCTTTGAGAAAGCGAGAAAACTCAATAGGCTTCATAAGGTAGTCCACTACATCTTCCTCGAAGGCATCCAGTGCGTAGTGGTGATAGGCTGTGGTAAGGATGGTTTGAGGTTTTTGCTGCAGACTTCGCAAGAAATCTAGCCCTTTTAGTTTCGGTAAATGTATATCGAGGAAAATCACATCGATTTGCTCTTCATGCATCCGCTCCAATGCAAAGATTGCGTCTTTACACGTACCCCGCAACTCAAGGAAAGCGACCTGCTCAACATAGTCACGGATGACCTCAGCCGCGATGGGTTCATCTTCTATGATCAGGCACTTAAGTGGTTGATTACCCATGTTTTCCATTAAGATGAATCAATAGATCAATAGAAAAAACAGTGTCATTGGGATGAACCTGTAAGGTATATTGGTCGCCGTAAATTAAATCAAGCTGTCTTTTGACGTTTTTCAATCCAATGCCTTGCTCGTTTGTCTCCGCTTCATGGTCCCGACTGTTTGTCACCTGAAAATGGAGCCGGCTGTTGGATTCCTGCAGATGGATAGCAACAAAGGGATCCATCCTTGTTTCACTCACACCGTGCTTGAAGGCATTTTCTACAAAAGGGAGCAATATCAAGGGCGGAATTTCTAGTGGCAAACGGTCGGGGTCGTTTGCTAGATGGATCTCGAAGTCGATGCGAAGGCGCTCATCGTATCGCAGTTTTTCCAATGCAAGATAATCACGAATTACCTTAATCTCGTTTGCAACAGGAATGGTGGTGCCATCACACTCATGCAGGATATAGCGTACAATATTCGACAGTTTGAGGATGGAAGAAGCAGCGCTTGGGTCGTTTCGCCGGACAAGTCCATACAAGTTGTTCAGTGTATTGAAAAGGAAATGCGCGTTGGTCTGGGCTTTCAGGAAACTGAGTTCAGAGATTCTTTTCTCATTTTGTAATGCGGCTTCCTTTTCCCGAAAGATGATGCTGCCTTTAAGCAGCTTTATTGTAGAAGCAAGGCCAAGCGCCGGCAGCAAATCTGTCACAGTATAAATGAATCGCTCAAAAGCATACACGTTGAATGCAGGTGTTTCATTGTATAGTAGCTGGGATACAGGCGCGACCATCGATCGATATCCTATCAAGCAGATACAGAGCGTAAACACAAAATAGCCGGCTGTTTTGGCGTATTGTTTTTGGCTGAAAAAACGAGGGATAAGGAAATAGAACAGCACATAAAAAGGAATGGCCTTCCAGGGTAAAATGGAAAGCTCACTGAAAAAAAAGCGCATGACCCTATGCCAGAATGGGTAGGCGAGATCCGACGGGCCGGCAAAAAGCATGTCCCTGATGACATATAGCGTCACGAAGGAAAACCAAAAAAGAATATGTCGAATGATGCGCTGAGACATATCACAAAGATCCGAAAAATGCCGGTGTATTCCTTAGAAAAGATCCGTTCGACCGGCAAATACCCCCCAACGACTACCTGCTGCTAATAAAGGTCGTAAAACACCTCATTGTAGTCCTTTGGCCCCCCTTTCGAGTCCTTCCTATCATTTCGGAAAATACAGGCCGGGCGTTTGATATGTTGGCGAAAACAGCACGCAAGCAGGTGTTAAGGCTTGTGTTGAAAACTATTGTAGAAAACCAGGCGCAAACAAGGAGGCATGTCATGCAGCACCCCATTGGGAAACGGATTAAATGTGTATTCCTTTCACTCATATTTCTAAGTATCGCGCTTAATGGGCGGGCCCAAACTTTCAAGCTTGCCTCCGGGCCGGTAACGAATACAGTTTCAGACAGCCGCAGTGTAAACTTTCTGGATCTCAACAATGATGGATGGGAAGACCTGTATATCTCCAATGGACCCGAGAATGGGCAGGCGGATCTGTTATACATCAATGACGGCACGGGGCAATTTACTCAGGTCACAAACATGGCGATTATAAGTGCGAGCAACCCGTCTGACGGCGCCAGTTTTGCAGATTACAACAACGATGGTCACATCGACGGGGTTGTATCAAGCTGGTATGGGGCAGAAGATTTGTTATATCTGAACGATGGCGCCGGTAACCTGAACTATAACGGCAACGCTGGTCTGGTGGGTGGTTCTTTTGCCGAGACCGCTGCTTTTGGCGATTACGATAATGATGGCTGGCTGGATCTCTACGTCACAAACAGTGGCACAAGCAAGAATAACTTCCTCTATCGAAATTTACAAAACGGCAAATTTGAGCGAATCACAAATCACGTACTTGTGAATGATGCCGACCTGAGCCGCGGCGTCAATTGGGGTGATTTCAACAATGACGGCATAACGGACGTGTTTGTCGCCAATGAAAGCAATAGCCCGAATCACATTTTCTGGGGCCGTGGCGGTGGCACCTTTGAGAAGCTCACCCAGGGCGACATCGTGTCTGCCAACAAAAGCACAATGACGGGCTCCTGGGGAGATATCGACAATGATGGGGACCTGGATCTGTTTGCCGGCAACTCGAATTTCTTCCGCCCGCTGAACAATCAGCTCTATCGGAATTTAGGCGGCAGTTTCGAGGAAATAACAGATGACCCGACTGTGTTAGGACTCAATTGCACGTTCGGATCTGCTTTTGGTGATTACGATAACGACGGTGATCTGGACCTTGTGGTTAGCAATGGATTTTGTAATACGAACCTGCCTAACGAACTATACGAAAATCAGGGAGATGGCACGTTCGTGAATGTATCGGACGAATTTGAAAGCAACGAGGCCATATGCTCATTCGGCGTTGCCTGGGGAGACGTAAACAACGATGGCTTTCTGGATGTCGCCTTTGCGAATTGCAAGAACAGTTCATCAGGCTCCGAGCAAGCGAATACCCTGATGCTCAACGAGGGCAACGACAACAGTTGGCTTGCCGTCAAGTTGACGGGTGTTGCAACCAATCGTGATGGGGTTGGGGCTCGCGTGGAGGTGAAGGCTACAATCAATGGGCAAGCCGTTTGGCAAATGCGAGAAGTACAATCGCAATCGGGATATGCCGGCCAAAACAGCCTGGTGGCCCACTTCGGGTTTGGAGACGCCGCCATTGTCGACACCCTTGTGGTCCACTGGCCAGCCGGTAATCGTCAATTTCTGACAAACGTTGCCGTTTATCAGCGAATAAATATCGCTGAAGTTATCAATACCAGCACCGAAGCAATACCTGCACGAGCAGAGACCATCTCGTTAGATGTATTCCCCAATCCGGCCTCGGATACTGCAACGGTCAAGATTCAGGTGATCAATAATACACGCTCGGGCCAGCAGGAAGGCCAGTTGTTTTTATACAACATGATGGGGCAAATCGTGCTGAAACAATCTGTACAGATTAATCCCGGGATTTCAGTGATGACGTTTGATATAGGTGCCCAAAACCTTGCGGCGGGGAGTTATCGGGTAGTGTTACACGTTGGTGGAGAGCAGCAAACTAAAAACCTGATTCTTTATTGAGTCCAACAATTTTACCACGCATGGTAAGAACAAGTCATACAGCTTACGCTATTGCCGGCGTAAGCTGTATGCAACATCTCTTTTAATTGCATAGTATGGGTTTGATGTGGAATAAAGAATCAAAGCCAAACTCAGATCTTGCAATCGTTTAACTTTGGAGAGCCGAATACCATTCTGGTGCTGGGCTGTTTAGGTATTGTTCAGGCATTGTTTCTGACCATATACCTACTCACGTTAAAAACAGGAAACCGACAAGCCAATGTGTTGCTCGGTCTTCTCTTGCTGGGGCTAACCATCAGGATTGGGAAGGCTGTTATATACAACTACACTTATATCGGACCCTGGCCACGAAATCTGGGCATATCAGGATTCTTGCTTGCCGGGCCGTTTCTGTGGTTTTATGGGCGGACGCTTTTTGAAAAGGATAAAACCTTTCCCAAAAAGAACTATTACCACCTGATTCCCTTTGTACTGTTTGTACTGTTTAGCAAAATTATCCCCAACGATCGGGATGCCCTCTCTCTAATCCCGTACACACTCGTTCAATTACATTTCTTGTTCTATATAGGATGTGCATGGTGGTTAATTTATGGGGGAGCCGGCAATGCACAGCACAGACTTGCACCCTGGTATCGTAACATCACTATTGGTGTAACCCTTGTATATATGTTGTATGCGGGCATTTTTATTGGGATTATTCCTTTCTATTTACTGGGCGCGACTTCTTTCTCCTTTCTGATTTACATCTTCTCGTTTCTGTTTCTCAAGAAGCATCATTTTGTTTTGGAGAAGTATGCAAAATCCTCTGTAGGAACAGCCGAATCAAAGCAGCTTGTTCAAAAGGTTAGAGACCTGTTCGAGAAAGAGGAGACGTACCTGAGCAGCGAAGCATCATTGCAGGTAATTGCGGCTGAGCTTGATGTGAAGCCGCGCATATTATCCCAGGCAATCAACGAAAATGAACAGATGAATTTTTCTGAGTTTGTCAATCACTACAGGATTGAGCGGGCGAAGGAATTATTGATTGCGCCGGCCAGGAAGCAGGATAAAATCGCAACGATCGCCTTTGACTGCGGCTTTGGGAATGTCACGTCTTTCAACATCGAATTTAAATCAAGAGTTAAGCTCACCCCTTCGCAGTTTAGGAAGCAGTTTGCGACGGCGTAGTTTTTTGTGGAGTGAGGTGAGAGAAGAGCGGTCTTGAAAATTCAGCGTTAAAGCACAAATCTTTCTCTCCATCCGGAAATTTTATTACAAGAATCATGATTGCTAAAGACTCCCAAGCTACAAACCACCATCTTCCAGGCGTACTGTTTTGAAAAACGACAAACCGTAAATGAACGTCATGTATAAGTTAATCTGGTTACTACCTCTGCTGTTTATTGGATGTGGGAAGGCTGAAAGACAAGCAGAGCAAATGAGGCCGGTAAAAGAGGTGGTGATGGAAAATCTCAAAAGGCCATGGAGTATGGCTTTTTTGTCTGAAAACGAAGCGCTGGTAACCGAAAAGGACGGCCATTTGTTACGCGTAAACCTGCTCACCAATGAAAGACAGATCATCCAGGGCCTACCTGCTGATCGTGCTGATTCGGTGACAACAACAGTTGAAGATGCCACGTCGCTTCATTATCCGTTTGGTATCGAAGAGGGGCTCACCTTAACATTCAATGAAGGGTTACTGGAGGTGGTATTGGATCCAGATTTTGTGTCAAACAAGCGCCTGTTTTTATCCTATGTTGCTGAAGAAGGAGAAGGGACAACAACAAAAGTAATAAGCGGCCGGCTTGAGGGTAATACGCTGACAGACATCAAGCCGTTGCTTGTTGCATTGCCATTCTCAGATGGCTCGTTCCATTACGGGGGTGGCATGACGTTTGGTCAAGATGGAAAGTTGTATATCACGATTGGCGAACGCCTGTTCTCAGAAGCCCGTCAGCCAGATCTTCCCATTGCGCAAGACCTGACGGATTATCGGGGCGTCATTTACCGTCTTAATGCAGATGGCAGTATTCCTGATGACAATCCAGATTTGGGACCGGATACAGTACCCGGCGCTTACGCCTATGGTATCCGGAATGCGCAAGGGATTGCCGTGAACCCGGTGTCCGGGCGGCTCTGGTTTACTGAGCACGGTACCAACCAGGGAGATGAACTCAACTTACTTGCCGCCGGCGCTAATTACGGATGGCCCCTTACTACAACGGGTAGATACAGAGCGCCAAACTTCGAGCCGCCGGCGCTGGAAAACGTAGAACTTACTGCTCCTGCGTGGTATTGGCATCACACCGTTGCCCCAACCGGACTCACCTTCTACACGGGCAGTGAGTTTGGTGAGTGGAAAAACGATTTGCTTGTACCAGGCTTGAGCCGGGGAAGCTTGTGGCGGTTTCGAATAGAAGACGATGAAATAAAGAGCGCCGAGGAATTGTTCATCGACCAGCGGGTCCGGACACGCAAGGTCGCACAAAGCCCAGGTGGCAAACTGTACATACTAACAGACAGCGCCGAAGGACAAATCATCCAAATCAAAAACGCAGCTGTTAACACAAGCCAACCCTAAACCTTACCTCGATTCGGGATGACAGCTTTAAAAAACTAACTCAGGTCGTTCCTATTGGTCATCCGGAACGTTGTGAAGGATCCATGCAATTCATCCGTCAATTGAAGTCAGGGAATGAATTCTATGGATCCTTTGACTTCGCTGGATGACGTTGAGAACGGCCTTTTCTAAGGCTTTTAAGTACTTTTTATCCCGAATTCACGTTAAACCTTGAACCCGAAACCCGGAACGAGCCACAGACAATGCGTCTGTGGCTCTCTCTGTCTGTGGCTCCCTTTGTCTGTGGCGCGCCTATTCAATTCGCGTAGCTGCTTTGCTGATGATTTTCCACTCACCGGAAAGCTTCTTGAGCAAGAATAGATCGATAAATTTCAAGTCGTTTGAGGGAATCAGAATCTCAGCTTTGGCGATGGCGATGTCATTCTGCTGATCGATGCTCAGGATTTTTCCGGTTCGGCCATTGGGTTTGCCTTTATCCCCTTTGTTGAAAAAGCCGGCGTAGTCCTCAACAGGTACCAGCCAGATTTCTTCTCCTTCTTTGCTGAGAAACAGATAGGCATCATCATAAAAAGCCTCAGAAATAAGTTCGGGATTGTTCAGTGAAGTCCCATCAATATATTTTTGTATCGCAGTTTTGATAAGGTCCTTTTCTGATTGAGCCTGTGCGCAATTTATGTGGCTGAGTAGCAGGAGGAATAGCGAGAGTGTTTTCATTAGATTCGCGTTTTTATGTTCGGATGCTTATTTCACGGGAGTTGCTCGTCCATCGGTATGGATGGGCAGCGACGGGAAAATAGCACCAGAAGTACGCGAGATGCTTTAATAATCATGATTCTTTGAACGAAATACCGTCCGAATCGGGTTGGGAAGACCTATTTCGGGTTTAACGTTCAATGGATTTGTGTTCGGAGACTGGTCTTGCCTTCGAGGTACTTAGTTTTGAGTAATCGTTACCGTAATCCAATCGCGATCAGGCAGTGGGTCGCTAAACTCGATGCGTGCAGTAAAGCCATTGCTGGCGCTGGGCTGTTGCACAATCTGTACTGCTCCACGACCATTAATAGCAGATAGTGAAATTGTCGCGCCATCAGATTTCAAGGGGACACTTAACACATCTTCTTTGGTAGAATCGCAAGTACAAAAGGCAAGTTCATCCAATGGCCAGATAGGCCACCATTCTTCCCCATTCAAAAAAGTAGGCTGATCATCTCCCCACATACCCGGTGCCTCAAATTCCAGATGATGCCACCAAATAGATCGGCCTTGTATTCTAAGCTCACTCCGTCCATCAATCTCGGCGCGGATGGTCAGTGGAAACGTAACATCCTCAGGTGCCGGGGGGATTTCTTCCACTCCGTCTTGAGAGCACGAAGCTATCAACAAGCACAAGAGTAAAGTCAATAGGCCTTTAATAAACGAGGTTCCTCCTAGAGAAATGGTCATTGTTAGCCTTTGCTTAAGTTATCGGCGGCAGAACAAGGTAGGCAAAGAACGCCGGCACAACAATAATGGTTTGACTTCAAATCCCGGCATAAATGAGTCCGCCGACTAAAAAGCAGAAAACCCATTGCCCGAGCACGTAAATTTGTTTGGCTTCGGTTTTAGACAATACGACAGTAAAGAGCCACACAATGCCGCAGGCAAAAAAGTAGATACTTATCAATAGCGCTATTTCTGCTTTTGCTTCTATCATATCAGTTGTTGCCATCAAGAGAAGCAAGATACCTGAAAGTAGCAGATCAGTGCTTACCCAATGCCAGCCGGCTCTTGTTTGAATCCATGTTTCTTTGTTTTTAGGTAAGGCTGTTTGTCCAGGCTTTAAGACGCGATATTCTTTGTCGCCAATGAATGCGTGTGCAGTAAAAGCAAAGAGTGTTAATATGCCGGCAATGAGGAGGAGAATGTTCATGGTTTTATGATCTTTCAATGTGCTGCTTTATGTCCACAAGCCCTAAGGTATTGCACACCGACAAAAAATTTGTCATAATGCTTGCCGGCTTTTTCTGATTTACCGATACCTTTGATCAAAGCCCATCATGTTGTGCACATTGGTGTGATTCTGTTCTTAATAAGATATCGCGCATCGATCAAACTGAATATTGAATGTTTATGGATTATCCGGAAATCTTGCAAACAATTCTTCATGAGATACAGCCGCTGTTGGGGAAAGGCCGTATTCCCGATTACATCCCTGAACTTGCGCAAATCTCGCCTGACAAATTTGGGATGGCTGTGCAAACATTGGCCGGCGATGTATTTACGATCGGAGATGCAACGGAGTCCTTTTCGATTCAGAGCATTTCCAAGCTGTTCACATTAACGCTTGCCATGCAAATGATGGGCGACGATATATGGCAGCGGATGGGACGAGAGCCATCGGGTACGTCATTTAACTCCCTAGTGCAGTTGGAATATGAACAGGGCATTCCAAGAAATCCATTTATCAATGCCGGTGCACTGGTTGTTACAGACATCATATTGTCGTATGTGTCTGATGCCGAAGATGCGATCCAGAAGTTTGTACAAAAACTGGCATCCAGCGATGACGTCCATTTTGACGATGCCGTTGCGCAGTCTGAGAAAAGCGCTGGATATCGAAACGTTGCCCTGGCGAATTTTATCAAGAGTTTTGGCAACATGGAAAATAGCCCGGCAGAGGTGCTGGATGTCTATTTTCGTCATTGTTCTTTAGAGATGAACTGCGTTGATCTTGCCCGCGCCGGCCTTTTTCTGGCAAATAGTGGAAAAATCCCGTGGTCAGAGGAGCAAATTGTGGCAACAAATCAGGCCAAATACATAAAATCACTAATGCTGACGTGCGGTACCTACGACGTGGTGGGTGATTTTGCATACCGGGTTGGGCTCCCGAGTAAAAGTGGCGTGGGAGGCGGTATCCTTGCTGTAATGCCGGGCGTTTTTAGCGTTTGCGTATGGTCTCCAGGATTGAATGATGCAGGCAATTCATTGGCCGGCACCAAGGCATTGGAGTTGTTTACCACACTGACGGGTATTTCGATTTTTTGATGACAGCGGATAGGTTGACGGTAATAGAGTAATACAGTGCTAAAATCCCAATATTCCCCTCCTTGGAGGGGTGCCCCGAAGGGGCGGGGTGGGCCCACTGATCTTTCAATTCAAGTGATGCTCCTCAACCCACTGTGCTATCACGCGCGCCACTTCCTCAGCGTCTTTTTTAACCGCCAGATCATCGAACCTCAAGAAATGAATCCCGAATTTCTCGAGCCTCATCTGTCGCTTGCTATCTTTAGTCCATTGCCCTTCTATTTCATGGCTGGATCCATCGATTTCAATAGCTAACATCAGTTCGACGCAAAAGAAGTCAATGATATACCTGTCGACTGGGCGCTGCCTATGAAAATCATAGCCGAATATTTGCTTGCCTTTAAGGTGTTGCCATAGGAGAATTTCGGATAAGGTGCTGTTGTTTCTGAGCCTTCGGGCGATAGGCACGAGCCAGGGGGCGTATGGGATGATGCGGCGGGGCAAGGTGTTGGGGGGCGCGTTTGACACACCCCTGTTTCGACGTTGCCCGTCGAAACTGTCCCCTCTCGAGAGGGGACTATGAGGTGCAGGTCTTTTATAGACGCCCTGGTTTTACGGTATATACCTTTTCTTTGTGATTTTCCCTGTTAATTGTCAACACATCCTCATTCTTTGACAAGCTGATATTGACGCATAAAACCACGTCTTTCTGAGCGTAGCCGAAGAACCTCTCGAATCACAGCAAAGACCCGAAGTACCTGGCTGAAACGGATTCATGGTATTTCGAGAGATCCCCCAATCAAGTTGAGCTTGTCAAAAAACTAGGCCTCCTTGGGCTCGCGCAGGAGTTTCAGGGCCATTGAGCCTAGCACAATGACGCCTAGCACCATGGTGCCCCAGAGTACAATTTTTTGCCAGGGGATATCGGTTGGCGCTTCGAGGCGTGCTTCGCCCCCTAGTTTGCTGATCGTGCCCGTGGAGGCCGTTGGCAAATCAAATACGCTTTCATAATCATCAGCTACAGGACGAAACAGCTCCCCGGATTGAAAGCCGGCTGATGTGGCTTCTGCGTTGCCAAAGGCGAGCGTGTAGGGGGCTGGGCCTTGCGGAATAAACAACAGCCGGGCCGGCACCCAGCCGATGCGCAGGGTGGGCGTTCCCAAAACAATACCAGACGCTTCCTCATCAACTTTCATGCGCCAGTATTTGTGGGTGCTTTTATAGATGGATATGGGGGAAGATTGCCACTGACCTTCGCCGGCTTGCAGGTTGTATGCAAGCCCCGCGTACTGCTGCATCCAGGGATCATTGCCTGTAGGCGACGACTCAATTTTGACACGCGCAATGGTTTGTGCTTCGGGTAAGGCAATTTCAATGCGATCGGCCGGAAGGGTGCCGGGTGCCGTAGCTACAAATATCCCCTCCTCTTCTTGTGCCATCGGGATGTCCGTCCAGTGTCTTTCCAACTCAGGGCGATCGGGTGCTGTGGTTGCTTCGAGGGCGTCTAGTACAGGAAATGTGGCGGATTGCTGCCAGCTAATGCGATAATACGCAGCCTTCCTTGCCGGCAAATCGATGGTGTTTCTCACCAATACATTATCGTTATACCGCATGCTGGTCAGCGTCAGTCCTGTACCCCACCGTTGCCAGTCCTTTAAGTTATCACTGGTCTCGATGGAGACATTGACCATGAGATTTTCAGGCAGTTCTTTCCAGTCGAGTTTTAACCGGTGAATGGATGCATCCAGTTGGCTGGCATCAACGATATAAGCGCGTAGCGATTGCGTACGGGGTGCCTGATTATTGACCCGCACCAATGTACCTCCTCCTGTACGTTGCACCTGAACGCTTAAATCTCCCAACGACTGTTGTGCCTGTCCATACACAGGAAAAAGTGGCAGGGTGAATGTTTTCTCGAGCGCCTCGGGTGTCTCCGCCGCATGGTGCAGCGCATGCGGTATAGATGCACCGGCGCTATTGAAAATGCGCAGGTCTCCCAGATCATCCTGTGTAAGGTGTTCATATACGGCACGTGGCAATACAAATGCCTGCACAGGCTCCTGACCAACAGTGTCGATTTCAATGCCATAGGCGAAGTCTGCCGGCTTGAGTGCCTGGGCTTTTGCCCCGTTTGCGAAGTGGCCCAGGATTAAAAATCCCAGTACCACCAATTGGGCTAAGCGTACACTTGATTTCATTTTTTTCATGCGTCTTCAACCTCCAATGGTTGTTCTTCTCGTTTTGGAGGTACAGGGGCGATGTATCCAATCACGAGTAGTAATACACCCACCACGATAAACGAGATTATCTTGTGGATGGTTGTGAGATTTGACAGGTCAATAACAAACAGTTTTATAATCACAACAGCGAGCAAGCCGGCTGACACAAACCACGGTGTTCGTGATTTTCGTCGCGCTGCATAGGTCATTGTTGTGAGGGCAAGGAGCGTCCAGCAAATAGAAATTGCGCTCTGGAATGCAGAAGAATTTAGCAGACTTTCACCGTATCGTACATCAGCCCAATGATGCACCGACCGTCCGATGGTCGCATTCATCCATACAAAACCGGTGACAATGAGCGCCCACTTGAGCCATTGTCTACTGCTTGTACCAAGAATGCTCTTGCTAAAGAAACTTGCATCTACCTTTTCTAAGGTATTGTACCAGTACAAACCGGTAAACACGGTGAACCCAAGGATAATGTCAATCGGGTTCAGCAATGGCAGAAAAGGAAGCGGTGCAGGATCGCCGGCATGTTCAAAGCTCAGCAGTACAGACAAATACCAAACGGCAAGTATCACAGGGATTAGTGCTGTTTTTAGATAAGCGCCTTGATGTTTTGCAACGGGCCATCCTGAACTCTTCGATAGCCATGTCACGCCTGCTACTGCGGCTACAGGAACGATAAAGAGGCCCAGTACGGTCCATGCAGACTGGTAATCAAACTGCTGCTCCATAAACCACGCACATTCGCTTGTGAGCAGCAATGTGAATAGCCACAAGCTTGCGGCATGAGCAAATCCCGATAACCTGTTGCCTACAGATCCTTCGTTAAAATAAAGCACAGCGTATGTGCAAATACCTGCGACCAACCACGCGATTGAACCCCATGCGGTAAAGGCATGCGACAGTACGATCAGGTTTGCAAAGAAGAACCAGTAGAGTAACGGGATAAGGACCAGCGATGATTTTGTGAGTCCATTCCAGGAGATCCGCTTGCCTATCAGTGCAAAGAGCAACGTACTGCCGGCTATATAGCAGATCTGCAAGTGTTGCCGCATGGCACTGGTAAACTCTCTTCTGATTTCTTCATGTCCGCCAGCCAGCCACCACATAACGCCGGCTGTAAGTAATAACAGGCTCACATAGCCTTCGATCCTGAATAGCTTGTCTCTGTGCTTGTCGATCTGATATCCTGCAAACAGTGCAGAAACGCTCAGCGTTAAAAAGCCCATGTAAGCCGGATTGATCATGAACCTGTAGGCACTAAAAATCTCATAACTCGTCTCTTGCATTCCATATATAAAAGAAGCCGAAGCGAGTGCCGTGAGCGCATAGCCAGCGAGGCGAACGAGTAGTCTGTTCTGTCGAATACCTAGCCATACAAGTGCAGCCCCTTCCAGTGCCCAGCCGGCGCCGGTCCAGGTTGCATCCAGCGCAAATGGAATGGTCATCGATAATAAAGCAAGACTGACGCCGGCAAGGGCTTCGGTCAGTGTGCGCATCAGTGCCGGGTTGCGCTTGTTGATAAACCAGGCCACGAGCGCATAACATCCGCCCATCACGAGCGCGCTCCAAGCCATACCGTATTCATACGGTTCAACCAATACAGCCTGTATTGAGAAGGCAATGACGGGTAATCCAAAGATCAGTGTGCCGTCTACAATCTTTTTCGGTTCCAGTCCATGGCGCATGGCGTACATCAATGCAATGCCCAGGTACATGGCAAAAAACAGGATTAGGAAAGGTTCGGTTGAACTGAATAATGCTGGTTTATAGCCAGATGCTCCCCAGGCAGCACCAATAACAAAGGTGCTGAAAAATCCAGTCAGATGAACCCCACGCCACGGTTTGCGCCAGGCCATAAAGAAGACGCCGGCATTCAGCACCGCGTAATAGGAAAAGAGTGCTACGTGATCACCGCTTCCTGTTGATGTAATCACCGGCGCCATAAATCCACCGAGTAAACTGATTACTGCCAGGCTTTGTGCGTTTTGCAAAATGGCAATGGCTGTGCCCAGTATGGTAATGACTACAAGGAAGATGAAGGCCGTTTGTGCATCGACCAGATCGTATAATCGGAAGCCGGCAAAAATGGTGAGATACAGAATGGCAATCCCGCCGCCTTGCAAGGTCATTCCGTAACCCCGGCGGCTCTTCGTTAATTTCCAGCCCGTGAAGATCAGGATGGTGCCAATCAGGAAAGCGCCTGCAAGTCTGAGTTCAATGGGGATAAAGCCGCCTTTGATCGCTTCTTTTACGAGGAAAGACAAGCCGATAAACAGTACCGCTACGCCGAGCCGACCAAACAAATTGCCGCCCAGGAAAAAGCCTTTGATCTTTTCGATCCATTCTCCGAGCACATCATCTGTAAGAAATGAATTTACCGGCTGCTTGCTCTGTTGTTTGCCCTGCTGCTTGCTCTGTTGTTTGCTCTGCGGTGGAGGTGCTGCAGAAGAAGATGCAGTTGCCGCAGTATCTTTCGCAGCATCTGTCGCTGAAAAGGCAGGAGTCTCTAGCGGACTCTCTGGAATTGGGGCAAAGAGGGGTTCATCTGTCTGTTCAATCCCCTGAGGTGTAGCGGGCACAGGTGTTTTTGGAGTCTCAAATAAACCTGCATCATATACCTCACCCGGTTCGGCTACAGGCGGGGTGTCTGTAATAACAGGGTCCTGAGCCAGGATCGTTTCTGCTTGCTTCGCTTCGGCCTCTTCGGGCGGGCTCGGCGCTATGGCGTGCAGTTTGTTTTCAAGCCGGCCCACCTGTGCGGTAAGGTCGGATAACTGGTCTTTGTATCGCTGGGTCCTGTAAAACAGGTAGCCTAGCAGAAAGCCGGGCAGGATGCCGCCTTCCTCAAGCAACATGGCCCCAATGACTCCGCCGGCGATGATAAATAAATATACCATATCAAATATACAGGTAGATTGAACAGACTAGATGATACAACCAGAGATCTATTCCATCTCCTTTTTTCTCAATTTCATGATGTCATCTTCGTCAAAGTCATCCCTTTCAATCACATCTTTCACAAAAGCTCTTAATGCTTCTGTTGTTTTGATATGGTCCATATCGTGGTCGATGTGCTTTAGGGTCAACAGGTTGTTGCTTTCTAATTCAAATTGATAAATGATGTAGTTTTCCGGCGTACCATCGTCGGATAGCGGCTGAAGGTTTGCAAAATATAACCCTTCAAACGGCGTAATAAACCCGCGAAGGTTCAGCGTTTCTTCTGCCGGCGCAGATCCTGCAGTATGGAAGCCAACATAATACTCATGTTCATTAAAAGGGAGTATCACGATTTCGTCCATGTCAACATTCATATCTATCGTAAGCGAAGACCGATCTGCAGATCGATTGATATTCTTTGTTGAATTAGCTGCGGAGTCATTGGATTTATCGGCGACCACCTCCCATATGCCGGCTAAATCATGATTCATTGGCGCTGATTCAACGGGCCCTAGAGGTACTGATGAATCGTTACATCCAAACAGCAATAGTAAACTGAGTGACGCTAATCTGAGCATATTCATTTTTTTTGGGTTTTGGGTTCAAAGTTTTGGGTTCAAGATTGGGTTGTGCTGGCAGGTTTGTGCCAGCCCTTATCTTGAACCCAAAGCGCCGGTACGAGCCGGCTTGGGTGTTGCTCAGACGATAGAATATGTACTCAGGATGGGCGGGTTACGCCAAAAACCATAACATTCCCGCCCGTGTCGCTTTTGTTATAGAAAATGGCGGATATGTAAAAGGAGCGGCTAAAAAGCCGCTCCTTTTACAGTTCTTGGTAATAAGTTTTTAGTCTTAATAAATGTCAGACACATTCACAGCCTCAACCACCACAGGTAGCGTCAGCGGGGAAGCACTCCAGTAGGCCTACAACATATTGCAGGATCAGTGAGGCGTCAAAAGGGCTGATCTCTCCGTTGCCAGATACGTCGGCGTTTAGTGCGCCGGCGCCTACCAGGGTTATGATGCCTGTGGAATGCTGCAGGACTTCAGATGCATCAAATGCGGAGATTGTCCCGTCGCCAGATGCATCACCGTAGGTAGCGCTGCCTCCATCATCAGATACAGTTATGGTCACTTCCTGGGTATCTGCTTCGCCTACATCATCGATAACGGTGAGTGTAGCGGTGAAGGTGCCGTTTGTGTTGAACGTGCGGGTGACGATTTCGCCGGCGTCGTTACCTCCATCAGAGAAAGACCAATCATGCGCAACCAATATGCCATCTGGATCGGATGAGGCTGATCCATCAAACGTAACCGTTAATGGTGCTGGGCCTGAAAGGGTAGATGCGGCAATGTTTGCAGTAGGCGCAACGTTGTCGCCGATGTCTCCGCCGCCATTTAAAATTGCCTGCTCCATTTCTTCCCGACTCCAGTCTGGTACCGTTTTACCGTCAAATTGAAGCAGTCGGGCAAACCAGAAATGCGCCATGATTTCATCGCCTACATCATTGGGATGTTGGAGATCTTTACCGTAGGCGATGGGGAAATTGTCTTTCATGGGCGTCCAGTTGTCTGGGCCGGCATAAAAATCTGTAATGCCCCGGTTTAGCGCTGCTTCCAGACCGTATTTTTCGTTTTCGATAACGGGCTCTACGCCATTTTTGTAAATGTGCATAGACATAAACACGAGGTCTGCGCCGTCTTCTTTTGCAAAATCAGCGTACATCTGGATGGCATCAGCGCCGGCCTCGATGCGTGCTGTATCGTTTTCATTTTCAATGCCTTCGAGCCGGTCATCACTAAACACCCACTGCAGCGACTGCTGGGCGAGGAGAATAACGGGATACGTGGTTTCGCTTTCAAGCACAGGCTGGAGTGTCTTTTTCCACTTGCTGTCGCGTTCGCCGGCGTCCAGGTCGAGCCATTTTGCAATCGGTGTGCCGCTCTCGTAGGTATTTACCACCTCCATAATTTGCGAACCATTGTAGCGGTTCAGTTTCCTTTGGAGGACATCTGGCCAGTTTCGCGTAGTTGAGTATCCGTTTGCGACCACAAGACGTCTTTCACCTGAAAAGAGCTCCGGTGTGTTTTGTGCAAAGGTATCAGAAGCCGGGAGGATTCCCGAGAAAATAGTAAGACAGAAAGCCAGCGAAAATAAGCAGGAGGGCTTAAGTCGTTTCATAATGAGATTATGCCGCAGAGATATGGAGGGATTACACATATAGATGTCGTGCACAAAACACGCATCTTAAGGAACGCGGGGGGCGGACTTGGTTGTTTTCTGTTCCAAGCAAGACACAATGCCATTATCGTGCCTAATCTTGTCTTTTTTTATGGATCCAGGACTCTTTGAAATTTCTTGACGATAACAGACAACTCCTCTGAGTGGGCGAGATGGAGAAGATGTTACGGGAAGCTAATTAACTCAAGTTGTGTGCTATACCCTCAAGCATCTGGATTGAGTTATCAGTTATCAGATATCAGTGTTCAGTGATAAAAAAGTAAAATATGAAAACCGATAACTGACTACTGAAGACTCCAGTATATTCTTTAAAGAATACCACACAACTTGGATTATTTAATTTGGGCAAAAGCAGTTTCGACCAGGCCCTATTTGCAGCTTCCAGGCCCGGATTCCTAAGCTTGACTGGAGATCCATTGCGCGTTTTGAGGCTGCTACTGGATCCCCAGTCAAGCTTAGGAATCCGGTACAGAAAAACCCTAAACATTGAACCCAGAACCCGAAACCCGTCTCAGACCCCCGTCTGCGACGAATCGGAAGCGCTTTGCTTAGAGTAAAGTTCAACGAACCGCGCAGCCTTTGTTTTATATGCGGCGTAATTTGGGAAGGTATCCACCAGACACATCAGAAGAGAAGTCGAATTGAGGATAGATGTATGAAAGTAGCGAAATTTGGAGGCAGTTCGCTGGCATCAGCTGCTCAGGTAGAGAAGGTTTGCGCGATTATTGAGCAGGATCCTGGCCGGCGTGTGATCGTGGTTTCGGCACCCGGAAAACGCAGCGCGGAAGACACAAAGGTTACAGATCTACTCATCCAACTGGCAAATGCAGCATTGGGCGGTGAATCCATTGATGCCCTGCTTCAGCAGATTGTAAACCGCTACGCTGAAATAGCGCAGGCGTTTGGCGTGACGGATCAGTTTGTGAAAACCATCGAGAAAGACCTCACAGGCCGCCTCGCTGGCAAATACGCCTCAGAAGGCCAGTTTATGGATGCGATGAAGGCCGCCGGCGAAGACAACAGCGCCCGACTCATCGCCGAAATTCTCCAGCAGCGCGGCGTGGATGCGCATTATGTAAATCCCAAGGATGGGGGCATGATGCTCTCAGATGAAGCCGGCAACGCACGCGTCCTCCCAAAATCATACAAACGATTGTACACATTACGCGCCCGCCCCGGCGTGACGATCTTCCCTGGCTTTTTTGGCTACTCAGAAAACGGACACATCGTGACCTTTCCACGCGGGGGCTCTGATATCACCGGTGCCATACTGGCTGCTGCCGTTGAGGCCGATATCTATGAGAATTTTACCGATGTAGATTCGGTGCTGGTCGCCAATCCCGCGTTTGTTAAGAATCCTGTACCAATTGCCAGTTTGACGTACCGCGAGATGCGCGAGCTGTCGTATGCAGGCTTTTCCGTATTCCACGACGAAGCCCTGGAGCCGGTGGTGCACGCCGGCATTCCCGTGCATGTGCGCAATACCAATAATCCCAATAACTCCGGTACGGCCATTGTAAAAGCACGGCAGATCAGTTCTGAATATCCCGTTGTGGGCATCGCGGCCACCGACGGGTTCTGCAGTATCTTTATTTCCAAGTACCTGATGAACCGCCAGATCGGCTTCGGCCGGCGTGTGCTTCAGGTGCTCGAAGAAGCCGGCATCTCGTACGAACATACCCCGTCGGGCATAGACAATATGTCCGTTGTCATTCGCGAGTCGAACTTCCCCAAATCCATTGAGCGCAGCGTGCTGGACAAGCTGCAAGAAGCCGTGCAAGCAGACGATGTAACCGTGGAACGTGGTATCGCGCTGGTGATGGTTGTAGGAGAAGGCATGACCCGCGCCGTGGGTTTAACGGGCCGCGCCGGCGCCGCTCTCGGCCGCGGTGGCGTCAACATAGAAATGATCAACCAGGGCTCCAGCGAAGTAAGTATGATGTTCGGCGTGAAAGCCGAAGAAATGCAAACGGCTGTGCAGTCGTTGTATTCGGAGTTTTTTGGGTAAGCGTATTTGCAAAAGAAAACTCGGGGTCGGGGCAATTCGTGAAACGCTCCTGTCAGTGTTTTTAATTTTGCATTTTACCTTTTAATTTTTGCCTTTCCTCAAAACCGTTCCCGGTTTTTCGCCGGTCAATTCGCCGTTCAACATTACGGCCTCGCCGGCTACGAACACGTGCTGCACACCGGAGGCGTATTGGTGAGGTTTTTCGAAGGTTGCGTGGTCTTGCACGGTTGCAGGATCAAGTACTGCTACGTCGGCGATGGCGCCTATGCGCAGGGTACCGCGGTTAGAAAGGCCGAGGCGGGACGCCGGCAGGCTGGTCATTTTGCGGATGGCCTCATCAAAAGGCAACACTTCCAGTTCACGTACATATCGAGCCAGCACGCGGGCGAAGGTGCCGTAATTGCGAGGGTGCGGGGTGCCCACGTTCATGCTCGGCACGCCGCCGTCGGAGGCGATCATGGTGGTCGGGTGCTTCATGATGCGCTGCACATCTTCTTCCGACATCGAGTGAAACACGCCCATGCACCCACCTTTCTCTTCCAATTCCATTGCCAATTCAGCGGCGTTGATCAAGGTGAGATCTTTGTTGCGCTCGGTCAGGATATCAGAAAGACTTTTTCCATTGTGGTTCTTATTCCAGGTGCAGTTTGCAACAACGATGGTTGATGGATCGCTCCCACGCTCTTTTTCGATATGCTCTACGATGTCGTTGCGGATGAAAATGCGTTTCTCCGGATCGCGCAGCCGGTTCAGTCGAGCCTGCCGATTGCCTTCTTTACTCCATGCCGGGAAGAGGATATTAATACTGGTGCTGGATGCTGTATAGGGATACACATCACTCATCACATCTACCTCCCGATCACGCGCGCCATCTACCATTTCGAGCGATTTTACGCTGTTGCCCCACCGGTCTTTACCGATCACCTTGTGGTGCGTAATGTGCGGTGCCAGTCCACCTTCTTCGCCGATGCGAATGGTTTCCTCGATGCTTTCAAGCAGCATCCCGCCTTCATCGCGCATGTGGCTTGTGTAGATGCCGCCATACGATGCGCCGGCCTTTGCCAACTCAATAAGCTCATCCGTTTTTGCATACGCGCCCGGTGTGTATTCGAGTCCAGACGACAGGCCAAACGCGCCGGCTTCCATCGACTC
>JBGCEN010000331.1:0-5857 GCA_045106435.1 Rhodothermales bacterium
GAACACGGACTTGCTCCAGACGATATTGCTGAGTTGGAAGAAGCCCGCGCTTCCGGCGCATTCATCGTTGAGATTTTTGGCCAGGAACGCGTGTTACCAGGAAGATTTGCCGCCCAGATGCTTGGCGAATTTGCCAAATCACGCGGTAATGAAGATGCACCAACTGCTGCTGATTCGGCGGCTTTCCGGGAAGCACTTCCCGCGATTATTGCAGAGCGCTTTGGTACAGCGGAAGAAGAAGATCCAGACGCACCAAAACCAGGACCAACGCAGTGTCATGACATTACGTTGTATCCGGCGATCGGCCTTGCCGGTGGTGCTTGTGAAGGATACGGTTTACTGCTTGATATTTCTGATCCGGTCAATCCTGTTCGTATGGATGCTGTAGCAGATTCAAACTTCTCCTACTGGCATTCTGCAACCTTTAGTAATGACGGTTCAAAAATTCTCTTTACCGATGAGTGGGGCGGCGGTGGCGGTCCTAAATGTCGTGCCAATGATCCAAAAGAATGGGGTGCCAATGCACTCTTTTCTTTGAAGAATGGCAAAATGGAATTCGAAAGCTACTTCAAGTTACCAGCTGCACAGACCAAAGAAGAAAACTGTGTAGCACACAATGGTTCGCTCATTCCTGTACCAGGACGCGATCTCTTTGTACAATCATGGTATCAGGGTGGCATTTCAATCATGGACTGGACAGATATTAAAAATCCAATTGAAATTGCTTACCACGACCGTGGTCCAGTGAATGAGAACCAGATGGCAAATGGCGGTAGCTGGTCTGTGTACTGGTACAATGGTGTTCTCGTGAGTTCTGAAATTGCGCGTGGACTCGACATCTTCGAGTTGCTGCCGAGTGGTTACATTTCGAAAAACGAAATTGCTGCTGCCAAAACGGTTACGCACAACTTTATGAATGCGCAGGGACAGCCAATCTTTGAATGGCCGGCTTCGTTTCATCTGGCACGTGCATACCTCGACCAGATCCAACGTGCAAAAGGTCTTTCAATGACGCGGATCCGTGCGGTGCGTCAAGCACTTGCTGGCGCTGAAAAAGCATCAGGAAGCGTACGTCGTACAGCGCTCACCAAACTTGCTACTGAGCTTGATAAAGAATCAGGAGACAAAGTGAAAATGCTTGCAGGCGCAGTTAGAGCACTCTCTGCTGCCGGCTGATAAATAAGTGAATGATCTTTATTGAAAGGGGGCGACGGAACGTTATGGTTCTTTCGTCCCCTTTTTCTTTTAATGGATTAAAGTTGCTGCGTTTTTGAGCTGGGTGGAACGTGATTGAATAATGAACACCGAACAAGGAATTACCAATTTTCGAAGGTTTGACAAACCATGTATAAAAAGCTAATTCTGTGCTTGCAGCGGACACACCGATCAGTTTGTTGAAATGCTGCCTGAACTGGTTGCAGGAGATCCGTCTTCCAAAAGATTAACCGCTTTTGTGTGGTACCAAATCAACCCCGGCAAACGCAATGTTTTTGAGCAAAGGACTAAGTACCTGGTATCTATTGAAAAAGAAATGGAGGTCCCCTCTGCCACGGGGCGATTTCTTGTTTCAGATGGCTGGCATTATTTGAGGATGTTGTCGTTTGATTCATTGGGCGCATATCAGGCATACTGGTCCCGCATGCGGAGCGAACCCAGGGGAATCGAAATTGACAACCTTACGGGCAGGCGGAGGGAAGTAATTGTTGCGTCTGTGCCGGCGATGTCTGTACGATAGTGTCTTTTTGATTACCAATGAGTCAATTTGTTATGATCAAAATTTATGGAATCAAGGAAAGACTCGATCCAATCAAAGCAACCTTGTCGGATGTTATCAACCGGTGTATGGTTGAAGCGATTGCATTTCCAGACAACAAGCGTGCGCATCGCTTTTTTTCAATGAACAAAACAGATTTCTTCTACCCGGAAGGACGATCAGATGCGTATATCGTAATCGAAATATCCATGATAGAAGGACGCTCGTCTGCGGCTAAAAGTACGCTGATTCATTTATTGTTTAGAGAGATTGAATCGGTACTGGATATTGCGCCCAATGATGTAGAAATTACGATCATAGAGTCGCCGGCTTGCAATTGGGGGTTTCGAGGGATGACAGGCGATGCAGCCAGTTTGGATTACAAGATTGATGTATAAGGGTGAGATATGCCAGCAAGGGAGATTCATAACCATACGATTCATTACCGGGAGTCCGGTGCCGGCCCGCTCGTTCTTTTGGGACATAGCTCCGCAAGCACGGGTGGGCAATGGAAATCTCTTGTAGAAATCTTAAACCCAGCCCATCGTTGCCTTGCGCCTGATCATATCGGCTATGGCAAAAGCGATGCGTATCGAGGCAATCCTGATCTGTTTACGCTGGAGGTTGATGCGCTGGATGATTTGGCTGCGGCGCACAACACGCCTTTTCATGCAATCGGCCACTCGTACGGTGGCGCTCTGGTTTCGCGACTTGCACTGCGACATCCAGAAAAAATCCGGAGTCTCACACTGGTTGAACCCACCTTTTTTCATCTGCTGCGCGGATCAGATAACACGTTTGCCTATAACGAAATCTCTCAAATAGCCTCGCGAACCGTTGAATACACGGAGCGCGGTGAAGTTGAAGAAGCTACCCGTGGCTTTATTGATTACTGGGTAGGCCCAGACGGATTTGACTCGATGAAAGAGAAAACGCGGCATGCGGTTACAAAGGTCATCGGCAAGGTATGCGATGAATGGCGCGCCATTATTCCTGCTGAAACGCCTACGGCAGAAATGTTAGCAGGGCTGCCTTGTCCAAAACTATTGATCAGCGGCCGGCAGACCAGGGCCTCGGCCCGGGGTGTTGTAGATTTATTAAAAGAAATTTGGCCCGATGCAGTTTGTTGGGAGCTGGCCGGCGCCGGCCACATGTTACCTGTTACGCATCCCGAGCCCGTCAATGAACGGATTGTGCAGTTTTTGGCTGAGGTGGAGGGGGACTAAGTATTTTGTTATTGGTGGTTAGTGGTTAGTTTGTCGGGATTAAAGAATTAAGTCATAGGTATCGATTCTGGTCTCCTGCGAAGGTAGGAGGCCAGAATCGATACCCAATTAAGCCAATAACTAACCACCAAAAAATGTCTGTAAAAAGAATCTGGCACGGATGGACTACTTTGGAAAATGCCAATGTTTATCAGCAACTCCTCCATACACAAATCTTACCGGGGATTGCTGCCAAGCAAATTTCTGGATATCGTAGTGTTGAATTACTCCGCCATGATCATGAAAACGAAGTAGAGTTCGTCACGGTGATGACCTTTGATGCATTACAAAACGTGATCGACTTTCAGGGAGAAAATTACCAGCAAGCCTATGTCCCTGATATTGCACAGCAAGTCCTAAAGCGCTGGGACAAAGTCGCAGCGCACTATGACATCATGGAAATCCAGACGTATTGAATAACTTATTACTGAAGATTCATCACGGTGAACTTACTGTAAGGCATCCCACTCTTCCTTTGTCGCCGGCGACTTCTGGAATTCCATCATCATGAGCCATACGTCTTTCTTAACCAGCAACCCTTCAAAGTGAATAAACTGCTCAGACATTTCACCGCCCTTCGGTGTAGATACATACCGAAAGATGCCAGTCTCATGCGCGGTTTTATCATCAGCGTATCGCTGTGAGAATCTGAAGGTCACATCCGCTGCCATTTTGCCGGCTTTGGTGTCCATAAAACCCTGTTTCCAATTTGTCAGTGCGCTTGCGATGGGCACGCTTGACTTCGAGAAGTTGGAAACGAGTACGGCGTCATCGTGATAGAGCACCGCATATCCTTTAAAATCTCCCTCACGAACGGTACGGGATACTTCCAACCAATACGCGTCAAGCCCTTCCGTCTGCGCGGTGGCGACACCAGTGAAGCAAAGTATGCCGGCAAGAAAAGACAGTAGCACGTATACGCCTTTTACATTCAATTTCATTTTTAAGCAGATCTGTGTGAATGGAGACGCTGTTAAAGTAAACAAATTCAGTCTTTCGATACCATTTTTGTTGTTAAAGGCCTAAGTTTGTCACTTCAACGAAACTGCCTTGAGCCCCACCAACTAAATCTGGACACATGAAAGCATTCCTCACCATTATTACTTGTGTGCTCGTCGCATTTGTATGCATTCCGACAGCCGGCGCACAAACAGCTTCATTACAAAAATCGCCCTTGTTGGAAGAAGCTTCGCCGGCAAGCGTTGGGATGTCAGCTGAACGATTGGCGCGTATAGACAAAATGGCGGAAGAAGCCGTTGCTGAAGGCAATCTACCTGGCATTGTAGCCCTTGTGGCCCGGCAGGGAAAAATTATACACTGGAAGGCCTATGGTAAAGCTGATAATGAAAGCAATCGGGCATTAAAGCGAGACGATATATTCCGGATCGCGTCGCAAAGCAAAGCCATAACATCAACAGCAGTAATGATGTTATGGGAAGAAGGCAAATTTCGGTTAGATGATCCTGTCTCAAAGTACATTCCAGCATTCAAAAATCCGCAGGTGTTAAAGAATTACAAGTATAGCGATACCACCTATACGACTGTTGATGCAGATCGAGAAATCACCATTCGCCACTTGATTACACACACGTCGGGGATTGGATATGGCGTTATTGATGGAGATGAACGGATGCGGATGATTTACGAAAAGGCCGGCATAACTGATCTGTTTACCACGGAAAACATCAGTATAGAAGAAAGCGTCATCAAGTTGGCAAAGCTCCCTTTGCATCATACGCCTGGAGAGAAATATACATATAGCGAAGGCCTTGACGTTCTCGGGTACTTTATCGAAGTCGTGTCCGGTATGCCATTCGATAAATTCCTCCGCGAAAGGATATTTGATCCACTGGGTATGGATGATACCTGGTTCTATTTGCCGGACAATAAATCAAAACGACTTGTTTCTGTACAGAAGAAAGACGGTGGTGTATGGGTTCGATATCCAGTCACATTTTATGATCCGGATTATCCCATTAAAGGAGCCAAGCGCTTTTTCTCTGGTGGCGCCGGCTTGTCGAGTACCGCAAAAGACTACGCCACGTTTCTTCAGATGTATCTGAATGGCGGCGAATTAAATGGCAAACGCATTCTCAGTCGGACCACCATTAAGTCGATGATGAGCAATCAGGTTGGAGATCTGCTTGGTGAGAACTCAGGAAGCGACTACGGGCTGGCTTTTGGGGTCGTGAACGAAAAAGGACTTGCCACTGGCGGCTTGGGAAGTGTGGGTACATTCACCTGGGGGGGATACTTTAACACGCAGTATTTTGCCGATCCTGAAGAACAGATCATTGGCGTACTCATGAAACAAACACAAGGCCCTGTCATGGACAACACAGCCTGGATGTTCAGGATGTTTACAGGACAAGCGGTTGATGATTAGAATGAGTTCCGGGTTTAGGGTTCAAGGTTTAGCGTTCTTATTTGTGAAAACCTGTGTTACACTGATAAGAACACTACACCTTGGGTCAGGGTGTTCAGAAAAACTGTTATTAATGACAGCTTATGGGTGGTGCAATTTGGAGCGTGCCCACAATCAGTTTGCATGATTCACCCCAAAAGGATATCCGTGACTCGTTCCGGGTTCAAGGTTTAGCGTTCTTATTTGTGAAAACCTGTGTTACACTGATAAGAACACTACACCTTGGGCCAGGTGTGTTCAGAAACTGTTATTAATGACAGCCTATCGGTGACGTAACTTGGGGCATGTCCGCAATCAGTTTGCATGATTCATTGCAAAATTGAGGCGATTTTAAAAAAAAGGGCAGGAATAAAATTCGCCCTCTCAACCCAAACCCCACAACCCTAAACCCCACAACCCTAAACCCCACAACCC
>JBGCEN010000332.1:0-11268 GCA_045106435.1 Rhodothermales bacterium
TCCGTTAGGCATGACTTCTACCGTTTCCAGAGATCATGATCGAAGCGAAATAGAAGGACTGGCCGTTGGGTATGCGCGTCCTAAGAAGCGGTTTGTGAAAGTGGGACCTGTGTTACGATTGGGTGGCGGCTCTCTGGTGAGCACGATAGATGATCTAGCAAAATGGGATGCCGCTTTACACTCAGATGTGCTCGTGAGGCTAACCACACTGGATCAGATCTGGACGCCTCAAATCCTGACTGGGGGCAAGGTAGCCAACATGGGGCGCGATGGACAGGGCCGGCACTTTAAGCCAGGCTTCGGCTGGTTTATTGGCAACGAGAGTGAGCGCCGGCTTGTGCATCACAGCGGCGGCGTCGACGGGTTTGCCTCACACATTGATCGATAGCTGAAAGATGGCGTCACCGTCATTGTTTTGACCAACATCGAAGACCCGACACCGTCTATTTTGGCGAAGAAGGTGGCTGATTTTTACTTCGAAGGAATGTAGAATTCTGGCGAGTTTAAAACGTCGGGCCGGTTTTTGACGGGAAGAAGGGAGGAACCCCGTGATAATCCATCTTTCATCCCCTCACTCAACCAACTGAACAGGTGTCAATTGTCCATCTTGCTACGCATGGCAACGGTCTCCTCAATCACACGAGCTGAAAAAGGAACTTCGTGGAAACGCTCTGCATCCCTTAATCCGCCTGTACTGTAGGCATTCACTTCAATTACTTTGCTTCCAATGAAATCTAGTCCTACGAGGGAAAGGCCATCGTTCATCAGGTAGGGTTTCATTGTTTTTATCGTTTTTAACATGGCATTGGTAACTATACCTGGCTGTGCACTACCACCTGCGTGAATGTTGCTTCGCAGTTCATCCTTTTTTGGGACACGATTTATTGCAGCCGGCTTGCCGTTTATTTCGAGAACGTCTCCATTCATTACAACAACACGGGTGTCTCCTGCCTCCGCACCCGGCACAAAAGCCTGTGCCATTAAGGCGCTTTGCCTGAGAATGACCTCTATAATTTGATTCAGATTTTTGTCTTCAATCGAGGAAACGAAGAAAACGTCACTACCTCTCGTGCCTAAAAGTGGCTTGAGTACCGCAGGGCCGTCAAGTTTTCTGATAAAGGATTTAATCGCCTCAGGATGTTGGCTGACGATTGTTCTTGGGCGAACAATTTCGGGGAAACCGAGCAAATAGAATTTGCTGGAAGCTTTTTGCAGTCCTAAAGGATAGTTGAGTACAAGTACACCTTCTTCGTGGCACATCTGTGCAAATTGAAGGGCCAACTGATGGGCCCAGGCGATTTCCTGATCTCTTGCAGGATTTGTCCGGATCATCAGAATATCGGTATCACCAAGCTTCACGCGTTTTGGAGGCGTTTTAGCTAAAACGCGAACCAATTCTTTTCTGGATGAATACTGAGAGGCTTTTGGTTTCTGAACATAAGCATAAGGTGTTGCTT
Source organism: Rhodothermales bacterium (assembly GCA_045106435.1). Classification (GTDB taxonomy): domain Bacteria; phylum Bacteroidota; class Rhodothermia; order Rhodothermales; family JAHQVL01; genus JBCCIM01. The sequence continues at coordinate 1,458 of JBGCEN010000332.1, forward strand.
TTTCGGAGATTGATAAATCCCGGACACCGGTGACAAAAACTTCATGCCCAGCCTGAATAGCATCAGCGATGAGCAAGACGGTTGTTTGGCTTGCCTGCAACGCTGCAGCATCATTAACAAGAAAAGTGAATCGCATTACTTTGCTTTTTTTCTTTGTTTACGGCCTGAAAAAGGATGTTCGCCAACTTTTGCTACGGTTCCAAAGTGCAGGATACGCGCGCCGGTTTGTCCTACCGGATTGGCGCTTTTTCCAATGACAATTCCAGGTTCAGGTGCGCGGTATTCGCACAATACATCTCCAAATATATTGGTTTGTCGCGCGATTACATCCCCTGTTTCTATTTGATCTGTTGGATTTGGCGTTACCGTTAACAATCCGCCATGATCAGTGTAGAGCCATGTTGATTTACTGCACAATACTGGTGCCGGCGCTTCTGTGATGGGGCGACGAGCAAGCATACCGATTTCACATAGCACTCGTCGGATACCAGCAATTGACGCCTTGATTTGTTTGGGTTGGAAAATCTGGGGGTTTCCGATCTCCACTGTCAATGAGGGAATCCCCAATTCCATGGCTGTGCCACGCAGTGTATTGTCCGACGGAGGATTATGGAGAATAATTTGCGGACGCTGAAGGTAGGCCATTTCTGCCGTTGTGGCGTCTGACATATCAGCTCTAACATACAGAGAATTGATGTGGCCAAAACTAGCTGTATGCAGATCAATCAGGTAATCAAAATTCTTTACGATTTTATCTACAAATCGATAGGCATACACTTGGGCAATGTCTCCATCGGGTTTACCTGGCATGATGTGGTTCATGTCCGTCCTATCGTGAAAGGTGCGTTCGTGGTTGAGATATGCCGGGACATTGACAACCATAACCGCGACTATCGTCCCACGTAATGCACGTAAATCAATAGATTCCAGTAGACGGTGAACAACGGGGATGCCATTGATCTCGTTACCATGCAGTGCAGACGTGATGCCAAAAACAGGGCCATCACGTTCACCTTTTACAACCATTACTGGCAATCTTAACGGACGCCCCATGGCATCATGAATCAGGCCAACGAGCAATCGGGCACGCATGCCTTTGGGTAGCAACGAGATGTCGAGATCATCAACTACGCGTGCGCCGGGAAAATCATAAGATTTTTGTCCAATCATGCGATTATGTCGTCTACTAAAGAGGGGTCCGGGTTTAACGAACGAAAGAGTCGCCGGCGAAACATGCCTTTCTGCGTTACCAATTGTTTGGCCATTTCATCAATGGCAGTGACAGAAAGTATCGTCTGGATGTATCCTTCTATCAAGTCGTCCAGTCCAACCCCCAGTTTGTTGAAATCGCGACCGTCCATCAAGAGTAATCGGTTTGTTTCTGTATCCCATGAGCCGTCGTCTTTTTTTACAGACAAGTTGGTGCCCAGCATTTCCCAGGAAGGCACACTGCCATCTAGTTGTGCCATGAGGGGCTTATTCGCCCTGCGGGCATAGATGGCTAACGGGTAGAACCCGTTGTGATCTACGCCAACCATGAATCGCATGTCAGCTGCATAAATAGCGCCTTTTCGATTTGGGATGGTACCAAGATGGTAAAAACGTCCCTGGGTCATTTGTGAACTCCAATCGGAGTTTCCTACAAGACTTTGTACGATAAATCGATCATACCTAAAACTCAGCGTCATAAAATGATCGAGTTCTTCGGAGTTGGTAATGGTAAAGACACCCTGGCCTGCATTGCTGTAAGGATCTTTGATCACGGCAATGCCGCCCATTCGCTGAACCCAAAGAGGAATTTCGTTTTTTGATACGTCCCAGATGGTTTCAGGTGTACGAATTGATAGTCCAGTGCCACGGAGTAGTGCGTTATGTAAATCGTAGGCTTTAGCAGCCAGCAATTTGTTGCGGCCGCCGGCCAGGCACACCAGCACTGGATTTAGTATAGCAGTACGCGTTGTGGGAGGAATTCTGTTCCATGGACGCTGTGTAACATAGCGGAATGCCGCACGGATCGGGCGCCATTCATCTACAGCAGTACGAATTTCAAGAATGCCATCCTCAGTGAATCGAGCCGGCGGGTTCGGATCCGTGTGGTGAAAAGGTACCAACCATACAGGTTCTCCAGATAGCTCGGCCAGCATGGCTGCGTATCCTGACGTTTCCATCAGGTTTTTGTCATACAAAACGGCAAGGTCGCCTTTGGGCAATTTTCGCCGTTTTAGCATCGGCAAAAAGGTCTGTTCAATCACTGAACGATAACCAGATTGTACGTACGGATCACTACCAAATGGCATCGATTTCATCCCTGAGGGGCAAGAATTGGTCTCGATGACAATAATTTTTCGAATGCCTGTGGAAGTTGTTGCGGAAAACAAGTCAGCACCACCCCACCTGAAGTATTTGGTCATGTGGGTTAGTATCTCCTGGATTTTTTTGGTATCCACTTCAGGATGCAAGTGGGTATAGCGTTCAACGATACGTGCTGTACCCATCTCAAAAAAATGCGCGACCATCGGGTGAATTTGGGCATTCAGTACACGCGGATAGAAATGATTTTGAGGTTCAAAGCTGTCCGGGTTGACGCGTATCGGATCCATGAGAAAATGCCCTTAATTCGATTCGAAATCTTTTAGATACGTGATATGGAGTAGCCTAATTCCTCTTGACCTATATACAACCGGCCTGCTCGAATTTGGGCCGACAAATCTACAACTAAAACAAGGAAGGGTCAATGACCAAAATGATAATATTTACCAGTGTGTAAAAAACGTTCAGTCTGGGAAACTTTGTTCGCGTTAAAGACATTTCAGATCGCCTTTTTATTTTTGGTGTGTGTATTCCATCCTTTCAAGAGAATTCTGCCACTGTTCATGAATCACGCAATCAATACCTTTATTCGCCACCATTTCCGCCATTTTAACGCAGCTGCACTCGTTGACGCAACGGATGGATACATCGACCATTTAGCCGGCAATGGAAAGATGTTAATCACGCTCGCTGGTGCCATGAGTACGGCAGAGTTGGGCCTGTCTTTAGCTGAAATGATTCGCCAGGATAAAGTGCACGCCATCAGCTGCACCGGTGCCAATCTGGAGGAAGATCTGTTTAATCTGGTTGCGCATGATCACTATGTACGGGTGCCAAATTATCGAGACCTTACACCAACAGATGAGGAAGCGCTCCTTGAAAGGCATTTAAACCGTGTAACGGATACCTGTATTCCTGAGGAGGAGGCCATTCGCCGACTTGAACATGCGGTGCTTGATGTATGGGGCACTGCCGATAGGGCGGGCGAGCACTATTTCCCCCATGAGTTTTTGTACGAGGTGTTGCTCAATGGTTCATTAGAAAAATACTATCAGATTGACCCGAAGGATAGCTGGATGATGGCGGCGGCTGAAAAGAACTTGCCGATCATTGTACCTGGTTGGGAAGATTCCACGCTTGGGAATATCTACGCAAGCCATTGTATTCAAGGTACAATGCAGCACGTACATACCGTACGCAGCGGTATCGAATACATGATCATGTTGGCCGACTGGTATAAAGAGATAAGTGCTGACCATTCAATCGGCTTTTTCCAGATTGGGGGAGGGATTGCCGGTGATTTCCCCATTTGTGTTGTGCCAATGTTAGAGCAGGATCTGGAAATACGGGATATACCTCGTTGGGGCTATTTTTGCCAGATTAGTGATTCCACAACAAGCTATGGTTCTTATTCCGGTGCAGTGCCCAATGAGAAAATAACCTGGGGTAAACTTTCAACAGATACACCTAAGTTCATCATTGAATCGGATGCTACCATAGTTGCGCCATTGATTTTTGCCGGCGTACTTTCATCTGATGCGTAATGATCTGGGCGCGTGTTACCCATAAGCGAATAAACGCTAACTAAACTTCTTTACTTTATTCGAGCAAGACGACATTGATAAAACCTGTGCAATCCAATACCTCGCAGCCTGACGCTAACGAGGTTGTCTGGACTCCTGCAGATGCAGAAGAGCTTTACCGCATTAAAGCCTGGGGCGATGATTTCTACTTTGTCAACGACAAGGGACATGTAGCTGTAAAACCTGCTTATGGCAGCAACAGTGCGATTGATATCAGCCATGTTGTAAAGCAACTTGAAGCCGAGGGAGTTCATTTCCCCGTTTTGATCCGATTTCAGGATATACTGCGTGCCCGCGTTGCGCAGTTGAATGAGGCATTCCGTTTGGCAATCAGCGAAGCTGAATATAAAAACAGGTACATGGGAGTTTTCCCAATCAAGGTAAACCAGTTACATGAGGTGGTAGAGGAGGTATTGGAGGCCGGCGAGCCCTATGGCTATGGGCTTGAAAGTGGTTCTAAAACCGAGTTGATTGCTACCCTCCCTCATTTGGTGTCTGATGACACCCCGTTGCTTTGCAATGGCTACAAAGATGCATCCATGTTGCGGTTGATCTTGATGGGGCAGCGACTTGGGAAGAATGTCGTGCCCATCATGGAAAAATATAACGAGTTCGAACGACTGGTTGGGCTTGCTGAAGAACTCAATGCCCCCCTTCGTTTTGGGGTGCGTGTGCGGCTTTCAACCAGCGGTGTGGGCCGGTGGGCCGACTCCGGAGGAGACCTTTCAAAATTCGGCGTTTCCATTCCTGAACTGATCACGATGGTAGACGAGTTAAAGGAGAAAGGACAAACTGAAGGATTTGAGCTGCTGCACTTTCACATGGGAAGTCAGATAAGTGATATCCAGATGCTGAAGCGGGCGATTAAGGAAATTACGCAGATTTATGTTCAGCTTCGCAAGAAAGGTGTTCCACTGAAGTATCTGGATGTGGGCGGTGGATTGGGTGTTAACTACGAGGCAGAGACTACGGGGTCAGAGGCCAGTATTAATTATACGCTTCAAGAATACGCCAACGCCATCGTTTATGCTGTAAAAGAAGTTTGCGATATGCAGGACACTCCCCATCCGGTGTTGATATCAGAAAGTGGCCGCGCAATCACAGCGCATCATTCTGTACTGGTTGTGGAAGTACTGAATTCGTATAAAAAAGACGAGGCGCTTCCGGATTTTGAGCCGGCGGAAGACGATCATGCCATCGTGCGCGAATTATTCAATACGTTGCAATGGGTCAGGGAGACGCCGCAAGATCGTTTGCCAGTCTTGTTGGAAGCATACCATGATGCCGTAGAAAAAAGGCATCAGGCAGAGTCGTTGTTTAGTTTTGGGTACCTGTCTCTCGAACAAAAAGCACTCACTGAGCGGCTTTACTGGACCATTTGCCGGCAAATCAATGTGAAGGTTCATGCAGGTAAACCCGAATGGTTGCCGCCTGAGCTTACCGCATTAGACGATCACCTGGTTGATCAGTATTTATGCGATTTTTCTGTTTTTCAGTCGATGATCGACCATTGGGCTATTGGACAAACGTTTCCCATTATGCCTTTACAACGGCTTGATGAAGAACCGGGCCGGCGCGCTGTGCTGGTTGATCTCACGTGTGATTCAGATGGAAAGGTATCCACCTATGTCTCCTCTGCGGAAGACAAAAGATTTCTCGAACTGCACGAATTGCGTCAGGATGAACCCTACTACCTCGGTTTTTTCCTGATGGGCGCTTATCAAGATATCATGGGGGATATTCATAATTTGTTTGGGCGCGTTGCTGAAGCGCATGTGTATCTCGATGATGAAGAAGCAGACGGGTTTTATATCGAGAAGATTATCTCCGGCACCACGGTAGAAGAAATGCTGGCAATGGTGCAGTACTTCCCTAATGATTTGCTGCGCCGGATGGAAAATATCATTCGAAAAAAAGTGAGCGAAGGGGCCTTTCGCCCCAGGGAAGGGGTTGCTTTACTTGAGCAATACAAGAAAGCATTCAAGCAAACTACATACTATCAAGCCCTGGATACCTGATTGCGCACACGACCTGGAGTAAAGTGAAGGATGATAAGCTAGGCAGTGACAAAGAAGTGAAAATGAAGTGGCAGAGAAATAAAATAGAGTAGCCATCAATGGATGAGAAAAAATTGGTTGGTGTAGGATTGGTGCAAATGAAATGCACTGATGATCAAGAACTGAACCTGGAAAAGGCATTAAATCTTTCGCAAGAGGCGGCGTCCCGGGGAGCCAAGGTTGTTTGTCTGCCCGAACTGTTTCGTTCGAGGTATTTCTGCCAGGAAGAAAACGCTTCAAGGTTTGATCTGGCAGAGCCCATCCCAGGCCCATCTACCGATGCATTTTGTTCTTTGGCCAAAAAGCTCGACATCACCATCATTGTCAGCCTGTTCGAGCGGCGGGCAGCCGGCCTTTATCACAACACCGTAGCGGTGATTGATGGCGATTCCGGCTTGTTGGGAATATATCGCAAGATGCATATCCCCGACGATCCCAAGTATTATGAGAAATTCTACTTTACACCTGGAGATCTTGGCTTTAAAGCGTTTAAAACCCGGCATGCTACACTGGGCACTTTGATATGCTGGGATCAGTGGTTTCCAGAGGCAGCACGGATAACTGCTTTGAAAGGGGCAGAAATCATTTTTTATCCCACAGCCATCGGATGGCATCCCGAGGAACTGGAAGAATTTGGTGCTCAGCAACACGATGCCTGGGAAGTATCCATGCGAGCCCACGCCGTTGCCAATGGGTGCTATATTGTTGCGGTTAATCGGACTGGATTTGAACCCACGCCCGATACTAAAGATGAAGGGATCAGGTTTTGGGGGCAGAGCTTCGTGGTTGCGCCGGATGGCTCAATACTTTATCGGGCATCCGTTGATGAGGAAGCAGTACACATCCTTTCGCTGGACCTGAAAGAGATAGAAACCATTCGTCGGGGCTGGCCCTTTTTGAGAGATCGCCGGATTGATGCCTATGCCCTGCTGACGCAACGATATTTGGAAAGCTAGTTGTAGCCATGCAAATTTCCAGTAAAATTCAGGCGTTATTGCCCAGGCCCACGCCGCACTCATTGGGATACAGGATGCCGGCGGAGTGGCATCCTCATGAAGGTACATGGTTCTCATGGCCGCACAATCCTGATACGTGGGTTCGGCATTTACCGGCAGCTGAACGAGCGCTTGCAGAAGCTGTTGGTTGGTTGGCAAAAGGAGAAACCGTACACATCAATGTGCTGGATAAGTACCACCGGGATCACGTCGCGACCATCTTGCAGGACGCCGGTATTAATGAAGGCATTGCCTTTCATCTGTTTCCAACAAACGACTCCTGGTGCAGAGATCACGGTGCCATCTTTCTTGTGCATCCTGAAGAACCGGGATATGCGGCGATTGATTGGGGATTTAATGCATGGGGAGAAAAATACCCTCCCTTTGATCTGGATAACGCAATCCCCAGGCAGATGGCCGATGTCATGCAGGCACGCTTGTTTGAATCCCCGTTTATCCTTGAAGGAGGTTCTATCGAAGTAAATGGCGCCGGCACGTTGCTGACAACCGAAACGTGTCTGCTGAATCCAAACAGAAATCCTGGTTATCAAAAGACAGACATTGAGTGGTTGTTGAAGGAGATGTTTGGCGTACATCAAGTGGTTTGGCTCGCCGGTGACCTCGTTGGCGACGACACCGATGGACATATCGATAACCTTGCGCGCTTCGTGGATGAAGGAACCATCGTCGTGCCCGTCGAAGCAAATCCAGATGATCCCAACTATGCGTCGCTGGCTGCCAATTTTGCGTTGTTGCAGCAGGTGAAAAACGCCAAAGATGAGGCCTTTGAAATTATAACCCTTCCGATGCCGGCACCTTACTTTATCGATGGCCACCGCTTGCCGGCGAACTACGTGAACTTTTATATCGGGAACGGGGTGGTGTTGATGCCGACTTTTGGCGATCCAAACGATGAAGTAGCCTTGTCTATGCTACAGTCTTGTTTTAAAGATCGGCAGATGGTCCCCATCAATTGCCGCGAAATTATATGGGGATTGGGAGCGCTTCACTGTTTGTCGCAGCAGGTACCACGATCGTATACCGGTGACGGCAACAATTTTTAGGGATCATGAGAGGCGTGCCCATCTGAAAAAACTTATTCGCTTCGCGCTTCTAACCCGGATTATTCACCCCAACAAAAAAGGCCCCTGAAACATCCTCTTTAAATCCCTAATTTAGGGTGTCGTCAAGTTTAAAGCAGGATGCCATGAGCCCTTTGTTACAAGAACGAATTTTCCCCGCAGAAGCGCAAGCGCTCCTGATTGACACGATTGACAAAAAGTCCGTCCTGCTCGACTTCGATGGCGGGCAAATCAGCAGTGATGCCGGGATGTTACTGGTTGCACAAGTCGATAAACAGCTCGGTCTCAGCGAAGCCCTTATCTCGGCGTTTCGTGATGAGCGCGACCCCGATCGTATCAGCCATTCGGCGCAGGACCTCCTTCGTCAACACGTCTATCAGATTGCAGCGGGCTATGAGGATCAAGACGACAGCGATGCCTTACGCACGGATCCTGTTTTCAAGATGCTCCTGGGTCAGGCTCCTGAAACGGGATCGAATTTGGCCTCACAACCCACCATGTCGCGCTTCGAGAACAGTGTCAGCCGCAGCATGCTCTGGCGAATGGGCGAGGTTTTCCTGGAGCGATTCATGGCCTCTTATGCCCAGGCTCCTGAGGTGATCGTATTGGATTTTGACGATACGGCAGACCGGGTTCACGGTGAACAAGAACAGGCTCTTTACAATAGCCATGTAGGCGATCACTGTTTTATGCCGTTGCATGTTTATGAGGGGCTTTCAGGACGATTTATCACGGCACTCCTCAAGCCGAAGGTGCTCGCGCAGATGTTGCCCATCGTTCGTCGTTTAATAGTGCGTTTACGCACCCAATGGCCCCATTGTGAGATTATCTTTCGCGGCGACAGCCATTTTACCTATCCCGAGGTGATGGACTACCTGGAGCCCCATGTGCACTATGTTACGGGACTGGGCACCAACAGCGTCTTAAAGGCGAAGGCGCGTGAAGTTGAACAAGAAGCCGAAGGCCACTATGGGCGAGGAGATCGGACGAAAGTGCTCCGGTTTCATTCGTTTCCCTATCAGGCGAGATCGTGGCCGCATGCTCGCCGGGTGATCGTCAAAGTGGAGGTGACAGAGAAAGGAACCAACACGCGCTTCGTGGTAACCGATCTGAAGCGCATCGGTGCCAAAAGGCTCTACCAAAAGATCTACTGCGCCCGTGGCCAGATGGAGAACTACATCAAGGACCACAAGCTGGGATTGAAGTCTGATCGCACCTCGTGTCATCGCTTCCTGGCCAATCAGTTCCGACTCTTTCTTCACAGCGCAGCCTATGTGCTCCTGCACGCGCTGCGCACGGAACTGATCGGACATAGCAACTGGTCTCGGGCCCGTTTTGAGACGCTTCGGGGAAGCCTGTTGAAGCTGGGCGCAACCGTTAAAGAACACGCCGATTCGATTCGTGTCTCGCTCTCATCACACATTCCAGTGGAACAGACGCTTCGGAGCAGTTTTGCGCTATTGGCATTGCTGGCTCCAACGTAGCTCAAAGACTATGGCGGCAGGGGGATTCGTGAAAAAAGTCATTCCGGGCAGTCGTACGCCTTTTCGGTACCACGGCAGTGAAAAAGGCACCCTTTTCGAGTACATTGTCCCTATCGCGGTATGATTCAGAGGCGATAAAGCATCACATGAGCTACAATCATTGGGCAATTTGCGGATGATCGAACCGAAATCATCGCCCGAATAGGCCGTCATGAATAATCCGGGCTAAATCATAAATCGAATCGTAATTTCTCAATACATACCAGGTATCACGATCGTTTGTAGGACAAGAAGAATAAA
>JBGCEN010000333.1:0-10603 GCA_045106435.1 Rhodothermales bacterium
ACAAAAATGCCATCGAATGATCTTTTCCCTGCTAATTGTCCACACACCCTAATATGAGGTTAAAATACGTTCATTAACTGATAACTGCGATGCACAAATATATCCACCATTGTGTACAGGTTGTGCAGGCAGTTTATTAGCTTCGGGCTGTGTTTGAGGGGGAGATACATCTCACAGTCCTCCTTTCCTCGTGTCCTCTTGTCAATTTAAACCAGATAATAAAATGCTGATCTCTACATCACCTCAATCACCACCTCATTCCGGCGAAGGAAGGGGGGCGTCCATGGGTCGTTGTAGCGCATCAGGAAAGGCTCTCCTGTGGTCTCAATAGCGTTTTTCTGAAGCATTTGTAGAAGTTTGGCGGTCTTTTTCTCTACGCGTGATTGTGATGTGAACCATGAGAAGGAAAGTGCTGCCAGTCTGCGCGCCGGCACCGTGGTGAATACGATGGGCTGTCCATCTGGTGTTGGGGCGTTGTCCTTAGAGATGCCTTTGGGCAAAATAAACGACATCTTGCGATCTGTGATGACAGGCGCCGTCATGGCCACGTTTTCCCTTTCCTCATTTCTGCCGAAGATATAAGAAGCCAGTACTGGAAAAGAGGCATTGTCATTTTCGTACGATGTAGAGATCCATGTCTGCTCTTCATACTGACGGATTTCAACCTTCGACGATATACGCTGCATAACCTCGTACGCAGGACGTTCGGTGCTGTAAATCACATAGAGGCCCCAGGCCATCCATAAACCGAGTAATATACCGCCGATCAGTAACATCACACCTTGTATTTTCATGATCTCTTTTATTGCAGATTTTTTGTAATCCTAATACACGAGTGTATGCATACAAGACCAGTCCCGGTGCATATGAGTTGTGGTTCTTCTCGCGAAGTGGCTACCTCTACCCGGTCATGTGTATCAATTTCAAGAAAGCGATACGTATAGCTTTACTGCATCTATCAAATTAGATGAACAACACGAGCCGGTCTCCTTTTTACATCTGGTATAGTGTCAGCCAAATAATTGCAGGTATTTTTTGTATTTGATTTCAGCATATCGATCAAGGAGTTGTGATTTTAGAAGTATTTTTGCTGGTTTCAAAAACTCTGATAAAGATCACAAATCAAAAATCCTTGATCGATATGCTGAAATCAAAAGAAGCAAACTCTATTAATTTTACTGACAGGCTACACTAGTCTTTATACATCGGAGACCAAACCCGAAAATAAACATGAAGCAATCCAAACAGGCCAGTCAATTATCTGTAGCCATTGTGGGTGCAGGTTTTACCGGACTCAACGCCGGCAGAACACTGATGGATCAAGGGATTAAAGTACGCCTCTTCGATAAATCGCGAGGGGCCGGCGGCCGGATGGCGTCAAGGAGAACCGACACAGCCATATTCGATCACGGCGCCCAATACTTCACCGTACGCGATGCGCGTTTTCAACCATATGTTGAAGCATGGAACGAAGCAGGGCTGGTTCAACCGTGGGAAGGAAAACTGGGGACAATCGAAGCCGGGGCAATCAACGAAGGGAAAATTAAACCGTCATCAACCAGAATTAAGCGGTATGTAGGCACCCCCCGCATGAGCGCGCTTACGAGGCATCTGTCAACAGGACTCGACATCCAATTCAAAACGCGGATCCAATGCATGGAGCGCGTTGACAATCAATGGCGCCTCACCGACACCGAAGGGACTGACTTGGGCACCTATGATGTTGTGCTCATCACAACCCCACCGTCTCAAGCCGTTCCGTTACTTACCGAAGCACCAGAACTGGCCGGGCAGATTGAAAACGTATCCATGTCGCCCACATGGGCCGTGATGGTCGCTTTCGCGCATCGATTGAATATAGCGTACGACGGACTTTTCTTTAATGATGCCCCGCTTTCATGGGCAGCACGCAACAGCAGTAAACCTGAGCGCGGTGCACAGGAAAGCTGGGTACTACATGGTTCAGCCGGCTGGTCTGCCGAACACCTGGAAGCCGGCAAAGAAGACATTGCGGATCAACTGCTGGCCCATTTCTTCGAGCGCACACAGCTTGAAGCCATCTCCCCCACGCATCTACAAGCCCATCGCTGGCGCTTTGCCCTGGCTAATGCCCCACTCAACGCCGGATGTCTTTGGGACGAAGAGCTGCGCGTGGGCGTTTGCGGCGACTGGTGTATGCAATCTCGTGTAGAAGGTGCCTTCTTGAGCGGCATGGCAGGAGCCGGCCGCGTGTTGAGTTTAGCCGGCGAATCCGCCTCGCAGCCTATCGGCCTGCAGGCATCGCTTTTCTAACAAGAGACCATCTTTCATATAATGTCGCACAGGATATCCAGAGATTAGCATCCTAAGAACCAGGCATTACAGGCCTGATGATTAGCACCCCCGCATAATTAGCAGCCTCCCCTCGTAGTTCAAAAAACCCGTTGGGTCTACCCCTAGCACCCATTAAGCCACTTCAAGAATTGCGCAGCCCTTAAGAACAAGACCCGACGGGTTTAAAGCACTCCCCCCAGCCCTCCTTAACGAGAAAGGACAAGGCATACCCCAGCGACAAGACCCGACGGGTTTGAGACAAGCGCCCCGTTAACCTTTCTTGAAAACAAGGGCAGCCCCCGCCCTTCGGGCGGACCTGAGAATGCAATACTTATTCTTCCAGCTTCTGCATATATCCAGCTACTGAAAGAGGGAAGAGCCTGACCCTTCTGCAAATCCTCAATATTCCCATGCTAAACCAGCCAGATTGCTAACCCAGCAAACTCAAAGGGAGCAAAACAATACGAAATCCCACGTAGAAGTTGCGGTCGTACGGATCGTTGAAGTCGCGATACGCGCAGCGGACGCTGCCATTGTCGTAGACCCACGAGCCGCCGCGCACAACTCGGCGTTCATCTCCTTCAAGGCTTTCCCATTCATTTACCGTTACAGGATAGGGATATGGCGGGTACCGTTTATTTCGCTGCCACTCAAAGACATTTCCTGCAGCATCTTGCAGTCCATAAGGCGAGACACCTGAAGGGAAGCTACCCGAACGGCTTGTACTTCTTACACCTGTTTCATTTACATTTACCCGTTCTATCTCAAAAGCATCTCCCCAGGGATAAACCCTTTCCGGATACATGTTTGGCTTTTCAGTGAGAACCGTTGTTAATTCATCACTGATACGACAAACAACTGGAGAAGCTGGGACCGTTATTCCACCGCGGGCTGCTTTTTCCCACTCAGGCTCATTCGGCAACTGCACATCAAAATCATCATTCAGTAAACCTTTTTCCTTCCACTGCACTGTCAACCAGCGGGTAAACGCAATGGCTTCATACCACGACACGCCAACAACCGGATGATTGGGTATATCAAACCGTTCACCCTTTCGCTCTCTATTCGTCCATGTGCCTTTTCTATTCCACCCTGCATCGGTCCACCATTTCTTCTCATCGTATCCTCCCTCCTTTACAAATTCAGCGTACTGTGACTGGGTTACAGTATGCTGCCCAATCCAGTAACCGTAGTCCAGGTTCAATTCGTGTTGAGGCTTTTCACGATCAAGTCCTTCGGGACTTCCCATCATAAATGGACCCGCCGGCACGAAGCAAAACTGCATTTGGTCTACGTCTAACAAGGATCTATCAGGATCTCCCAGATGCGAAAGGGTGCGCCCTGCTTCTGCGCGCTCAATGGAAGGCAGAGGGCTCCCAAGAAGACCGACAAACTGATGCTTCAATCGGGCCAGTAATTCCTTGCCCTTTTCTATATCGCCCGGGTCCTTCTCCACTACCTCAGCCCCTACAACCTCAGCCATTTTGCCGGCCCACAGTGTTACCCTGCTTTCTGCTTCTGTTACAGGATCTTTTTGTGTGAGCTGACTTGCCAGCGTCAGGACCTTGTCGCGGCCATAAGAGCCACTATTGTAGACTTGTTCTTGTATCCCTAGCATCACAGCCTCACTCCAGAAATCACCCGCTGCAGCCAAATCACGCAACCTTGCAGCAGCACCACGCGCCCCCACGATGTAACAGCCAGCGAGATACTCCTGAAAGGTTCGGTGCGGGAAGCCATACTGAGCGGGGCTACCCGGCGCTCCACCGCGGCCAATAAGCAACCCGGAACGCAGATCAACATAATCCAGAAACTGGCTGGCAGGAGATTCATGACCCAAATGCAGACTATCTGCAAGAAGAGCGATGATATCCATGCGCTGCAAGTCGGCGGCTTCGTCACCTGCGTCTACCTTGTGGGCTTCATAGGCCAGACGTTCTATTGCGGGGCGCACCTTTTCATCGCTCGTGAGGAAGTCAGCAAGAACGGCTGGAAGGCCTGCATTTTCTTCCTGCCAACGACGCAACAGCAGTTCAACAGCCAGTTTGTAGAGTTTTACCCGCTCTTTAGGGAGCTCAGTTTGCTGCTGATGGATGATCGTCATGGTGGTCAGCAGCATTGGATTGCCAGCGAGTGACAACAAAGGGTCATGCGTAGCCACTTGAATCAAGTCCTGGCTCCGCGACTCCAGTTTTGCTTCTTTCATCCGGCCCAGCACACATTGGGCTTCATACCACCGGGTTATAAACCCTTCAATCTGTTCTTGACTGAGACGGGCCAGTGTGAACGTCGGTACGTCATCAAAAACCGCCGGCCCAACATAGGAGCGTACCCTACACGTTACGAATACACGCGGCAGATCAAACTGCGCGATGACAGCACCGACGGCCTCGCGAACCAGTTCCCGCTGATCAAAAGGCACCTCATCCAGGCCATCGAGCACCAGAAACACCTTTTCATCACTAAACGCCGCATGAATGCCGGCTGCAAATTCGGAAACACCCAGCGTCTCCAGATCGGCTACTGCCTGTGCGACAACCAGCTTTGCCAGTGCCTGCTGGCGCTTCTTATGCCCTTTCTCCTTGACGTGCGCAAGCTGCGGCGCGAGGTCTCGCAGTACGATTAAAATTGGCAATAAGTCATCCGGCTTGCCCGACTGGTCTTCAGCAATGCCGGCCAACAAGTGTTTGACAAACGAGCTTTTTCCAGAGCCGGGATCGCCAAGCAGCACCGCCTGTTCCAGCCCTTCAATCGCTTCCAGTGCCGGTAACGGTTCCTCGTCTGCCGGCTCCTGTTCTTTGCGATGATCTTTCTGCGTGACGTTGAGCGGAATAAACACCTGATTCAATTTAACAGGTTTGCTGTCACTCACGCCTTCCCCCAGCACCGTAAGCGGAATCTGCAGGCAGTCGCGGCGAAAAGCTCGCAGATACCGCTCACGGGATTCTGTCGTTAATGCAGGGGTTAATTCCGGGGCTGATTCTGGCTGAGATGTAGTAATCGATGGATTTGGTACGTTTTCTGGCTGTGCATCTTTAACAAGGCTATTTATGCAATGATTGAGATGCCGGCGAAGCATCTTCTCAAATTCGCTTAGTTCAGTATAGGTGCTGTACAGGCCCTTGTTTTCCAGCTCTTTACGAAAACCAAGCACTTTCCCCATCTGAGCGAGTTCTTCCTGCGTCTCTGGCACAAAGGGCCGCTTGCAGAAATACATCAACACGGGCCGGCTGTTGTCTTCTTCCCACCGGGCATACGCATCGCGAAACTCAGCCTCAGAGCCGGATTCGTGTTCATCCGTGGGGGTACCAAATCGTTTCCAGAAAATGCCCACGAAGATGTCGTACGGCCCCACCTCATCAAAAACCCTCTTTTGGATATCTCCCATGCCAGGCGTAACCAGCGTCTCCCACAACAGGGGCTCCAGGTAGAGGTTAAGCTGCCGGCCCAAGGTCAATTGGAGTTCGTCTTTGATGAGCGCCTCCAGCGCGTCGCGCTCGTCCTTTACGTCGCTCGGTGAGGAGATAAATATGCGTATTTTCGTTGCTTCCATGTTTTTCCGGCCTGTGCTGCCGCAAGGTAGCAACCGCTTACAGAAAGGTCAATTGGTGTAAATGTATGAATTGTGTCGGAGGGGAGATTAATCATTCGGGGTCCATTGTTTTAACAGGGCAACCCTGAGCCCCACGGTATTACCGTAACGTACATGATTTGTCCACCCCTGAATGGATGCCTGCAATACTTCTTCATCGCCGGCCATCAGTAGCTGCTTTAACTTTCTGCTGTAATGAATGCCTTTTCTGCGTTTCAACCGAACACGGTCCGGGTAAATGACAAATCCAAGAAACGGCAGTCCTTCAGTTACCGGCTGTGGATGACGCGGTTCATGAAGAGAAAGAGACAGGTCTTCAACGCGCCGTAGTACGCGATCATGCCAGGCGTGAAGTTGCTGCTTGTCATTTGAAAATAGCACCAGGTCATCTACGTATCTGAGGTAGGCCTTGCAGCCCAGACTTCGCTTGATAAAATGATCCAGTGGATTGAGATGGACATTGGCCCAGAATTGACTGGTGAGATTCCCGATTGGTAACCCGCAAGACCGGCCACTGCTTTCTCCATGCACGCCCTCCCCGCTGAGCAGTATTTGATTGATGAGCCGGCGCACATGCTCATCTTTTACTTTTCGCCACAGCGCGTACCGCAAGGTTTTATGATCAATTGATGGAAAAAACTGGACAATATCCAAATGGATAAAATACTTGTACTTTCTGGCAAACGCCTGCGCCCGCTGGCGGGCTCGGTGCGTTCCTTTGCCCTTCCGGTTCGCATAGGAATCAAAGATAAAAGAACGTTCAAAAGCCGGCTCGATGACCTGACATAAGGCATGGTGTACAACCCGGTCCCGAAACGGCGCAGCTGAAATCAAACGGCGCTTGGGTTCGTGGATATGGAAGTGGGTATAATCGCCAGGAAGATACGTTTGCGTACGCAGTTCTTCTTGCAGCAGGAGTATATTATCTTCGAGGCGGTACTCAAACCTGGCTACGTTAGGGTGCCCGCGCTTGCCCTTTGCGGCTTTCCTGTAAGCGAGCAACAGGTTGTCCCAGGTCGTTAGTCGCTCAAATGCGTTGAGTCGTGGCTCTAAAAACCCGTTGGGTCTAACTTCATTAACCATTAAATAACTTCAAAGATTGCGCAGTCCCCAAAAACAAGACCCGACGGGTTTGAAGAAAGCGCCCCCTGCCAGCCCTTCTCAACAACAAAGGACAAGGCAGGGTGCTGTTGTTATATGCCCCTGCCACAAATCTAGTAAAGCGACAAGGCCAGGAACCAGCTCCGCCTTTTTTCTACCTCGGCCGGCAAGGCGTACCCGACCGGCAATTCCGGGAGCGAAAAAAATGAGCAAAACAATACGAAATCCCACGTTGTTGTTGCGGTTGTTCGGATTGTTGTTGTTGCGATACGCGCAGCGGACGTTGTTATTGTTGTTGTTCCACGAGCCGCCGCGCACAACTCGGTTTGCACGAGCTGATCCCCGCAACCATTTTAGCTGGTTGCACGCTGCCAACCAACAAGCAACTTGCCAATTTCTCCTACCATGCTGGCAACGTGTTGATATTGCCCTTCCGAAAACCAATGCCAGCGCTCGGCCAGACGGAGATATATGCGCACTTTGTCTAGCTCGGAAGCGGCAGCCTTCAACGCCATGTCTCGTTCTTTCCCGCGTTTTTGCTGCGCCTCCGCCAGGTGTTCATATAGTTCAAAGGCAGCACCAAGCAGGCGACTTGTAAATGTATGGCGGTATACACGTGGAAAATTTTTGGTGGCCGGTAACAACCAGCTCAGAAAATCGAACGTGCGCGTAAAAATGACCATTATTGCCGCTATTGAGGAAAAAGCTACTTTCAAATACCTGCTGATCGCTTCCGCCCTTCGGGCGGTTTTAGCAAGCCAAGTCTTTATTCCTCATCCATAGAAACTAAACCAGCTATAGAAAGAGGAAAGAGCCTGACCCTTCTACAAATCCTGATCCAGCAGTTCTATACCAGCCAGCTAGCTACCCCGGCCAACTCTAAGGGAGCAAAACAATACGAAAGCCCACGAGGTAGTAGCGGTAGACCGGAAGGCTGCTGTCGCGATACGCGCAGCGGACGTCGAGATTGTTATAGTCCCACGAGCCGCCGCGCACAACTCGGGTATCTGTTCCTTCTTCATCCTCTCCGCCTTTCCATTTTGCCCTGCTCCACTCCCATACATTGCCACTTGCGTCTTGCAAACCGTATGGGCTTTTTCCTTTACTGTAGACACCCGGAGTTGTTGTAGTACCTATATCGACATTATAATTACAATACTCACCATCTATGTCTTCGCCCCAGGGAAACCTCCGTGTGGAGGCCTCATTATTTGAGAACTCTGACAGCTCAGTACGATCCAATTCCTTCAAGGGCCGTATACAATGTTCTCCCGGTACGTTCAACCCACCGCGGGCTGCCTTTTCCCATTCATTCTCACCAGGAAGCGTGATAAGGGCACCCTCCGCAAGCCATCCTTCTTCGTGCCCTTTAGCCGTCAGCCACCTCGTGAATGCCAGCGCTTCATACCAGGAAACGCCAACAACCGGGTGATTCGGTAAGTCAAAAGGATCGCCAATAGATCTCCTGTTTTTCCACGGATCCTCTTCTTTACGCTCCCAGCCGGCCCCCGTCCACCACTTTTTATCAGCATACCCACCCGACTCGGCAAAAACAGCATATTGCGCCTGTGTTACAGGGTACTGCCCGATCCAGTAATCGTGAGATACGCCTGTTTCCTCTGCATCATCGCCTCGTAGAAATGCGCCAGCCGGGACATAGCAAAAAGGCATCTCAGCCAACGCTCCAATACCAACACGAGGGTCACCAATATGCCCCAGGATACGCCCCGCTTCAACCCGCTCGATTGGGGGCAACAATCCTGACAATAGTACTACAAGATGATTTTTCAAGTGCTCAAAGAAGCCGGCGCCCCCGCCGGGCGTCTTTGTATCATTGAGTATAAACTCCTTCTTGACCAGCTTCGCCATTACGCCTGCCCATAAAACAAGGCGCTGCCTGGATGCATTGTCTGCTTTAAACCCGGCCGGCGCCAGCTGATAGGCCAACCGCAACAACTGCCAATCCTGTTTTCGGTTATGTAACAGTTCTTCCAGCCCCATTTGCACCGGCACATACCAATAATCGTCTTGTGCAGCGTGTTCGATGAGGGCATCTGCCAGATCTGGCTGGCTCACGATATGGCATCCGGCAAGGTATTCCTGAAATGTTCGGTGAGGGAAACTGTAAGTTAGCGGGGCCTCGTCTCCTCCGCCCTGGCCAACAAGAATTCCTGAACGTTGATCAACATAATCAAGAAATTCTCCTGCAAGTGCGGCACTACCAAGGTGGGCCTTTTTCTCCAGCAGAATGAGCGCATCCCCGCGGCTGATATCTGTTTCTGTCTTCTTTCCACTACCCGTGGCATGCGCTTCATAAGCGAGCTTGTACATCGTGGACAAGAGCTGTCGTTCCTCGGCCAGAAAAGACTTGAGATCATCCGACATCTTCACATCGCTCCCGCGATGCGCAAGCCACCGGCGAAGCAATACATCTACTGCCAGTTCATAGAGCCTTGCTCTTTGATCTGGCAGGCCAATGTCGCGCTGATGGATTACCGCCATTGTGGTTAGCAGCATCGGATTCCTCGCGAGGTCGTTCAGCGCCGGCCCCACAACAGCAGCCCTTAGATTTTCTGCTTTTTTCTTTGCTTTTTCCTCACCAAAATGCGCCAGGCTGTGCGGTGTGTTGTACCACGCAGACACGAACAATTGTTTTTGTTCATTTTCGAAAGGTGCCAATGTGCAGGTTTCAAACCCCGGAATTTGCTTCTCCTGTTCCTGGTAAGATCTTACCCGGCAGGTGATTATTGTGCGGGCTACACTGTACCTATTGAGCAGGGCCTGTACAGCCTGCGGCATGAGGCCCCGAAGTGCAGAAGGGATTTCATCCAGCCCATCGAGTACAAGCAATACCTGCCCTGTATCAAATGCATTACCCAAGGCATCGGATGCGCCCGGCGTACTCAGTTCTTCCTCTACATCTTGCATGATCTGCTCCATAAACAATGCAGCCAGACGATTCTGTCGCTCTTCACTTGACAACCCTTTCAGTTCTACAGCAGCAAGCTTGTTGGCAAAACGCCGGAGCACCATACGAACAGGAACGAGATCTGGCAATAAGCCGGCAGGCAACGGAAGCCCATCCAATCGCGCATCTGCAAAATTTGCCAAAAGCTGGTTCACAAATGTGCTTTTCCCCGAACCCGGATCACCCAGTATTACAAGCCGCTCAGCATGCTCCACGGCTTCCAGTGCACTCACAGGTACTTGTTCTGCGTCATCCCCTTCTTCTTTCTTCTGATGTGTTGTGGTTAACAGGTTGATATACACCTGGTCCAGGGTCACCTCGTCTTCGGCACCTTGTTCGAACCCAAAGGCGCCCAGTGGCAGCAGGCGGCAACGCCGGCGTAGTTTGTCCAGATACGTACGATAGGAAGCATCCAGCGGCTGTACAGCCTTCATGTCTGCTTCCTCCCCTCTTAAGCTCAGTATCGCTTTATGCAAGTGCACACGCACCAAATCTTTGAGATCACTCACCTCGGTGTATTCACTGTATAATCCTTTTTCGGAGATCTCCTGCTTGAACTGAAGCACTTTGGTAATCTGCTCGATATTTTCAGCTGATGGCGTATAGGGTTTATTACAGAAATACATGAG
>JBGCEN010000334.1:0-9586 GCA_045106435.1 Rhodothermales bacterium
TGGAGCGTATCTGTGCCTGGTTAGGCGAGCGCTTTCAAGATACAACTGTAGTTTAGGTTCACACTGTATAGATTGGGAATGTCGAACACCCACCAAGGAATCCTGAATGTCTAAATGAGCGCCTTCATCATGGGGAATTCCTTGATAGGTGTTCGATATTCATTCCCAATTATGCGCCTACTGCCTCTGGTTTCAGCACACCTAGCTGTGTAGCAGCATCTTCTACCAAGCCACGCGCTGCTTCTAAAGATTCTCCTTCAGAATACACGCGGAGTACGGGCTCAGTACCTGATGGACGGACCAGTAGCCAGCCCTTGGTTGTCATGTGCTTGTAGCCATCCAGGGTTTCTACCCGTACAACTTCGCGGCCAAAGATTTCTTTCAAACCGCCGGCTTTGAGACGCTCCAGTACTTCCGTTTTCTTTTCTGGTGTCGTCTTGACATCAATCCGATACGTCTCGTGCACACCAAACTCATCCGATAGTTCTTGAACCAGTTCAGAGAGTTTCTTGCCACGTTTTACCATCATTTCTACAACAAGCAAGCCGATGTAAATACCATCACGCTCTGGAATATGACCTTTTACAGCCATACCGCCTGATTCTTCACCACCCACGATGACGTCTCCATCCACAATGATGGGGCCGATGTACTTAAATCCAATAGGTGTTGTTTGTACTTTCAGGCCGTATGCTTCGCCCATTTTGTCGAGCATCGACGTTGTGGAGAAGGTTTTTACAATATCGCCAGATAAGCCTTGCTCCTGGTGCAGGTATTTTACAAGCAGCGCAAGCAGTTGATGAGAATTTACAAACGTACCGTTCTCATCGTACATGCCGATGCGGTCTGCATCCCCATCATTTGCGAGGCCAGCCGCGCATCCTTCACGCACAACAGCGTCTGCAAGCGGCTTCAGATTCTTTTCGATAGGCTCAGGCGCTTGTCCGTGAAAGCCAGGGTTTAAATCATGGTGAAGAGCTACGACATTTTCTTCGCCGAGTAGCGCCTGAATGGCTCCCTGGCCGGCGCCGTACATGGCATCATGCGCCAGCTTTACGCCAGAAGCCTTGATGGCGTCTATGTCCAGTTTTTCCTGTAAAAGATTGATGTAATCGGTTGCTACATCGTGCATTTTGATATTGCCGGCAGCCACATGCTTGGCAAACGGCTCAAAGGTATAGTCTTCCAGATGATCGTATTCTTCTTCTACCGCAGCAATCATCTCTGGAGATGCTGGTCCTCCGAAGTGTGCTTTGATTTTAAAACCATTGTAAGAAGGAGGGTTGTGGCTGGCGGTAATTACGATGCCGGCGTCACAATTATATGCTTTGGCACCCCAACTGATCGAAGGGGTTGTTGTAAAGGTCGTCGCAAAAAGTACCTGAACATTCTGAGATGCCATAACAGCTGCAACGTGCTCAGAGAATGCTCTTCCCTGAAAACGAGTATCATGTCCGATGACGATTTTGGGATTGGCGCCATAATTTTTCTTGAGCCATTGTGAAGTTGCTCGCGCCACAATCTCGAGATTATCATACGTATAGGTGTCGCCTATTACGGCACGCCATCCATCTGTGCCAAATTTGATCGCTGATTTATTCACGGGTTTAGACATGGAGATCTTTATTATGATATTGGGTTAAAATTAGTTTAATGCAACAAAGTTGAGTATACGCCCTGGAAAAGCGCTTATTGTAGAGGGGAAATACTCGTTATTGTCGTTACATCGCCGGCGGAAAAAAGACAACACTGCTGTATTTATAACAATCAATGTACAGCCGTCTCATGTGTTCAGGATATTAACTAACGATTACCTTTCCAACTTGGTGCCCAGGCAATAAAAAATTAATAATCTCAAGTACTCACATCGCGATATATAGTCCAGGCATAAATCCCTCTCTTTTGGTATGCTTTTTGGAAACGAATGTGCATGCAGAGATGCTTAACAAAAGTGATTCTTTGCCGATACTCTACAAGCCCCCTCCATACATAGCAATTTCTATCAACCTAAATAGGTTACATCAGGCATAGCCCCCCATTTACACGTGCCTGCTTATACGCTGCGTTTCTGCAGCTTCGCTCTTAGAGCCCCCCGCCCCGTTCACGAACCTTAATTCGTATGACAGCGCTATTATCAATGCTGGTTTTGCTTACCAGCAGCTTTGTCGTTAGCTCATCCGCTAACGACTTCGAATCCTCCAAAGCGCCCGTACAGCTCCCTGTTGAAATTATGGGTGTAGCCGGGACCATTGAAACAGTTTCAGTAGATTTGTCTGCTCCGGGCAGTGTTGCCGGCCTATGGATGCAGGTACATAATTTATCATATGACGCAAAAGGCAGCATAAAAATAAACAACGGGTCATGGATAGACCTGACAAATTCATCCGTAAACGTCGCTTATCCAGAATCTAATATAGGAGGTATCGGCGGTGGTTATAGTACCATTCGCATTACTTTGCCGTTAAATTCGGGTGACGTTGCCAGTGGTGCCAATACAATTCAATTCCGGTTTAATGGGACAGATGGACTGTCTTCGGGATGGAGAGTGCTGAAATTTAATTTCGTAAATTCAGCCGGTACCTTCCTGTTACCAGAGAGTCAATTTGTCGAAGATGATCCTGCTGGTTGGACGCCTGTACTAGTGTCTCAAGATGATATAAATAAAGGGGCAGATCTGTGGTACAATGCTTCTCTCATTGAAGCTTATAAAGATCCTATTCTGGCAAAGTGTGCTGATTGTCATGCAAACGACGGGCGAGATCTTAAGTATTTCAACTACTCAGATAAATCTATCATTGCCCGTAGTGGATTTCATGGGTTATCCGAGTTGGAAGGACAGCAGATTGCCAGTTACATTCGATCGCTGGATGTGCCGGCACCTGGAAGACCGTGGAATCCTCCATATCAACCTGGTCCGGGCATCGACGACAAACCAATCGAAGAGTGGTCTGCCGGCGCCGGCCTTGAATGGGTTCTGGATGATGATGGTGAAACCCTCGATTATCTTTTTCCCAACGGTATCACCGATGAGGTCGCCTCGACAAAATCAACATTAAATATGCGTGAGTTGCCCCTGGCGATCCAATTTCCTGATTGGAACCGCTGGTTGCCGCCTGTGCATCCCGTTGATTTCTGGGGCAATGCTTTTCTCTCAAGTAATGCCTGGGATAGCTATAAAAATGGAATTCCTGACGCCCTTTCGGGAGGTGTTGAAAATGCCATCCTGAAACGTTCGATTGAAAACGCTATTCAGGGACTTGATAGCGACGTTTCTGATTTCAGGGAAAATCAGTCGCTGCCCTCTGGCAAAACCGTTCAGGATCAGACACAAGGAAATCTGGGCTTGCAATTGTGGCAGTTGGTCAAGGTTTGGGACGTAATGCAAACCTATAACCTGGAAGGCCGTGCACCCGATCTGTATCCAGATGGAGAATCACGCTCATGGTTTTCTATTGCACGTAATGTGTTTAATGTAGCACCGCATATCAGTAGCGCCGGCGGTTCAACAGTGCACACGCACGGATCCTGGATGATGGATAAATATTTCTCTCATGCCTGGTACATGTACCAGTTGGTGATCAATGCAGGCAATCGAAACCCGCAAGGACATCGGCCAATGGATTGGAAATATCAGTTTGGTCATTTGGGCGATTATTCGAAGCAAACAGGTTTGCCTAGCGGTGCCCGATTGGTAGCTTCGTATATCAAAATGAACCAGATGCTTGATAATGACAACGGCATTGGTACAGATGGATGGTACATCAGGCACACGCATCCTTACTGGTTTGCCAGAAGCCTGGTAACCGACACTGGAGGGCCTGCGCCCTTAATGAGCAGCATACCCGTAGCCGATCAGGCGAGAATCGCAGAAGTGATGCTTAAAGCCTTCATGGAAAAAACATTGGAGTTTGATGTAGATGACTGGCCGCGTGGCGAGCAGCATGAACAGCTCGAGCCTGTGTCTTACAGGCCGGTAGGATATGATGGCAAAGGGACTGTGTTCGAAGATCGCTTTAATTATGCAGATAATTTCTATCGGTTGATTCCCGCATTTGCTGGCGCCGGCGTATCTGGCCCAGCGTTAAAAGTGGTTGCAGATTGGGGCGCAGAAGCCTGGCCAAACGGCGATTGGGCCAGCCTAACCGATTACACTGATCCCGGCAGCGGCGGCGGTGGTGATGGCGGCGACGGTGGCGATGGTGGTGGAGGAGATGGCGGCGACGGTGGTGGCGATGGCGGTGGAGGAGATGGCGGCGACGGTGGTGGCGGCGACGGTGGTGGTGATGGCGGCGACGGTGGTGGTGATGGCGGTGGAGGAGATGGCGGCGACGGTGGTGGCGATGGCGGCGACGGTGGTGGTGATCCATCTGTGACGTACGGAGATACTACAGAAGATGGTTCAGTCTCTGCACTTGACGCTGCAATTGTACTAGGTCATCTCTCGGGTAATATTACCCTGGATGCCGCAGGCATAGAGGCCGGCGATGTAAACGGCGACGGTGTGCTCACTGAAGATGATGCGATACTGATATTACAGCGCGTTTTAGGTCAAATCGACTGTTTTCCTGTAGAGAATGGATGTGCTACTTGATACGTTTTTAGCAAAATAGCAATGACAGTTGTTCGGTCGATCGTTTATGATCTGATATAGAGAGTAAAGGTCTCGAACGTGTCCTGCTGAAAATATTAAAGGCTTGCTCTCAACTTGATTGGGAGCAAGCCTTTCTTATGAACTACTTGGCGTTGCATTCAGATAGGTGCTTCTCACACAGTAGAATTGTGCCCTTATTCTTCGATCTTAAGCTATTAGCTGACGCCCATTAATTCGCGTGCGCTTTCGAGGGCTGCATCAGTAACCTCCGCTCCGCTGATCAGAGAGGCTACCTGAGCCATTTGCTCATCAGCTGACAGGCGGTCTATCTGTGAACGCGTTCTGCCATCAGCAACCTGCTTGGTTACGCGGAAATGTACATGGCCCAATGCAGCGATTTGGGGAAGGTGGGTGATGGCTACAATTTGGTGATATTGTGCGAGGGAGCGCATGCTTTCCCCTACTTTCCGTGCAACCGGACCCGAGATGCCGGCGTCAATTTCATCAAAGACAAGAATAGGCAGGCGTTCACTTTTAGCCAGAATGGTTTTTAGCGCCAGCATGATGCGGCTAATTTCCCCGCCTGAGGCTACGCGCGCCAGCGGACGAAGGTCTTCTCCAGGGTTTGTTGAGATGAAGAACTCGACGATGTCCATGCCGTTTGGATGCGCAGTACACCAGGATGCTTCACCATTTTCCTGCAAGATCCAGCCGTCTTCTGAAGTCTGTACTTCAAAACGGACATCAAACCTGCTGTCTGGAATACCAAGCTGGGCAATTTCCTGTACAATAGACTTCTCTATTTTTCTGGCAATCTCATTCCGTTTTTTGGAAAGTCTCACAGCAAGATCTGTAAGCTTTTTTTGTTCTTCCCGAATGGATTCTTGCAATTGTGCGAGGTTGCCCTGAAAATCGTTTGCCAGTTCGTATTTTCGACCGATGTCTTGTCTGTATTCAAGTACGGCGCTCAGCGAACCACCATATCGTCTTTTAAGGTGTTCAAGTTCGCCCAGTCGTTCTCTAATGGTTTCAAGTCGAACTGGGTTAAACTCTATGCGGGCGTTGTAGTCTTGCAAAAAACTTGCAAGTTCTGATACGATGATGTGCGCTGATTCAGCTTCTTTTGCTGATGCTTCCAGGGTTGGGTCAACATGCGACAGGTCTTGTAGATCGTTTCGTACGAGTACAAGTTGGTCACTTACTGCATCATCGTCTTCGTAGAGAATACTGTAGAGTTTCGAGCTTACTTCATGCAGTTTTTCAGCGTGTTCGAGAATTTTACGTTCGGTTTCAAGCGCGTCCTCTTCGTTGTCCTGTGGATCAACCTTGTCAATTTCCTCGATTTGAAATCCAAAGAGGTCTTTTTGCTGTTGAAGTTCTTGCTCTTTGGCTTTGAGCGTGTTGCGTTCTTTTATCAAGCCGGCAACCACGTCATACTGCTTTTTATACCTGCCAACGAGCCCCTCCAAACCACCAAAATTATCCAGCGTCTCAAGATGTGTTTCGGTACGCAAAAGCATTTGATGCTCATGTTGACCGTGCAAATCTATCAGATTGGAGGCTACCTCGCGGATTACTTGAAGCGTAGCAGGGGAGTCGTTTACAAAAGCGCGGCTTGCTGTGCCACTAATTTCGCGTCGTAAGATGATTTGATCAGCCGGCTCAAGCGCATTGTCTTCGAGTAATTTATTGATGCGAGCTGATCCTGTATTATCAAAAACACCCTCGATAACAGCTTTCTTGGCGCCTGTGCGGATGGCTTCAGTGGACGCACGCTCACCCAATATCAATTTTAGCGCGCCAAGCAGAATGGATTTTCCGGCGCCGGTTTCCCCTGTGATAATATTAAGGCCGTTGTCGAACTCAACTTCGAGCTCTTCGATCAAGGCATAGTCCCGTATATAAAGCGACCGTAACATCCTTTTGTCTATTTAGTACCTCGTTGCTCCCCAGGAATAGGGTTTAGCTGGGTTCTTTGCTGGTTGTATCAATAATCAAAAAAATACAACCTAGAAGACGTGTGACGTCTGGATTTTGAACCGTTTACACAAATATCGAGAAAGAAAAGGACAATATATAAGTAATGTACAATATATGTGCAATCTTTGTGGAAATTAAGTCGGTAAGTCGGTAAGTCGGTGGGGCTGTAAGGGGCCTCTTTTTTCAAAGAACCTATTCGGACTCACAGACTCATCGACTCACAGACTCATCGACTCACAGACTCATCGACTCACAGACTCACAGACTTAATTATCCCCTTCCGTGGCATTTTTTGAATTTCTTGCCACTGCCGCATGGGCATGGATCGTTTCTGCCTACTTTTTCCTCAGTGTTTACAACCGGTTGCTTACTTGCCGACGGGTCGCGGTCTCCCGGGGTATTACCGGATGATCCACTACCTACACCAAAAGCTGGGTTTGGCTTTTCTTTCTCTGCCTTGGCGCGCTTGGGATCCAGTCGTTGGCGGTTCACTTGTTTGCGAGCTGCAGGTCCTTTGTTCTGATTGTTGTTAACGAGCGGGCCGGCTCTAAAGATGAAGGACACTACATCGTGGTTAATGGTCTCCATCATCTGCTTAAACAGACCGAAGGCTTCCATTTTGTACTCAATCAATGGGTCACGCTGTCCAAACGCACGCAAACCGATGCCTTCTTTCACTTCATCCAGGCCGCGCAAGTGCTCGGTCCAGTGCTCGTCAATGTAAGACAGTGTTGACACACGCTCTAGTGCGTCGTTAATGGCCTGGCCACTAGATTCAATGATTTCGTCTATTTTGACGGTTACACGCATGAGTTTGCGGCCGTCGGTGAAGTCTACAAAAACGCGCTCAGGCTTTGTTTCTGCATCACTCTCCATGACTTTCTGCATGCTCTGCAGAAACGGAGCGGCCAGGGCATTACGCTTTTTCGTGTAATACTCTTCGGCTGTTTGCATGATGAGATCCCGAAGTCCATCTTCGCCGAGGCGGGAGAACATCTCACGATCAACTTCTAAGTCCAGTGCAAGTACGCGTAGTAATTCTTCCCGAAGTTCATCCAGATTGCCTTCGTTATAGTGCGCATTAACTAGGCTCTCAATGTAGTCATAAAGCATATCCATGAGGTCGCCGCGTAAACGGTCACCGTGGATGGCTGTAGTTCTTCGGTCGTAGATAACCTGACGCTGCGCATTAAGAACATCGTCATATTCCAACTGGCGTTTACGGGAGCCAAAGTTGTTTTGCTCTACTTTTTTCTGGGCGCGTTCTACACTTTTGTTTACCCAGGGATGTGTGATGATGGCGCCTTCTTCCATCTTCATCATATCCATCACTTTAGCCACGCGATCTGCACCAAAAAGGCTGATCAGGTTGTCTTCCAGTGAAAGATGAAACTGGCTTTCGCCCGGGTCACCCTGCCGGCCTGCACGGCCGCGGAGCTGTAAGTCTGTACGCCGGCTATCATGCCGTTCTGTACCCAGAATGGCAAGACCTCCAAGCTCTTTGATTCCATCTGCAAGTTTAATGTCCGTACCACGACCGGCCATGTTCGTCGCAATCGTGATGGCTCCTTTTTCGCCGGCTTCAGCTACGATCAACGCTTCCTGTTTTGCCCGGTCACGCTTTGCGTTAAGCACGTTGTGCTTGACTTTATTACGCTGAAGCATACGACTCAGCGTCTCAGATACCTCTACAGAAGTTGTACCTACGAGGACGGGCTGGCCTTTTTTGTGGTATTCCTGAATTTTGTCTATAACCGCGTTGTACTTCTCACGCTTGGTTCTATAAATCAGGTCATCCAGGTCCTGTCTGGCAATTGGTTTGTTTGTTGGCACAACCAACACTTCCATTCCGTAGATTTTGTGGAATTCTTCCGCTTCAGTTTCTGCAGTACCCGTCATGCCCGAAAGCTTGTGGTACATGCGGAAGTAATTCTGCAGCGTGATGGTTGCGTACGTTTGTGTAGCCGCTTGAATTTTTACGTTCTCCTTGGCCTCGATCGCCTGATGTAACCCGTCTGAGTATCGCCGGCCGGCTAATACACGCCCCGTATGCTCATCAACAATCATCACCTTGTCTTCCTGGACGATGTAGTTAATGTCTTTTTCAAACAGCGTGTAAGCCTTCAGAAGTTGCTCGATGGCGTGGAGGTGCTCCGCGCGTTCTGCGTAGGTATTGTATAACTGGCGCTTTCTTTCAGCCAGATCATTACTCAGTACGCTTTTCTCATGTAAAAGCTTATTGTTGCGTTTCTCCTCGCTAAGTTGAACCTGAGAAGATATTTCAGCAACCAATGCTTTTTCTTTCTCTTCGAGTTCCTTTTCCATAATGGCGATTTCTTCGCCGAGGTCTGGAAGAACGAATAAATCTACATCCTGATTGGCCGCCTTGGCAGTAAACTGGCGCCCTTTTTCAGACATTTCAATAGAATGCTGCTTTTGATCTAATGCGTAGTACAACGCATCGTCAACATAAGGCATGTTTTTCGCGTTATCCTGAAGATAGAAAAACTCTGTACGCTGACGTAATCGCTCTACACCTGGTTCTGCCAGGAGCTTAACAAGTTTTTTGTTTTTTCTATAGCCGCGGTATGAACGCAAAAGCGCGAGGCCGGCTTGTGATTCTGCTTCATTGGCCTTTTTGGTGTCGCCGGCGTCAATATGATCATCACGTTCCTTTAACAAACGCTCAGCGTCTCCAACAAACTGTGCAACTACTTTCTGTTGCGCACGAAACAGGCTGTCAACTGAGGGTTTTAGCTCACTAAATCGCGAGTCATTCGCCTGGGGTACGGGGCCAGAGATAATGAGCGGTGTACGGGCTTCGTCGATCAGGACAGAGTCAACCTCATCCACAATGGCGAAGAAATGCTCGCGCTGAACGAGCTGATCTGGCTCAGTTACAAAGGAGTGATCGCGGAGATAATCAAAACCGAACTCGTTGTTGGTACCATAGGTGATGTCCGCACGATACGCGGCGCGCCGGCCTTCTGAATGCGCCTCATATTTGTCGATGAC
>JBGCEN010000335.1:0-8095 GCA_045106435.1 Rhodothermales bacterium
GGCAATGTTATTACGCCAGGCTGAGGTTCTCTGTATCGCATATTGAAAAGTAATCAGTTCCTTTGAATAGCGGCCTTACCAAAGACCTGTCAATAATCTGGGTTCAAAACTGGATATGTACCACCATGCCGGGAAGCACTAAACTGGAAAACATGAAGAGACCAGACTCACCAACAGCATTGACTTTGACAGGAAGAAAAGGACAAAACATTTTCATCCTCTTTTCTTCCCGTCTCCTCATCTATCTCTACCCAAATGTTTGCTTGTCACTGAATCAGTGCTCCGCTGAGTGATTACCGATTTCCCTTGGGCAAAATCTTCTTTATAAAACTTGAGAGGTTTTTAGGGGACTCCCTTCCCTCAGCGTCATGCGGCACAGGCGCTGGCGTGGGCTGCTCTTCAACCTCATCCATGTGTGGCACGGGTGCTGGCGTGGGTTGCTCTTCGAACTCATCCATGTGCGGCACGGGCGCCGGCGTGGGTTGCTCTTCGAACTCATCCATGTGCGGCACGGGCGCCGGCGTGGGCTGTTCTTCAACCTCATCCATGTGCGGCACGGGTGCCGGCGTGGGTTGCTCTTCAACCTCATCCATGTGCGGCACGGGCGCGGGCGTGGGTTGCTCTTCGAACTCATCCATGTGCGGCACGGGCGCCGGCGTGGGCTGTTCTGCCATAACCAAAGGTTTTATAATTTTTCCTTCGTCTGCCTCTTTTTTATTTCTTTTTGCTCGTTCAAGGGTTAGCGTCAGGCTCGCCAAAACATCGTGAGGCAAGTCAATATTATGATCTCTAAAAAGCTTCGACATAGCTGCTAGAAATTCCAGCTTTAGCCGAGGTTGGTTTCTTAAACAGCTTTGAATTTCGGCTACACGAGCGGTTCTTTGTAGGTCAGTCATTGGGGCACGCATTTAGTGGGTGGGTAAAAAATTCAAACAGATGCAGACTGCCAATAATTAGCGAACAAAAACAGGCACTCTGCTCTAGTATTCAGGTGGTAAGTAAATAAGTCAAGGTTCATTTAAACAGGTATTTCCACAATAAAAACAGCACCTTTCCCTTCTTCACTATCTATAGAAATTTTTCCATTATGTCCCTGCGCGATAATATCATAGCTTAGGGAAAGGCCCAAACCGGTATTGCCGGCACCCGTTGGTTTAGTGGTATAAAACGGATCAAATATCTTCGCCTTCACATCATCCGAAATACCCGGACCGTTGTCTGAAATCTCTATTCGCACATGCCCCTTCTTCAAGGCCGTGCTAACACAAACTTTGGGGAGGTATTGACCATTTCTGGTAGAAGCCGACTCTTTTACCGCGTAAAATGCGTTTTCAAGAATGTTAATAATTACCCGCGTGAAGTCTTGCGCATTTAGCTTCACATCTCCAACAGCCTCATCAAAATCCCGTACAATTTCAATATTTAAATTGCCCGCTTCACTTGTCAGGCCGGCATAGGCCAGGTCAATGGCCTGGTTAAGCACACGTGTTAACGAAACGTCATTCAATGCGCCATCCGAAGGCCTGGAATGATCCATCATACTTTTGACAATAGAGTCTGCCCTGAGCCCATGCTCGTTAATCCTTTCTATATTTAAGCCAAGCATGGACAGCATCTCTTTCATGTCCTCCACCGTCTCCTCATCCAGGGTATTCGCTTCCTGAGCAAGTAAGCTTTCCATATCCTGCATCAGACTTTGGGACACAACTGCAAAATTGATCACAAAATTGAGCGGGTTTTTTATTTCATGTGCAATGCCGGCTGTTAACTGCCCCAGTGAAGCCATTTTTTCAGCTTGAACCAATTGCTTTTGCGCAAACCTCAATTGATCCATAGAATTTTGCAAAGCGTCATAAGCCTCTTTTAACTCTGACGCTTTTTCCAATTCTACCTCTTTTTGGTCATTTTCGGCTTTCAGCGCCCTCGCCTGAGATTCAGAAGCTTGCGATTTAAGCTCAGCAGCTTCTGCCCTCAATTCAGCCTCGCGTATTTGTGCAGCCTCTCTTTCTTTTCTTAGCAATTTTGCCCGCTGAAATCTATCTACCGAAAAGACAACCGATCCAAACATGATCGCATACATTAGAAACGCCCATGGCCTTAACCACCATGGGGCCTTTATCGTGATCATGGGGCCATTGATTTCCTCTGACCACACCCCATTGGCATTCGCAGCCTTCACTTTAAACGTATAATTCCCGGGATTGAGATTTGTATAAGTAATTCTGCGGTCCAGATTGACGGCACGCCAATCGTTATCATAACTTTCCAGTTTGACCTGATACTGATTTTTTGAAGGGTTGCTATAGTGGAATCCAATAAAGTCAATGGTGATTTCGTTCTGGGCATGATCGAGTTGAATCTCATCAGCAACTGAGACATGCGCACCTAGCGGAGAATTTTCTCCCGGCGCCAGTCTCTCATTGAAAATGCTGATGTCTGTCAGGAGTGCTCTGGGAGGATGAGGATTTCCTTTTATATCATCAGGGTTAAATACATTCAACCCATTGAGCCCGCCAAAATATATATTGCCGGCTTCATCTTGATGATACACGCGCGCATTAAAAGCCCTGCCTTGCAATCCCAGCTCAATATCAAAATTCTCAAACACATGCGTTTGCGGGTCAAAGCTGGAAATCCCGGCATTTGTGCTTATCCATATTTTCTGCTGATCGTCTACAACAATCCCCTTGACAGTATTGCTCGGGATATTGCTGTTACGGTCTGTAAAATGCTGAAAACCGTTTTCCTCTACGTCGAATTGTACCAATCCATTATCCGTTGCCAGCCAAAGCATACCGTCCGTTGTTTCAACGATGCCATCTACGTTTTTACTTGCCAGACTTTGTGGTCTGCTTTGATCATGCTGAAACCGCCTGAAGGATTGTGTTGGACGATCAAATCTGTTTAAGCCTCCACCCGAAGCACCTACCCATAGCTGCTGGCGTTCATCTTCATATATAGACGATACCCAACCGGCACTAATCGAATACTCATCAGAAGGATCATGAGGGAATCTCTGGAGATTCCCCGATTCAACTTCATAGCGAACAAGTCCTCCCCCGCCGGCTGCTATCCAAAGCACACCTGGTTCTGAAGGGGCTTCATAAATAATCCGGACGCGATCCAAAAATAGCCCTTCGGACTCCTTTAAAAGATGCGAAAATGTGCCCGCTTTTTGATCAAGTCTGTTTAAGCCATGCCTGGTACCGGCCCAAACTGTCCCCATATGATCTACAAGAATCGCCTCAACAAAATTGTGACTCAGACTGGACGGATTATTTTGATCATGTTGATAATATTCAGCACGCCCGGAGTTAACATCCAGCCTGTTCAAGCCCCCTGTTTCAGTCCCTACCCATAAAACATCCGGATTGACTGGATCTGCAAAAATAGCATAGATAGCATTGTCAGAAAGACTGTTAAAAACAGTGGGATCATGCTTAATATGGCTGAAATAACCTGCTTCCAGATCAACATAATTGACGCCATTTTCCGTCCCGACCCACAAAGTGCCGGCGTGATCTTCCCACATTGAACGAACTTTGTTATTACTGATGCTTTCAGATCTGGCAGGATGATGTGTGTAATTTTCAAAAGAACCGGAATTTTTGTTAAACAGATTTAAACCACCACCATAGGTGCCTATCCATAAATCTTTCCGGGCGTCTTCCCAAATTGCGCTAATATTTGAATTAGAGACAGTACCTACTGCATCTGATTTGGAAAGGAATTTTTCAAATCCATCTATCTCTGAGTTGTATCGATTGAGTCCTTTGACCGTACCTACCCATATATCCCCTTTGTAATCCTCAAAAACACTAGAAACAGCGTTGTTCGAAAGACTTTGCGCATCAGCAGGATCATGTTGATAATGGATAAATGAATCCGAATCAGCGTCATACCTGTTTAATCCACCAAAACTCGTGCTTATCCATACAGTCCCACGGCTGTCAATAAAGACATGCCTTGTAATGGTGCCACTGAGGCTGCCGGGCAGTTCTGATTCGTACACATACCGTTTAAACTGTCCATTCTCTTTGTTAATCCGAAACAAGCCGGCATCCGTACTCAACCATAAAAAGCCCTCCTGGTCTTCCGCAAAATTACGTACGACATTTATCTGAGCCAGATCAGGGTCTTCAGGATCTAGTAGCTGATCAAAAGAATCTGTCTCGAAGTTGTACCGGTTAATTCCCCCTCCGCTTGTACAGACCCACATGGTCCCTTCGCGGTCTTCGTTGATGTAAGTAATCCAGTTATGGTCTATGCTACCGGGGTTGTCAAGCTCGTGTCTATAGGTTTTAATTTCGTGGCCGTCGTACCTGTTCAACCCTTCCTGGGTACCAAACCACATGAATCCACGTCTATCCTGAAAGACAGAATACACAGCATTGTGTGCCAGTCCATCGCTTGAATTAATATGCTTAAACAGGAGATTTCGCTGCTGAGCCGGCGCTTTTTGCGGATAAATGCCCACGAGCCCAAAAGCAAGGATCAACCAAATCATGCAGGTATTCGTAAAATCTTGCATAGAATGATCCAACACAACGTGTATCTTAGCGTTTAATTACAAATTATGAGCTATCGCTTTATCTTGCGATCGTTGTTACCGATCCAATAACAAAGTGATGGCCTATATAATCGAAGCTTACTTAAAGCTAGATCGAAAGTCCATATTCATTACAACTTTTTCTTAGAAACTGGCTCGTGTCTGATACAACTCTCCACAAAGCAGAGCATTCTAATGGCAGCGGCCACGGCTTTGGTACTTTACCTGTCTTCCTGGCCGGCATTAGCACCATTCTTGGTGCCATCATGTTTTTGCGGTTTGGGTACGCGGTTGGCAATGTAGGCCTGCTTGGATCACTTGGCATTATCGTTATTGGTCATTTGGTGACCATTCCAACGGCACTTGCCATTGCCGAGATTGCGACAAATAGAAAAGTTGAAGGGGGTGGCGAATACTTTATCATCTCTCGTTCTTTTGGCACCACCATTGGCAGTGTGATTGGGGTCTCCTTGTATTTATCCCAGGCCATCTCTGTAGCCTTTTACATGATTGCCTTTGCAGAAGCGTTCAGTCCTTTTGCGAATCAGATAGCGGAAAGCGTAGGATTTTACGACCCAAGGATGATCTCTTTGCCCGCAACGCTTTTATTGCTAACCCTTGTACTTACCAAAGGCGCTGCGCTTGGCGTAAAAGCCTTGTATGTAGTGGTTGCCACCCTCGTGCTTTCGCTCATCTCGTTCTTCATCGGTTCTACCGACTACGAAGTAACGATGACCCTGACCGAAACGGTAAATAATCCAGACGGATTCATGGTCGTTTTTGCCATCTGTTTCCCAGCGTTCACGGGAATGACAGCCGGCGTAGGCTTATCGGGCGACCTTGCAAATCCACGAAAATCAATCCCCGCCGGCACCCTGCTCGCAACCTTTGTTGGTATGTTTGCCTATGTCTTTATCGTATTCAAACTGGCGGCATCAGCTCCTATTGAAATGTTGGCTGAAGATCAGCTGATCATGGGAAAGATTGCAATTTGGGGCCCTATGATCCTCATTGGTCTGGCCGCAGCCACCATTAGTTCAGCCCTGGGTTCGATATTGGTTGCACCCCGTACGATCCAGGCACTCGGCGCGGACAATAGTCTGCCTATGCCTCGCCTCAACAAATGGCTGGAAAAAGGTGTAGGGGCCGTAAATGAACCTCGCAATGCCACTCTTCTCACGGGCGGGCTGGCCATCGCCATTGTGATCGCCGGAAATGTTGACTTTGTAGCGCGCCTGATCTCTATGTTCTTCATGGTCACCTATGGCTCCTTGTGCGCCATCAGTTTCCTTGAGCATTTTGCAGCACGCCCGGATTACAGACCCAGCTTCCGATCCAGGTGGTATGTGAGCTTATTCGGCGCAGTGATGTGTACCCTCATGATGTTCTTGATGGATCCATTCTTCGCGATTCTGTCTCTGTCATTGATGTCTGGGCTCTACATCATCGTAGCAAGGAAATCGAATGGCAAGAAGACGGGTCTGGCTGCGATGTTTGAAGGGGTTATGACACAGGCCAATCGATATATGAGTGTTCGGCTTCAGGAGCGCCGGCGCCGGATATCTGCCTCAGAGTGGCGGCCAAGCGTTATCATGATTAACAGCAGAACCTTTGACCGTAGATCACCGCTGCAATTCATGCGGTGGATATGTCATCGATATGGATTTGGTACGTATCTGCACTTTATCAAAGGCCATCTGGACAGCAAAACATTTGCCCAAAGCGAACAAACAAAAGAGCGTTTGATCAAACAGGCGCGGCAGCAAAAAAGCCCGGTTTATATGGACACGGTTGTTAGCCCATCCATGATTTCTGCGCTTGCCCAAAGCCTGCAAATTCCGGGCGTTTCAGGATTAAGCAACAATACGATTCTGTTTGAATTCTCCATCCACGATGATGACGAAGTGCTGGAAGAAGTAGCAGAGAGCTGCCTTTTCTCTTCAAATACCAAAATGACCCGCCTCGTTCTCCGCCACAGCGACTTTTACTTTGGTGAACGGAAAAGCATCCATATCTGGCTGACATGGAATGATCGGGAAAATGCTTATCTGATGATTCTATTCAGTTACATCCTGCTTGGACATCCTGATTGGGTCGACGCTGAAATCAAGGTATTTGCGGCAATGCCTATGAACCAACTTGCAGAAAGAAGAAGGGAATTCCAGCAATTTATGTCAGACGGTCGCATCCCTGTCTCAGAAAAAAACATCCGGTTCCTGCCCATCGATGATGTAGATGCCTACAGAGAGCGCGTGTCCCGCCTATCAGCTGACGCAGATTTGCTCGTGGTGGGATTTGACCTGGAGGGTCTTGCAGAACGAAAAGGCGAGACCTTTAGAAGCCATGCAACCAACAAGGATGTTTTGTTTGTCAATGCACACAGCGAACTATCCATGGATTAGGCAATAAACAGGAAGAGATAAAAACTAGGGCGAAATGTCCTCAAATCAATAGCAAAAAAGCGCATAAGGCACCAGATCTCAACAATATATTATTGTTATGTATTAAAGCAGGTAGTTATCCACTTCGTTGCCTCCCTGACGCTACTCCGACTTTACACACGAAGTATCCCATAAAACTTCTTTACAGAAGCTGAATGTACTTTGCCCATGACCCTGAAATTTTCAGCGAGCGCTATTTCTAAGTACTTATTTTTTATAGCCTTACTGCTCGTATCCCTACATACAGCAAGTCACTTACTGATTTCCCAAAGCACCAATCAGATTACCGAAGTTCTAATTGAGAAATTCTCGTTGGAGGGTGAGGGGAATTTTCCTTCTTATTTCTCTGCTTTTATACTTTTACTGGCCGCCGTTCAATTCAGTGTGATAAGCCGCGGCACACGATTGCAAAAAAACACCTCTTGGCGATACTGGACCGGACTCTCGTTCATTTTTGTGTTTCTTTCCCTGGATGAAGCCGTGCAACTCCATGAAAAACTGGATACCGATTTGATTTGGGCCTCGGTGGAAACCAGTGGATTACTTGCCTGGCCATGGGTGGTTTTATATGGAAGCCTTGCCACAATCGTCGCCGCAATATACTTCCGGTTCTGGTTACGTTTCAGCACCAGGTTTCGAATCGCCTTTGCCATGGCGGCATTTGTGTATGTATTCAGCGCACTTGGATTTGAAATGCTCGAAGCGTTAGAATACACTACAAATGGTGGAGCTACACTGAAGTTCATTCTGTTAACTTCAACGGAGGAGATTTGCGAGATAGGCGCTATCCTGTATCTCATCAAAACCAACTTTGCTTACCTGGCAGAAAAGTTGCCTGATCTAAGCATTTCGTTTGCGCCGGCTAGCCATTTAAAGGTCAATCAAGGCTAGTACTTTGTCAGCGAAATAAATAGAGTTAACCTTTTTTGATTTCAGAATATCGATCAAGGATTTTTGATTTGTGATCTTCATCAGAGCTTATGAAACCAGCTAAAATACTTCTAAAATCATAACTCCTTGATCGATATTCTGAAATCATTTATAAAAAATACCTACAATTATTTCGCTGACAGAGTACTGGTTTTTTGTCAGGGAATATATCGTA
>JBGCEN010000336.1:0-3694 GCA_045106435.1 Rhodothermales bacterium
ACGGCGAAGACTCAAAAGGTATGTCTAACATCGAGATAGCGCTTAAAACCCCTTCAACATTGGACATTCCTTGATCGGTGTTCGATATTCGAGACTTTGTCCAATAAGAAAATGTCAAAGCCTCTTTTTAGCGCCACCAAGGTCTTTTTCGATTATTTATACGTCTCGTTTACCACAGACATGGATAACTTAAACGGCGAAGACTCAAAAGGTATGTCTAACATCGAGATAGCGCTTAAAAACCCTTCAAAATTGGACATTCCTTGATCGGTGTTCGATATTCGAGACTTTGTCCAAAAGGACAAAGTCGAGCTTAGTTCAGCAAGGCTCCAAGATGGAATCACATCACTGCTTTAGTTTTGATCAAAAATATCAACAGCCTTTCCCGCCATGTCTTTATTGATCGTTAGCAGAAGATTGTCGGAATGCTGCCGGCCGCCTTTGTAAAGCTTGGTCCCGACAGGCCATTTTTCTTTTTTACTGGCGTTCGCACGCAGGTTAAAACCATATCCAAATCGCTTCTCGCGAGGGCCTTCAACGCGCAGCGAATGCTTTTTCCTTGAATTGTTGACCAGTATTAAGTCTACAAATGCAATCTGGATTGTAGAAGGATCAACATAATCATCAGCAGAAACGATCATGGCGTTGCCGTTCTTGTTATCGATCTCACGCGGCGTGCCATTGTAAATGACTGTGCCCGTATTCGAAACATTTGTTATCAACTGATCCACTGCGCCAAGTTTAACTGTACCATAAGATGTAACTGAGACATCTGCATACGAGGTTGACAGATCCATTGCATCAATTGTGCCTGTCTTCGTGCGTACAAGCAGGCGTTCAGCATTGCCGTGTAACTTAAGATTTCCTACGCCGGCGGTTACCTGCAAGCGCGGCCCATCAATTCCTTTGATCACAACATCGCTGTAGCCGCTTGTTTCAATTGCTGATGTGGAGGGGGTGCCCACACGGATTGTTATGTTTTGAGAAGGCTGGATCCACTTGTCTTGTGTGATATAGAGTTTTCCGCCACGTACCTCGATACCAATGTGCTTAAGGATATTTTCGTCGGCTTCTATCTTGAATGAAGGCGTTTCTCCGTTGACGATGGTCAGGTTTGCAGAGAAGTCCAGAGAAACAGCAGAGAATGTAGTTAGCGGCCGCATCTCTTCTACAATGTTGCCATTCCCCTTGGCCGGCTTTTGAGCCAGTGCCGGCAACGTGAAAAGAAATAGATAGAGAAAGAAGCTTATAAGATGTGATTTGATTAAGATCAACTTCATGGTATTACCTCATCGTGTAAAATGTAGCTGAGCGGCAGGATTGCCCGTCTCTACTTCATGATCGATAATACCCGTGCCCAGAACGCCTTGAATCATGATATGAGGCGTCTCAAAAAGTGATGATGCTGATTTGAGACCTTTTAGGTTTGCTTAAAAAGCTGATTGAAGAATTATCTTGTAACGATTCACCACGCCATCGCGTTATTTTGGCAGATCACATTCTTAGACCATTGATCTGGCCTTTTTTGTCAGCTAGGTATTCTTTTTTTCTGATTTCAGAATATCGATCAGGGATTTTTGATTGTTGAACTTTTTTGAGAAGCATGAATCTACCAGGAGTACTTCTGCAATCACAACTCCTTGATCGATATTCTGCAATTAAAAAAGGTTAACTCTATTTATTTCGCTGACAAAGTACTGGTCTTCGTATTAGCAGCAAACGTTCAAACGCGTCTTACATAACCTTGTGGATTAAATCATGACTTCTTCCTGTAAATTGTATTGTCTCTTTTTCATGCTGCTCTTTGTGAGAACCACGCGTGCTCAATTTGTGCAGCCAGATACAGAAAACCTTGTTGAGCTTGATCGGAGGGTTTATGCGCATTTGGAACAGGAAAACATTCCAGGCG
Organism: Rhodothermales bacterium; assembly: GCA_045106435.1. Taxonomy (GTDB): domain Bacteria; phylum Bacteroidota; class Rhodothermia; order Rhodothermales; family JAHQVL01; genus JBCCIM01. Next base: position 1,910 of record JBGCEN010000336.1, read on the forward strand.
GACTCGTTGCGGTTGTATCCAGAGGGAAGATCATGCATGTGAAATCATACGGCTTGGCAAATGTGGAGTTAGCCGTGCCCGTAACAGATAGCACTGTGTTTGAAATAGGGTCAATCAGTAAGCAGTTTGTTATTGCTGCAATTATGATGCTCGCCGAAGAGAATAAAATAGGGCTGGATGACAAGATCCATCAGTTTATGCCTGAGTTGCCAAGCGAGTGGCTTGGTGTAACTGTACGTCACTTGATGAGCCACACATCAGGTATTCCTGACTATGAAGAAATCAGAAGCTATGACGTATATCGGTTTAGAATGACGCCGGAAGAGGTGATTCAAATTGCTCATTCGCGACCTATGGACTTTCCGCCGGGTACGGGCTGGTATTATAGCAACACTGGCTATTTTCTGTTGAGCATGATTCTAGAGCGAGTAGAGGAGAAGCCGATTGGGCAGGTGCTTGCGTCCCGTATTTTTCAGCCCCTGGGAATGGCCCAAACCCGATTTGCAGATCCTGAAGCCATTATTCCACATAGAGCCTCCGGCTACTGGGTGAATAAAGTTGGAAAGCTGATCAACAGAAATGCGACAGAAACCTCTTCAACGCTGGGCGCAGGCGGGTTGTTGACATCTATACACGATATGGCAAAATGGGATCATGCACTCTATGGGACGCAGTTGTTGAGTGAAGCCTCAAAAATTGCCATGTGGACACCGACGGTTCTGCCTGGAGGAAAACGGATCAAATATGCTTTTGGTTGGGAAGTCGGTGAGTACAAAGGATTAAGTTATCAAAGCCACAGTGGAATGGTTGCCGGCTTTGTTGCCGATTTTGAACGCTTCCCCGATCAGGACATATCCTTTATGGTATTTTTGAATCGATACGATGTAAGCGCCTACAAATTGGCTGAGGCAGCAATGCATACGTTTATGCCACGTCTTGGACCTATTCCGTAATTTTTAGTCGGTTAGTCGGTTAGTCGGTTAGTCGGTTACGGGGGATGCCTGAAGTATCGAATACCCGATTGATGCATATCTGGAAGCTTTTTTGACAGGAGGTGTAAAAATAATTACAGTTGTTGAAACACCATCGTTTTGGAGATGTACGTATTAGATGTAAAAATAATTACAGACTTGTCATGAGTCTGACCCTACTATGAGAACACCATTTTTTACGGAGCTAAGCCGGCTTGAAAGTAGAATTGTTGACGTGTTATACCGGCTTAAAGAAGCCAATGTAAGTGAAGTAGTGCAGCAGCTTCAAAGCGATTCCAAGTATGACACGGTGCGTATTACGCTCGGGATCCTAGAGAAGAAAGGTTTTGTAGCCCATCGAAAAGATGGAAATCGCTACATCTATTTCCCTACGATTCCCGAAGAGCGTGCGAAGAAAAATGTATTGGAGCACATAACCAAGACTTTTTTTGGCGGTTCAGCTCCTAGTGCAATTCAGGCATTACTCGGGCTTTCTTCAAAAGAGTTAACCGAAAATGATCTGGATGCCATCGAGTTAATGATAGCTAAAGCCCGCGAAGAAGCGAAATGACATGAGGGAGCTGTTGTTTGCAATAACTGCTAATATAACCTGGTTAGGAGCGGTGCTGTTACTGATAAAGGTATCTTGCATTGTTTGTTTTGCCTGGGCAGTAACGGCTGTGCTCAAGCAAACTGCTGCCCGATTGCGTCACACAGTTTGGATGTTAACCGTTTTTGCATTGTTGCTATTGCCGGCACTTGTTGTCCTGCTTCCTGGTTGGCAGGCTGTTTCCTTAAATGACTGGTCTGCGAC
>JBGCEN010000337.1:0-10130 GCA_045106435.1 Rhodothermales bacterium
CTCTCCGGCCCATGTAGACGGCGTTATTACCGTAGGGGCTTATAATGAAAGTGATACATTTGCCAGCTTCTCTAATTATGGGCCGGCGGTAGATATTCTCGCACCAGGTGAAAATATCCTCTCCCTTTCTCATTTATCAGATGAAGTACACAAAAAAGAATACATTCTGAATAGCGGTACATCGTTCGCAGCACCACACGTTGCGGCAGCCGCTGCGCTGTATATGGGATACAATCCCGATGCAACGCCAGCCGAGGTTAAGAATGCGCTTCTTGAGTCAGCCCGAGCAGATATACTTGGTGCTCCCGGAACGACCACCAACAAAACGGTCTATGCCGGCGACTTTACCAGAGATAAGAAAAAGGATAAAAAGTTCAAACTGAGCAAAGCCAAGTTTGATAAGAAGAAGAACACCATGGAGATTTCTGGCGAAGGACCGCGCCACGAACGGGTAGTTGTGCACGACGAGAATGGTCAGGAAATTGCTCGATTGATGACTGGCCTGGATGCGAAATGGAAAATAGTAATAGACGGTCCGACTGCTATTCCTTGCTCAGTAAGTGTTGTGCTAAACGGTGAGACCCAAGCAAAGTCGATGGAGCATCGGCCGGCCTCTTGCGGATAATGAATCCCAAAGTAATTCCATCAGCGACATCATACAACGACATAAAAGAAGCCCCGGTAAACTTTGAGTTATCGGGGCTTTTAGGCTGTTACAGACTGAACTGACCTTATTTAATCTTAGAGAAAAAGCGTTCTGATCTAACTTTGTCGAGTACAGGATTCCAGGAGAAATAGACAAACAACGCTTTACCAACCAAGTGGTCTTCTGGTACAAATCCCCAGGCTCGGCTATCTAAAGAACTGTCTCTGTTGTCCCCCATTGCAAAGTAATAATTTTGCTCAAACATATAGGACGTGACAGCTTCCCCATCTATCTGATACGTATTATCATCGAGCTCACGTCCCTTGTGTCCTTCGTATTGATTGATTATTGCTTTATAACGATCCCAATTGACAGGATTCAACTGAATTGTATCGCCGGCTTTGGGTATGTATAACGGACCGTAATTGTCAAAGCCAAAATTGCTATCATAAGGAAAGATTCGTGTACGCAAGCTGGAATTACGGATCATCGATTCAACCTTGTCAATCTCGGTCCATTCAGCCACTTCTGCTGCCCGTTCAGCGGTTGCTTCAAAGCTAATGGGATCACCTCGGCGCTGCGGCATCACAATTTGGTATACGCCCAGATCTTTCAGGCGCTGCATTGGAAACGTAGCCCCATCAGCTATTTTAGCGAGCCACATTTGCTTCATCTTCGGCTTCATTTCAAGCGCCTCAGATCCGATGTATGGGACTTTGTCTATGATCGAAAGCGTATCGCCAGGCAGGCCAATGACGCGCTTTATGTAATGGGTTTTTCGATCGATAGGGGCTGATTCCGTAGGCACGTTAAAAACAATAACGTCGTTCCTTTTCACGGATGAAAAAGCCGGCATCCTTAAGGTAGGTAGCCCTACATTTTCGAGGTACAAATTTGTAAAGGGTAAACCCACCGTCACGGGCAAGCGAGCGCCGTAGTGCAATTTGGATACCAGTACAAAATCGCCTACCAGAAGGGTTTCCTCCATGGACTCAGAAGGAATACGAAAAGCCTCAAATAGCAATGCGCGTATCAATAGCGCAGCCACAAAAGCCAATAACAGCGCAATGGCCCACTCCCATAAGATGGCCCTTCTTTCGGGCCAAACGGGGTTAGCTACTTCCTGAATAGGAATCTGTGCTACAGATTTGCGTTTGGGTTCATAAGGGCTCATTCAGAACTACCCTGAATCCACTAATGAATGATTTTAAACATGCGATTAAACCGCGGCAGATTCCTGTTTTTATCCCAGGAATAATAAACCATGAGGGCTTTACCCACGACATGATCCATCGGGACGAATCCCCAGAAGCGACTGTCTTCTGAGTTATCGCGGTTATCACCCATAACAAAATAGTAGTCCTGTTGAAAAGTGTAAGATGTGGTTGCTTTACCATCGATCATAAACGTCCCATCACTCAGCATACGGGCATCGTTGCCTTCGTATTTTCCAACAACAACTTCGTATTCAGGCCAGTTTTCTTTGGTTAAAGTAATTGTTTGCCCTGCTTTCGGGATTTTAACAGGCCCATAGTTATCCGGCGTGAAACCTCTGTTTGGGGGATACATGGCAGCGCTGTATCTCGGATCCGGATTCATAATAAATGGCTCGACCCTGTCGATATAAGGCCAGGCAGCTACCTGATTTACTGCTTCTTCCGTGGCAACAACTCGAATAAGCTCAAGATTATTGGTCGCGGAGACAGAATCGACGCCAATAGCGCGTAATCTCGTCGCAGAAACATGCACACGCGAATCCGTCTTATATACGTCCCATACCTGCTGCATGCCGCTGAGCAAAGGCTGAGGGACATCATCAACATGAACCACCTTACTCCGTAGCTCAACTGTTTCTCCGGGCAATCCTACAACACGTTTGATGTAATGCATCTTACGGTCAATGGGCTTCTCTTCAACCGGATAATTAAATACAATGGCATCACCACGTTTAACTTCGGAGAATCCAGGAAAGCGAAAATGCGGGAATTCAAATCCGGGCCAATGGATTTGAGTAAAAGGGACACCAATTGTTTTCGGCAACCGTGTCCCGTAGTTCAGTTTAGAAACGAACAGATGATCCCCTACAAGCAAGCTCTTCTCCATGGAAGGCGTAGGGATTTTAAACAAATCGAAGATAAAAGTCCGGACAATCAACATTACAACCAGCGCAAAAATAAGCGCCTCCGCCCACTCACGCTTCCAGCTTTTAGGAAGCGGCGCATGTTTGTCAGATCGATTCGCCCCACTGGCTTCTGCCTGGCGGGCGCGTTGCTTGTTTTGCCGCTCCTTTTTGCGTTTTGCTTTTTCTTTTTGCGAGGTTGCCAAAGTTAATCCTACAATTTAATCGGACCTGTTGATTGCCTCCAGCCATGGGCGCCCCAAGGCCAAATTTGGCTGTCCGATCAGCTCCATAAAATATTTTTCACCGTCATAGCCGGCATAATACCAGTTTAGCGTCCTAGCATCAAAATAATAATCAACGAAGCCAGTAGGACGGCTAACCTGCATAAAGTCTCTTAAAAACGATTCCCGAACGCCTAATAGTATGTCGCGGTATTCCTGATCGCTCGATACAATTAATCCGCGTTCTAGCGGACCGTTAACATCCATGAATATTAGCGGGATGGAATCGTTCAGGACAAACCAGTACTCAAACTGTACAAAGCGTCCATTATTTCGCGTACGCTTGTCCTCGTCGAGAAGTTCTGTAATTGTTTGCGTTGGCGGACCAAAGTAAGATTCCAGATTTGCCCGTAATTCCCTGGTCCTGGTTGTATCTAGCGGCAACAGGGATTCAGTACCAAGGAAGGCCCAAAGCGTATTTTCAAACTTCTTCGTAAACCAGGGCCTTTCCAGCCGGCGCACCAGTTGCCAGGATTCTATTTCAAACGACTTCTCCCGTTTATTCCAGGCAGCAATTTCAGCGTTTCTATTCAGCTGAATTAACCACTGCTTTACGGTATCCGCTCGTGATGGGAGATGCGCGACAGGCATCGGGTCTGCATTCACACCATTGTCGCGAAAATATTGCTGTACCTGCACTTCATAACGCGCTTTCCTGTATCGATCGATCAGATCTTGCGCCTGGAGTGGATTAAAAACACCCCATACTATCGATAAGACAATCAGATTTCGGAGGCTAGACATGATTACAGCGTGGGGTTTTCCCGGGTAAAATGGCTATTGTTGCTGAAAACACTGCGATACAGAGTTTTCAATCTTATAGAACGTAACGTCGTAGAACGTACAGAGAATTTGTCGTGCCGGCTAATCTTCAATGGAAAGAACAGCAAGAAAAGCCTCCTGTGGCACATCTACTGAGCCAACTTGTTTCATTCTCTTCTTGCCTTCCTTTTGTTTCTCAAGAAGCTTTCTTTTACGAGAGATATCTCCCCCGTAACACTTGGCCGTTACGTCCTTCCGCATCGCCTTAACCGTTTCTCTTGCAATAACACGCGTGCCAATGGCCGCCTGCAGCGCAACTTCGAACATTTGACGAGGAATCAGTTCTTTGAGTTTTCTTGTGAGCTTTCTGCCCACTTCAAAGGCCTTGTCTCTATGTACAATTGTAGAAAGTGTATCGACTGGATCTCCATTAATCATAATATCCAGCTTGATCAGGTGGCTCACCCGATAATCCAGGATTTCATAATCAAAAGAAGCGTATCCACGACTTACACTTTTTAGCTTGTCATAAAAATCAAAGACTGTTTCAGATAACGGAAGCTCATACTGAAGATCTACGCGTTCGGTATCGAGATACTGTGTGTTTTTATAGATACCCCGACGATCCTGGCACAATTTCATCAATGCACCGATGTATTCAGTTGGTGTAATGATTTGCGCCCGCACGTAAGGCTCCTGAATATTGTCGATGTTACCCGGCTCCGGCATCGCGCTTGGGCTTTCGATAACCAGCTTTTCGCCATTCGTTAGAACAACTGCATATTTAACGTTGGGTACAGTTGTTATAATATCAAGTCCAAATTCTCTATCCAGTCGCTCCTGGATAATCTCCATGTGCAGGAGACCAAGGAAACCGACCCTGAAGCCAAATCCTAATGCTGAAGATGTTTCCGGCTCGTACGTGAGCGATGCATCATTAAGCTGTAGCTTATCCAATGATGCACGAAGGTCTTCAAATTCCTCTGTATTGGTCGGATAGACACCACTAAATACCATCGGCTTGACTTCCTGGAAGCCCTGGATAGCACCAACCGCGGGATTTCTGGCTGTTGTAATGGTGTCTCCAACGCGGGTATGCCGCACATCTTTCACAGAGCCTATAATATAGCCTACGTCGCCGGCACGCAGTTCTTTGACGGGCTCCATGCCTAGTTTCAATACGCCGAGCTCTTCCGCATCGTATTCATGCCCGTTAAACATGAATTTCATTTTCTCCCCTTTGTGTAACGTGCCTTCAAATATGCGGGCATACACAATTGCACCACGGTAGGAATTAAAAATAGAGTCAAATATCAGGGCCTTGAGCGGAGCATTCTCATCTCCGGAAGGAGGCGGAATTCGCTCCACAATTTTTTCCAGCAACACGTCCACACCAACGCCTGTTTTTGCGCTGATAGATATGATGTCTTCCGCTGGCTCTCCCAATAACTGCTCGATAGTCTGGGCCACGATATCGGGGCGGGCGCTAGGCAAGTCCACTTTATTCAGAACTGGAATGATCTCCAGATCAACACCCATCGCCAGATAAAGATTGGAAATGGTTTGTGCTTCAATACCCTGTGCAGCATCAACAACAAGAATGGCTCCTTCACATGCATTCAACGCACGAGAAACTTCATAGGTGAAATCTACGTGTCCCGGTGTGTCAATCAGGTTGAGCGTATAGGTCTTGCCATCTTTCGCTTTGTACTCCATCCTGATCGCGTGGCTCTTAATCGTAATACCACGCTCCCGCTCCAGGTCCATGTCATCCAGGACCTGCGCTTGAAGCTCTCGTTGAGATAGCGTACCCGTAAGCTCCAGTAATCGATCGGCCAATGTGCTCTTGCCGTGATCGATATGGGCTATGATACAGAAATTCCTTATTCGCTCTTTGTAATCGGACATTCGTTCACCTCAGGCAACGTCTTTCTGTCGTGATTCACTGATACTCCCGACTTGGGAAGTAGATCGAAAGAAAGGATGCCTTTCTTTGAAAGACACAAAGATCATTCCCCCACCGTTGGTTCCCGGTCTACTGATACAGAAGATACGGAATCATCTGATTCTGTATCTTTCTTCATGGTATCTTCCTTCAACCCGGTTTCACGGCGAGCATCATCAAGTTCTTCAGGTGAACCTGTAAGATTATCCGTCTTTTTGAGCGGAGTAACTTCTTCGGCGTTTTCTACTGAGGGATTTGCAGAATCAGTCTCTTCAGGATCACCCAAATCTTGCATAAGGCTTTCCTGAAACTTGTTTTGAAATACAAGGATTCCGATGACACCTACAACGATGGCCATGTCGGCAACATTCCAGATGGGAAATAAAGCCGCATACTTGCCACCGATAAAAGGCACAGCATCAGGAATATATCCACGCCATAGATTTATATGTATAAAATCTACGACGTGTCCCGTAAACAAGTTATTATTATAGAATATGGCGCCATAAAACACCCGGTCAATGATATTGCCGAACGCGCCGCCAAGAATAAAGCCAATGCTTATTCTATACCACGAGTAACTCTTCCGCACTTTAAACAAGTAGAGGAGGATGAGTAGCGTGGCTGTGACAGCCATAATCGAGACAAATCCCTTGGGGCCAAAGGTAATTCCAAAAGCCATCCCAGGATTTTCCGTAAACGTAAACTTAAGCCAATCTCCAATTAAAGGAATCGACTGGCCTACATACATTTTCTGCAGGACTATCAGTTTAGTGATCTGATCTATTACAACAATTACAACTGCAATCCAGAGAACATGCATGTGCTAAGCAATACCCGATACGAATGGGCTTTTAAGAGCCTTTAGTTTTACTCACTATTTCTTTTGCTTGAGCTTAGCCTCAATTGATATCTCAGTATGAGGAACTGCTTCAAGCCGTTCTATAGATATCGGCTTCCCTGTGATTTTACAAACCCCGTAGGTTTTATTTTTTATGCGCCCTAAGGCACGATCCAGGTAACCAACATATTTTTGTTGACGCGCAATCATCAAATAGAGCTTTTCACGCTCCATCGCGTCTGTTCCGGCATCAGCCATGTGAAAGCTGTACGCCGTGTCGTTTTCCGCCTGTTCTCTGGCATCTTTGAGTTGATCTCGAAGACGCTCAATATCTTCAACACAAGATATTCTGCGCTTCAATATCAGTTTATCAAAGTACTCAAGCTGACTGTCAGAAAATGGGGACTTAACGGCCGGTTGTGTTGCTATTTTTTCCATACCCTGCTGACTATTGGATGAGAAATTATCATCGATACGCCCGGGGGTAGATGCCATAATCGTTCTCAAAATATGAATAAATAAGATAACTGAAAAGAAATAAAAAGAGTGGGATTTTATTTCTGCCGGCCTTATTTCCTTCGGCCGATACCTAATGTTAACCTTTCTTTTCCTATCTCGAACGTCTCTACAACTTCACCTGAGGGATAGCTTGCCTCCTGCAACGAAAACGCCAAGGTCTCGTTCCTGATCCACGCAGATTGTTTGCCAATCGCATGGGCCAGTAACTCAGAAGCGTCAAACGTAATTTCGATTCGGTCTGTGACTTCAAAATTAGCAGATTTCCTGAGATTCTGTATTCTGTTTACAGTCTCCCTTGCCAGTCCTTCTGCAACAAGCTCATCATTCAGAACTGTATCAAGCGCAACAGTAACGGTACCCTCCTGCTCAACCAACCAGCCGTCAATCCCTTCGCTCACGATTTCTATTTCATCGCCTTCGAGGGTGATCTCCTGCCCTTCGATTGATAAAGAAAGTACTCCTGTCGAGAGAAACTCATCGATTCGGCCGGCATCAAGCGCCTTTACAGCGCCGGCTACAAGCTTCATCTGTTTTCCCAGTCGGCGCCCCAGCAACTTGAAGTTTGCCTTGGCCGAACGGTTAACAATTGTACTGGCACCAGAAATATACTCAATATCCTTCACATTTACTTCATCTAAAATAATCTTCTTTACTTCGCCAACAGATTTTTCATCTACCGATGGCCCTGTGACCACCATAATGCGCGATAATGGCTGCCGCACATTGATATTACTTTTATTTCTTAATGACAAAACAACAGAAGAAATTGTCCTTGCCAGTTGCATTCTATGCTCCAGCTCAGCATCTACTGCTTCCGTTTCAACTTCTGGAAAAAGTGCCAGATGAACGGATTCTTCCGCCTTGCCATCCCCGATCGATGCCAGCGATTCATAGAGCCATTCGCTGAAGAATGGTGCAATCGGACTTATCAATTTTGACACCGTCAACAAGCTTTCGTAGACCGTCTGATATGCCATCAATTTATCAAGGTCGCCGGCTGCAGCATCTCCATTGCTTTTCTTTGCACTCCAGAACCTTCTTCTCGAGCGGCGAATGTACCAGTTAGAGAGCTCCTCAACAAAGCCCTCCACTGCCCTGGCTGCGCGCGTGGGATGGTACGATGCGTATGCATTGTCTACCAGCGAAATGGTTGTATTCAGCCGGCTAATAACCCACCGATCCAATTCGGCGCGCTCAGCCACCGGGATCCGGTCTTCCTTACACACGAAGCCGTCTATATTTGCATACGTAGCAAAAAACGAATACACATTCTGCAACGTACCAAAAAACTTGCGCTTCGTATCGAGTAATCCGCGCTGGGCAAATTTCAAGTTCTCCCAGGGCGGCGTATTGCTCATCATGTACCAGCGGACGGCATCAGCCCCTTCTGCCTTAATGATCGCAAATGGATCAATTGCATTGCCCTTGCTCTTGGACATTTTCTCGCCTTTGTCGTCGAGCAAAAGTCCATTAACCACTACATTCTTGTACGATTTCTCATTCATTACAAGCGCTGAAATGGCATGCAGGGTATAAAACCACCCACGCGTCTGATCAACGCCCTCGGCAATAAAATCAGCCGGAAAGTTTTCGGTAAACTTGTCTTTATTTTCGAAAGGATAGTGCCACTGGGCAAATGGCATGGCTCCCGAATCAAACCATACGTCGATCAAATCTGGAATGCGGCGCATCGTACCACCATCAGGCGCCGGCCAGGTGAAATCATCTACAAAGGGCCTGTGCAAGTCCAGGTCATCTTCTGCAGGAATTTGATCGCCACATTTTTCCCTCAATTCAGCCACTGAGCCTATCACTTCGATATAGGTTGACTCGGGTGCATCCGACTGCCAGATCGGCAGTGGTGTCCCCCAATACCTGCGACGACTCAACGCCCAGTCGACGTTGTTTTTTAGCCACTCACCAAAACGTCCTTCTCCTATACTCTTGGGCTGCCAGTTAATTTCATCATTGAGCTGCATCAACCGGTCTTTGATGTCCGTCGTCCTGATAAACCAACTGTCCACCGGATAACTCATCAACGGCGTTCCTTTGCGCCAGTCGTGCGGGTAATTATGTAGATAGGTTTCATGACGAAACAGCAAGCCACGATCTCTCAGGTCGCGAGAGATAACTTTGTCGGCATCTTTGAACCACATACCAGCCACAATCACAGCCGTATCGTCAAACACACCGTCTGGCGTCACTGGGTTAAATAGCGGCAATCCTTGTTTTTTGCCTACTTCAAAGTCATCCGCGCCAAAAGCCGGCGCCATATGTACGATACCTGTACCATCTTCTGTAGACACAAAGTCTGCCGGCACAACCCGCCAAGCTTTATCCGCGCCCTCCTCTTGCTTGAAATAATCAAAAAGCGGCTCATAGGTCCTGCCAAGCAGGTCCGTTCCTTTTACTTCATCAACAATTTCGTAGGTCTCAGATACTTTACCAAGGAGCGATTTTGCAAGATAAAGATGCTCCGCCGGCTGATCGGGATCTGTTTGTTTGACCTTTACATAGTCGATTGACTTCCCTACTGCGAGCGCAGTATTGGATATCAACGTCCAGGGCGTTGTCGTCCATGCAAGAAAGTAAGTATCTGCTTCATCACGCACTTTGAAACGTACATAAACACTCGGATCCTGGACCTCTTTGTACCCCAGGCTCACTTCATGCGAAGAAAGGACGGTTCCAGAACCGGGGCTGTACCATTGAATCTTGTATCCTTTATACAACAGGCCTTTTTCATGAATCTGCTTTAACAGCCACCAAACCGACTCGATGTACTCGTTTTTGAATGTAATGTATGGGTTATCCAGGTCCACCCAGTAGCCCATTCTAACCGTCAGGTCATCCCATAGCTCTTTGTATCGCAGCACGCTCTCACGGCAAGCAGCGTTGTATTTTTCAATCCCGTATTCTTCTACCTGATGGCGTCCTTCCAGTCCGAGTTGCTTTTCAACCTCAATCTCCACAGGCAGACCGTGCGTGTCCCATCCGCCTTTTCGCTCAACCTT
>JBGCEN010000338.1:0-14980 GCA_045106435.1 Rhodothermales bacterium
AAATAATTATTCATTCCAGGCTGGTGGTAACCAATTAGATGGGAAGTTTGAAAGAACGAATAGCACGTCAAGCTGACAATAGGCTGGTCAAGTTGCATAGCCGCTTGCAACGTTTTCTGGAGCGTGAGTCCATTGCTTATCGGAAAAAACACAAGCTCACGTTAGGGAAGGTATACGGTACCGGTTGGGAGGAGATGAAGTGCGTCTTCATGCTGTCTACCGGGCGAACCGGTACTCAAACCATGGCGAACATGCTTAAGCTGTCTCCTTTGGTAATGGCGGAGCATGAACCCAATCCCAGATTGGTAAAGTCCTCGTTTGACGCCTACATGGATTTCGAAAACGAGGCGTGGACATCACAATGGAAAGACTTTGTTCTTGCAGTTAGAGATGATTTTGTGTTGGAGGCCAATGCGAGAGGGAAAGTCTACGTAGAATCTAACAACCGGCTCACCTACCTTGCGCCGGCAGTAGTGGCTGCTTTCCCGGCGAGCAAGTTTGTGTTTTCACACCGAAATCCCTACCAGGTAATCCAGTCAGGCATGCGACGCGGTGCATACGCCGGCCCAAATCAGGCCTGGAATTTTGCGCGCATCAGGCCCCGAAACGGCGAGCCGCATTTTGACGATTGGGACGGCATGACGCCGTTGGCCAAGGAGGCATGGCGTTGGGCGAGAATCAATCAAATGTCGATGGATTTCTTTAAAACGCTGCCTGAAGAAAAGAAGCTTGAGTTGCCGGCCAAGAAACTGTTTAGCGGTTCGCAAGAAGTCATAAATGAAATTTTTGATTTTGTCGAAGTCCCTTGCCCGCCTCTTGAAGAGATCAACAAAGTCATGGGCAAAAAGATGAACGCCCAGGCCCATTTTAATGGACTGGAATTCAACTGGTCGCCAGAGGGATACGATACGGTTCGCCCGTTTATCACCTCCGTAGCTACAGCGCTCGGATACGAACTAAAATAGACTATTCTTTAACCCCATCGCTTTGAAAATGACCCAACCTGAAGAACATATTGATACAAACGAGGCACTTCTTGAAGAATTGTCTGCTGTGTCAAACACTCCTCAGGCGCCGATTTTTATTCTGGGCATGATGCCCCGGAGCGGCACGAATTTTTTACATCGCTTAATATGTCAGCACCCGGATTGCGGGGCGATTAACACAACGCCTGTACGGGAAGACTATCTAACACACCACATCAAGTGGCTCTCTCGTTACGTTCGCCGGCTACAGTGGCAGTGGGGCAATTGGGGCGCAGATGCTGAGTTTGTTGCACCGCTCTCAACTTCAGTAGGACAAGGGCTCACCAGTTTCCTGCAGTCGCTATCCAGCGCGCAACGTATTGTTACAAAGACGCCAAGTGTCGAAAACCTGAGTGCTTTCTTTGACTATTTTGCGGATGCCTATCTGCTTGTCATCGTAAGGGATGGCCGCTCACTTGTTGCATCGGGCATGTCGGGGTTTGGGTGGAATTTTGAAACCGCAACGAGACGCTGGAGCAAGACTGCCCGGTCCATCATCGATTTCAAAAATGAGCACCCGGAATTTGCGGATCGTTTTAAGCTCGTCCATTATGAAGCGTTAAATGACAATACGGTTCAGGAATTAAGATCTGTGCTCACTTTTTTGCAGCTCGACGCTGATGCGTACGATTTTGAGGCTGCGCTCGATACGCCGGTTTATGGTTCTTCTTTTATGAAAGAAGAAGGCAAAGACATGACCTGGAAGCCACAGGAGAAGAAAAAAGATTTTAACACAAAAGAACGCTGGCGGTCCTGGGGCAAATTTAAGCACGGCCGTTTTAACTGGATTGCGCGACGTGAATTGGAGAATCTTGGATATGAAAGTGTAGGGATCGGGGATAAAGGCGTATTCGCAGGAATGCTACATCGTGCTGTGGATGGTGTGTATGTTACAAAACGCTTGCCAGGACGCATGTTTAGGGCGCTAAGAGAAGGGTCTCGGGCCTTTGTCGACAGCATGAAGGGCAAAGGCAGAAGCAAGGTAAATTTAAAAAGATAACCTCAAATTGAGGTAAGGGTAGTATATGGGGGCACCATTTTTTATCGTAGGAGCAAGCCGATCTGGGACTACCATGATGCGCTTACTGCTGAACGCGCATAGCAAGATCGGTGTACCCAAAGAGATGGCCTATTTTGAGCAATGTGCCATCGCAGGTGCCATTGATACGTGGCAATCACCCCAATTCAAACGTGGTACCTACGAAGACTTTGTTCGCGGATTCCTGAAAAAGAAGCATGTAGCGCTTGAAGGACTTGATATAGAAAAGCTGACAGCAGACATTCTTGGCGCCGGCGCTACGAGTCTTGACATACCCATTAGAAAAGCACTCGATGCGTGGGCTGAAAAAGAAGGGAAGGACATTTGGGGAGAGAAAACACCGAAGAACCTTTTTTATGTCGATTATATCCACGCCATCATGCCAGATGCGCGATTTATTTATATCGTCAGGGACCCGCGTGCCGTAGTAAATTCGATGAACCGGTTTGCAAGATTTGTAGACGACAGCGTGCTTAACGCATTTAACTGGTTGCAAGCCGCAGAGTACGGCTACAAATTGCTACAACGCTCGGTGCCGGCAGAGAAACGGCTGGAAATCAAGTATGAGAATCTGGTATCCGATGTCGAAGGGACGGCCAGGCAGATCTGTGCGTTTCTGGAAGAGCCTTTTGAAGAGGAGATGCTGGCTTTTTACACGAAGTCAGGTAGCGATTTACATCCCAATGCAAATGAGCTGGGTGGGACAACGACATTGACCAAGCCCATCACAACGGTGAGTGTCGAAAAATGGCGGAATCAACTGGCTGCCCGGGACATCACATTGGTGGAAACTGTGTGCGCTGATGCGATGAAGGTTCATGGGTATGAAAGCGTTGGTGAAAAACCAGGGATGTCTGAACGCCTCGAAGTACGCGCAAAATTGAAATATTGCAACTGGCAGCAAGAGCGAAACAAGCACCTCCGGTCTTACCAGTTAGCCTTCAAGCCTTTTGAGAAAACCTTGCACAGAATCAAAAACCTTTTTGGAAGTCAAAAATCAAAAGCTAAAGGTTAAATTTCCCTAAACCCTAAACCCTAAACCCTAAACCCTAAACCCTAAACCCTAAACCCTAAACCCTAAACCCTAAACCCTAAACCCTAAATGGAATCTCCAATCTTCATCGTCGGTGCCAATCGTTCAGGGACGACCTTGTTGCGGCTGATTCTAAATGCACATCCTCACATTGCCATTCCGGAAGAAATCATCTATTTCGGCTCTTTTATGGCTGGCAAACCCATTGAGCAGTGGGCAAATCCTGGATTGACTTCTGATGCCTACGCTGCCTTTGTTACAGATTTTGTAGAGCATAAATGTGGCGTACTTGATGGGGTAGATCATCAGGAAATCAAACAGCAAATACTGGCAAGTGCGCATAAAGACTTCTGCCATCCATACAAAACCATGCTGGAAGCCTGGGCAGGCCATCATGGGAAAAAACGTTGGGGTGAAAAGACACCGGGCAATTTATTCTATGCTGATATCCTGCTGGAGATGTTTCCCGACGCGCGGTTCATCCACATGATCCGCGATCCGCGGGCCGGCGTGAGTTCTATGATGAAAACGACTTTTTTTCCTCAGGACATAGCATTTAACGCCATGAGCCGTCGGAAATTTATGCGGCGTGGCAGACAAATCCTGGAGACTTCGGTGCCGGCAGCACAGCGCTTGTTGCTGCGCTATGAGGACATTGTAACTGAGCCAGATACAACGGTGAAGGCGATCTGTAATTTTATCGGTGAACGTTTTGAGCCGGCGATGTTGTCTTTTTATAAAGATTCAAGCCGCTATATGAAGGCTGAGGCATCTACCTCGTTTAATAAAGCCGCAACGAAACCGATCTCTGCTGAGATGCTGGACAAGTGGAAAAAGAACCTGGCGACAAAAGACATTGCGATGGTAGAAGCCATTTGCAGAAGTGAAATGTTAGAATTTGGGTATGATTTTTCCAGTGCCAGGTTGACAATACAGCAGAGAATTGAATTACTGTCCAAAAATGTTTACTGGAAAATGCAGGAGAGAAAGAACAAACACATCAGGCATTTTACTGTAAAGTCGAGAATGTTTGCTCGCCTCAAAACCCGGCTAAAAAATACAAAAAAGCGGAATAAACAGGCCAGCAGGCAAGGAGCGTCAGGTTAATATGGTAGTCGCCGGCCTTTCTGCGCAAAATAGAAGCTGCAACGAATTTATGGTATCTAAAAAGGCAGAAAGTACAACGGGTCAAAATGAATATTAGTACTTAAATAGACCCGTTTATGCTTCGATTAGGTCTTTTTGTCTCAGGCAGCTCTCCAATTGAAATAGGACAGGTCACGATTCGTTTGAAAGAATATTTTTGTGTTGGATCGCAACGTATATGAGAGTTATTGCTTGCAGAACACCGTATGGAAAAGGAGGGTTAGGGCAGCATTTTGCCCAACTCATTGAGGAGTCACGTGAAAGTGGTGATCTCACTGCATACTACGCGCATGTACTCAAAGCCGGCGATGAATCGTTGGGCCGGCGGATAGACTTTGTACGGATGCGCTTTCTGAAGAGATTTACCCCTCTAAGATTTAGCCCGCCATGGGTCGCTTACTTTGGCGAGAATATTTTTGACAAACGCGTAGCCGCAGCGCTTGATATAAAAGCTGAGGCTTTTATGGGGTTTGTGGGCAAATCTCTCTACAGTTTTGAAAAAGCACGGTCTTTAGGATATACACGGCTCGAACTGATTGCTGCCAATAGCCATGTGCGTAATGTCCAGCGGATGCACAAAATGGCCGAGAAACAACTGGGAGTTAGAGATACCTGGCTGAATGACGCGCTTGCCCGGAAAACAATGAAGGAATACGAGCAGGCTGATTTTATATACACGCATTCAGAATATACCAGACAGTCCCTCATCAATGAAGGAATCAGCGCTTCAAAACTTAAACATACGGCGCTCAAGGTCGATGATAAATTTAAGCCTCCTGTCAGCAAGCCCAATGATGGAATATTTAGAATTGTTTATGCCGGGCGTGTAGATGTGACCAAAGGCATCCCGCTATTAATTAAAGCCTTTTCAAAATTATCTCAAAAACGTGCTGAATTAACGCTTGTTGGTGGAGCTGCTACCCGTAGAATGAAAAATCAAGTTGCCAGGTGGATGGCTGAAGACAGCCGAATCATCCTTGCTCCGGGTGACCCTGTGCTTCCGTTTCAAGCCGCGGACGTTTATGTGCATCCTAGTTACGAAGACGGATTCGCGTATGCCCCAATGGAAGCGCTGGCTTGTGGTGTACCTGCCATCGTAACAGAAGACACCGGTATGAAAGAACACGTGAAAGAGGGGGTAAATGGCTATGTGGTACCTACAGGAAACTGGGAAGCATTACTAGAGCGCATGGAACACGTATTGAAGCATCCACTGGCTCAAACTGTGGCAACGATTTCAAAATCAGCCCAGGTCCAATCCACCGTGTCAGAAAGCAAAATTGCTTAATCCTGTGAAGAAGATAGCACACTACGCACCAAATTTATGGGCCAAAGGAGGCATTGCCACCTATGTAAGCCGGCTCGGTGACGCACAGGTCGCGTCTGGCCTGGAGGTGGTGTACTTTTCACAAGACCCCGCTCATGCCGTAGGCAGAGACGATACGCTTATTGTGTCTGATGAAGAGGAACTGTTCGCTCAATCGAAGGCCCTTGGATGTGATGTCCTGCATTTGCACAAGCCTGTTTATTATCTACCGAAAGATCGCGTTACAACCGTGCGAACCATGCACGGAAATCAAGGCTCTTGCCCAACAGGTACTCGATTTCTTGCGCGTTCAACACAGCCTTGTAAACGCAGTTATTCGGTAGCTGGCTGTTTTGTCACGCACCTTACAGAACGCTGTGGTAGTCTGAAACTTGCCAAGCTCAAACGAAATTTTGGCGGCATCAAGAATGAATTCAGACTGGGTGCCGAACTGCATACTTTTACGGTGAGTCACTTCCTCAAAAACTGGATGATTAAAACAGGTTTCGGCGAAGAGCGCCTGCATGTATTGCGGTCACCAGCGCCGGATCTGACGTCCGAAGTAGTGGAGATTCCGGCTGAGGGCGTACCCCGGTTTGCATTTCTGGGCCGGCTTGTACCCCAAAAAGGCGTGCCCTGGTTGTTGAACGCCTTAACGAAAGTTAAAGCAGATGTTCGGATTGATATTGCTGGCGATGGACCGCTACGATCAGAACTCGAAGCTTATTGCACGCGGAACGACTTACAGGATATTGTGACGTTTCACGGTTGGGTTGATCGGGAGAAAGCACGGAGCATCATGGAAAATGCACGCGCTGTCATCTTTCCATCTGTTTGGGAAGAACCTGCGGGATTGGTGACGATGGAAGCAGCTGCATCTGGCAGGCCAGTTATTGCCTCCAAGGCTGGTGGCATTCCTGAATACGCGCTGGATGAGTTTTCATTTCTCGTCACGCCCAACAACGCTGTCCAAATGGCGGAAGCCATTGACAAACTTGCCGGGGATCATGAACTGGCTACCAGAATGGGGCATTGCGGTTTACGCAGCGCTCAAACAAAATATTCTTTGTCGCGGTTTCTGGAGAAGCAGAATTCGCTGTACAAATTGGCCCTTGAAACACCAGAATTGGAATTGTCCGAAACACATAGGAACTAGTTGTGGAAGTATTATCCTTTGCAGATTATGATGTGACCGTGCCACGTAAGCCCGTTGTGGATTACGGCATTGTTCTCGGTTGTCCTCGTTCAGGTACAACGTACTTGATGCGATTGCTTAACACGCTGCCGCAGGCTGAGTGTTTAATCGGGACAATTATATCAACGTCTCTGCCTCAGATTGCCCGGCAAAAGCTTGACCCTGCCATTTACAATGCATTGGCTGTAAGTTTTGAAAGGTCCCTGGATGCCTATCTTCATTCTGGTCAGTTTAATTCACGCGCCTCGGCTATTCAGAAATGGTTTAATGCACCCAACGGCCTGGGAAATCTGATAAAATCTGCCAAAGGCAAGCGAAACATCACGCGCATGATTTTTAAGGAGCCTTTCCTGAGTTTTGCGCCAGATTTTGTGAATGATGCGGTACCGGACGCAAAGGTTATTTATATCTATAGAGATGGCCGGGATGTGGCCAATTCTTTGATGAGAACCTATGATGTGCTTTCTGATGAAAGCCTGGAGCAACTCTTTGCATCGGAGATGAGGTTGGGGCGCAAGGTTGATAACCGGCATGTACCCTGGTGGATAGAAGAGGACGAGCAAGATGAGTTCCTGGCGAGCAAGCCCTATGTACGAGCCATATGGATGTGGAAATACATGGTGGGCTATTGCAATGCGTTTTACGGACAAGATCATATCAAGGAGTCCGGTAAGGTCATGATGTTAAAGTACGAAGACCTTATGCGGCAGCCTCAGGAATATGGCATGGCGATTCTGAATCATCTGGATGAAGAACCTTCGCCGGCGTATTACAAAATGCTCAAAAAGGCCCACGCAAAATCTATTGGCAAGCACAAAAAACGGGACAAATCCGAGATTGCAGCTGCTGAGCGAATCGCCGGCAAAGAATTGAGCGACTATGGATATTTATAGGTAACCGACACGGCGCGTTATTCCAATTCTCGGTAAGCAAATTTCAATTTTTATCGTGTTTAAGCTTTGCTTCAGAATAATCCTGTTGTAAGGCAGCATTTTTGCCTGATGTACCAAAGTGTAAGGAAATCTAGGTAAAGCACATCAATACACTCGTATTAGAGAAGAAATACAACAAAACGTAGCATTAACAGGACAAAAATTCTTCAGGATACATTTTCTTCTCTTGGAATAGCGGAACGACAGTATAGAGACATAGAATTGATTGACTCACGTCAAACATTCACATTGTCCGGTACCCCCTGAGCTATAGAGTATTTCAATTTATGACCACGCTAAGTAGCAACACATACAACGGCTCCAACTCCGTTCATTTTACACTCGGCGTTATGCTGATGTGTACTTGTCTTGTTGCGTCTCTTTATTGGACAAACAACGCGGATCTGCTCATCTTTCTTTTCCCGTTTTTGTCGATTGTAGTTGGCGGGATGTTATACATCGCCAAGCCGGCTATGTATCTGGGCTTTACCTTTTGGATTTGGTTTGTTACGCCTTTTATTCGGCGTATCGTGGATTATCAGCTCGGCGAGTTTACGGCTGTCAACATGGTTATGCTGACGCCGTTTCTTGTATCTGCCATTTCCATTTTGTCGTTTTTACGCTTCGGATTACTCTTGAAAAAGAGGCTCTATTTACCATATCTGCTCACGTTCATCGGAGTGATGTATGGGTATGGCATTGGGATTCTGAAGAATGGCATGTTTGGCGCTACGTTTAATCTCATGGAGTGGATGGTCCCGTTGCTTATGGGGTTTCATTTGCTCGTACATTGGCGTGATTATCCAGCGCATAAACGCGTGATCAAGTCTACGTTTACAAGTGCGATTATCGTAACTGGGCTGTACGGCATTATCCAGTTCGTTTCGCCGGCGCCGTGGGATATCTTTTGGATGGAAGGTTCTGGTATGACCTCCATTGGTCATCCTGAGCCATTCAGGGTACGTGTGTTTAGCATGTTGAATGCGCCGGGGCCTTTTGCCATGATTTTGATGGCGGGTTTGATGCTGCTTTTCGACGGCAAAGGCTTCATGTCGAAGTTTGCTATTGCTCCTGGATACGCGAGCTTTTTGCTTGCTACAGTCCGTGGCGCGTGGGGCGGGTGGCTGTTGGCACTGCTTTTTGTCATTTCAAAAATGACCGGCCAGATGCGAACGAGATTGATAGGTTTATTGGCGTTTGGTGTCTTGTTGATCATTCCATTGACACTGCTCAGTCCTTCCGATTCTCTGGATCGGGTGGATGATCGAATGGCAACGTTGGGTAACCTCGAGGAAGACGGAAGTCTCAACGCACGCATGCATATGTACCAGGAGCGAGGTGGCGGCTTTATCAAGAATCCTGTTGGCGAGGGCCTTGGCTTTATTGGGGGGGGGTCGAGAAATGAAGATGGTGCAACCAGAAACCTTGATAGTGGCATATTAGCGCTCTTTGTGTCTTTGGGATGGCTAGGTAGTCTGCTGTATATCAGTGGTATTGTGATCATGCTCAAGGACATTATGAAGCAACGAAATTGGGGGCAGGATCAGTTTGTAATCATTGTAACGGGTGTGGCATTATCGTATCTGTCATTGATGATTATGGCAAATCAGGTGCTGGCCATTAAAGGCATTATTGTTTGGACCTTTTTGAGCTTTGGACTGGCCTCTCGTAATTACTATGCGTCACAAGCGGGTTATCGATAGAATTATATCGTGTTGGCCTTTGTACCGATAGTGCTAGAAGAATTAATAACAGATATCCTGTAGACGGCCGAGCGTGAAGATTGCACTGTTTCATACCACTTTACCTGAGCCAGACCGAAAACCCGGCGGCGTAGAAATAGCTGTGCACCGCCTGGCAAATGAGTTGGCTAAGGACCCGCGCGATGAGGTGACTGTGCTGAGTCTTAATGCGCCACCAGCCGATGCAAAGTATCATCACCAGTATTTGTTTAAAGATCAGGATGGACTTCGGAGTGATCAAATCAAGCGCCTGTTTGTCCTGCCATTCAAACTGAATTTTATAGACTTCAAGTCGTTTGATGTCATCCATTTTCATGGAGATGATTGGTTTCTTTTCAATCGAGGCATTCCTACCGTTCGCACATTGCATGGGTCAGCTTTGTTTGAGGCGCGTTCAGCCACTTCTGTAAAGCGGAAGATTTCTCAGTACCTCGTATACCCGCTTGAGCATCTTGCCAAAAAACTTGCAACGACACCGCTGGCTGTAGGCCCTGAAACTGCAAAGATTTACGGTATTGCCGGCCTGGCAAACAATGGGGTCAACCTGGATTTGTTTAGTGTAGGGGAGAAAGCACCACATCCCCAGATTCTTTACATCGGTACGTGGGAAGGACGTAAACGCGGGGGCTTTATGTACGACCAGTTTACAAAACACGTCTTGCCGGCCTGTCCCGATGCTGAGTTGATTATGGTCTGTGATCATGAGCCGGTACATCCCAATGTGACCTGCTATCGATTTCCCGATGATGAGACACTCGCCGGCCTGTATAGCAAAGCATGGGTTTTTGCCTATCCAAGTGTCTATGAGGGATTTGGTATACCCTACATAGAAGCAATGGCGAGTGGTACGGCGGTCCTTTGTTCACCTAATGATGGAGCCAATTATGTTCTTGATGAAGGTGAATACGGAATGATAGTAGAAGATGACGCATTCGCTTCGCAGCTTACAGCGTTGTTAACCGACAACGCACTGCGGGCGGGTATGATAGAAAAAGGGCTCGCAAGGGCTAAAACGTTTTCGTGGCAGGCAGTAGCCGGCCAGCATCGTAGCGTATATGAAGATGCTATCCGACTTTATAAGAATGGACCTTCAGATCAGGTGAAAACAGAAGAAATTTATGAGTGCTGATGCCAAAATAAATCTGGTATACATTGCCAGCATCGGTCGTAGCGGCTCCACTTTGCTGGAGTCTATGCTGGGGGCACATTCCCGCATTCAGACGATGGGAGAGTTACACATTTGGCCTCATGAAATCGAAGGAGGTGGAATCAGGCCGTGTGGTTGCGGGCAATTTGTTGATGACTGCACGTTTTGGTCTGAGGTTCGCCGGCGTGTAGATCCGATCAAACAACCATCGCCGGGACTCCATTACTTCAGAGAAAAGCATAACGCCGGCCGCACACTTCGCCTTTCCCGCCTGAATACCTTCAATCCGGATAAGGAGATCAGCGCGAAAGAGCGCAAAGAAATTGATATTTATGGGCGCAACAACTACGAGATCTTTAAAAACTTTCTCGATGTGATGCGCGACCAGGAAGGGGAAGCGCCCGACTGGATTGTTGACGCTTCAAAAGACCCGTATCGCCTGCTCTGGCTTATTCAATCAGGGCTATTCAACATCAAGGTGATTCACATGGTCAAGAACCCTAAAGCTTTTATCTACTCGGTGACCAAGTCGCTGATTTTAGAGAAAAAGGGTTTTAATCTCCATAAGCGCCTGTATTACACGGCCCGGCAATCCGTCGCCTGGAATATTCAAAACGTGCTTTTTTCAAAGATTGCCGCAAATTTACTTGATGAGAAAGATTATCTCCTCATCAATTATGAAACGCTGGCGATGGATCCTAAAGCTTCATTTAAGGCAGTATGTGATAAGATTGGTTGTGACTATGACGAAAATGCGGTAGAGAATTTTAGAGACGGAAGTGTTCATACCATCGCCGGCAATCCCATGCGGTACGAGAAAAGAGGTATCGTTCTGGATGAAAAGTGGAAGACCCGTCTTCCTCAATCAAGTAAAACCCTTGCCAGCATGCTGACAGGGATAACCAAATCACGATATGGTTACTCTTAGGTATAAAGCTGTACTGGCTGAAAACGAACTGAATATAATTTTTGACAATACACCGTTTTTAGTTTCAACGCTTTGCGCCTTGCCCTTCGCGCCATATCACCTAACACTGGCTAGATCTAATTCCTGTAGCCCTTCGGAAAAGATCCTTTAGTGCAAAAAACGATTTATTGTGGAAATAGCTGACGTTAAAACGATCAAGTCCCTTCAAATTGGTGTCGGTTGGTTGCCTGAAGAAAAAGGCAATGGACTCGACCGGGTCTTCTATGCGCTTACCCGAAATCTGCCGGATGCAGGTGTTGACGTGCGCGGCCTGGTCATTGGGTCCTCCAATGTTGCCGAGGACTCCAGACAAACCGTACAGTCATTTGCTGCGAAAGACGAGTCCTTGCGCCGGCGCATTGGCTCATTAAGAAGCACGCTGCGCGAAGAACTGGATGGCAATGAATTTGATCTTGTGGCATCACACTTTGCCCTGTTTACCTATCCGATTTTAAAATATATCCGCGATTATCCGCTTGTGATGCATTTTCACGGTCCCTGGTCTGCTGAGTCTCATGCAGAAGGAGAGGGCCGGCTGGCTGTAAAGGCCAAATGGGCATTGGAGCGTACGGTGTACAAAACAGCAGAGCGCTTTGTCGTCTTGTCTGATGCGTTTCGCAACCTGCTCATCGAACACTACAAAATTGACGAAAGCCGCATTAGAAAAGTACAGGGCGGTGTGCAGGCAGACCGGTTTGATACGGGATGTAGCATGGAGGAAGCAAGAAAGCGGCTGGGATGGCCTACAGACCGACCCATCGTTTTTGTTGTACGCCGGCTGGCGCGCAGAATGGGACTGGAAAATCTGATTGCTGCCATGGTGCAAGTCCGTCAGAAGCATCCTGATGTCCTGCTCCATATTGCCGGCAGTGGACCGATTCGTTCTGAACTGGAAGATCGCATAGGCGCAGCAGATCTAAATGATCACGCAAAATTGCTCGGGTTTGTACCCGATGCAGATCTGCCGCTCGCATATCGCGCCGCCAATTTCTCCATTGTGCCAACGGTATCGCTTGAAGGTTTTGGGCTCATCACTGTTGAGTCGATGGCAGCTGGTACCCCCGTACTGGTAACCAATGTGGGGGGCTTGCCGGAAACAGTTAAAGATTTATCTGAAGACCTCATTATGCCAGACTCAGAGGTCAAAACGCTTGCAACGTACGTGCAGGATGCCCTGTCGGGCGCGTTGGCACTGCCATCGAGTGAAGCATGTCAGGCTTATGTGAGAGAGCGATTTGACTGGCCGGTAATCGCGAGACAGATTCGCGACGTATATGCAGAGGTGATATCCTGATGGCACGGACTCTTTTTGTAGATCACGCCGGCGTATTAGGTGGAGCTGAGCTCTACCTGCTGGACGTGGTGCGCCACATGCGACACAACTCTCGCGTTGTACTTTTTGAAGACGGCCCATTTATGGACCGCCTCAAAAGTGAAGCCATACCGACATCGATACTTCAAGGTTCTGATGCTGTGATGGGAGTTGAACGGGCCGGTGGAAAGTTGCAAGATCTTAAAGCCATGCCGGGGATCTTCCAGATGGTGATGCGGCTTCGCAAGTTGGCCAAGAAATTTGATGTAGTCTACGCCAATTCTCAGAAAGCACTGATTATTGGTGCCCTGGCCGGCAAAGCAGCCATGCGGCCGGTTATCTGGAATTTACACGACATCCTTACTGCCGATCACTTCAGTGCATCACATCGCAAAATTGCTGTGATGATCGCTAACCGTTTTGTGGATCACGTGATTGTGAACTCAGAAGCCACGCGTGAAGCGTTTGGCGCCTGCGGGGGTAACCTGGATAAAACCAGTATTGTGTACAACGGGATTGATGCCAAGCTTTTTCAATCTGTTGATGCAAATGAAGTCCGCGATTTAAGGGACAGCCTCGGACTAAAAGATGAAATGGTTGTAGGGCTCTTCAGCCGGCTCACTGAATGGAAAGGGCAGCATGTGCTTCTTGAGGCGATTGCACAACTGAAAGACGTGCATGTCGTGCTTGTTGGCGGGGCACTATTTCAAGATGACGCTTCATACGAGCAAAAACTGCGTGGTATGGTGCATGATCTGAATATAGCCGACCGCGTACATTTTCTTGGATTCAGGGACGATGTACCCAGATTAATGAAATCTGTAGATATCGTTGCCCACTGCTCCACATCGCCGGAGCCATTTGGCAGGGTAATCGTGGAGGGGATGTTGGCGAAGAAGCCTGTAATTGCTGCGAATGCCGGCGGTGCTCGCGAGATCGTTACCCAAAATGAAACAGGACTGTTGGTTGAACCCAGTAATCCCAAAGCGCTGGCTGAAGCCATCTTGCGTTTGAAGGAGCATCCTGATAAAGCACAGGAAATGGCAGAAGCGGGTTTTACGGATGCGTACCGCCGCTTTGCCATTGAGAACATCGTCAAGCAAATAGAAAATCAAATTAGAAAAGTCATTGGTGGTCCGAATGCCGTTGCAATCACTGAAACGTCCGCTTCTCCAGTTTAAGTTCGAGGTTCGATCTCTACTGGCCCGTGAAGAATGGTTGGCACCGTTTCATAAGCCGGTTATCTGGTGGACACAGCATAAAAATAAAGGGATCATCGACGTGCGCGAATGTGCGGTCGATGATACAACTGAACTTGTTATTGACGGCTTCCAGGGCTCGGGTAATAGCTTTGCCACCGTAGCATTCAAGCGAAGCCAGGAAACGCCTGTTCGATTGGCACATCACCTGCATTCGCCGGCACAAATTATCAAGTCGGCAAGGAAAAAACTGCCCACACTCATCACAATTCGTGAGCCCAAAGGCGCTGCTATTTCTTTGGTTAGCCGCTGGCCATATGTATCACTGACGCAGGCCGTACGTGGGTATATTCATTTCTATGAGAAGATAGAGCCCTATGCGGGTTCGTTTGTTATCAGTCCTTTCCATCTCACAACACGGCAACTCGATCTTGTAATCCGTGAGGTGAATCACCGGCACGGTACAGATTTTGGAGTTTTTGAATATGATGAATCAGAAATGCAAATCCTGCGCGGTTCGGAAAAATTAAATTCAGAAGCCGAAGTTCAGCGGTCTGCATTAAAAAAGAAGATGGGCGAAGAGTTTGACCGGGTTGTTGATCCTGCACTGTTTAAAAAGGCACAGGAAGTATACGCCCGGATCGAGAAACACAGCTTTGATAAGCATTCTACTCTTCCTCAGTCATCAGAAGTTGGGAATTAAAAATCAAAAGTTAAAAGCTAAAAGTTAAATTTCCCTAAACCCTAAACCCTAAACCCTAAACCCTAAACCCTAAACCCTAAACCCTAAACCAGACAATGATAGAAATCATTGACTGTACTCAATTCTTTTTAGTGAGCCCCTCAAAAGGTTCTATAACGTGTGCGATCCAGCAATTCAGGTCGCCAGTCTTTAGAACACATGATTACTGCAACACGCAATCAATATTTTGTTTGC
>JBGCEN010000339.1:0-4928 GCA_045106435.1 Rhodothermales bacterium
ATTTTGGATACGACTTTTTGAGCGCATAGCAGCGTTACGTGTGACACGAGGGCGCAGCCCGACTGATGCAAATAAAAAAGCGGATTCAAAAGCACCAAAAGATCACTCACTCAATGTGAAGATTAAATCTCAACAGTTTCTAAAAACCAATAAATCAATCGACAATCCTATAACTTTATCGGAATCATGAACCCAAAGCCACTCATCCTTTTATTCTCCCTTTTGTTGCTTGTAACATCAGGCTGCAGAACCCTCGAACCTACCACCTGGCAACTAGACTCAACCGTTAACAACACTGTAGACTGGGATACCAACAAAGATCAAAATGCGCCTGTACTTTCATTGAACTGTGTTGACGAATTTGGCGCCCATCATCTATTATCTGGGCTCAAGGGTTTCAAAGAGCCGTCTAGCAATCTCGATCGCTTTATCGCCAGCCTGGACATTGACTGCATCAAACACATCGAGTTTGGTGGCAAATACGTGCAAGACCCAAATGCAGAGGTGAATACCACAACGCTCACAACCGAGCTAAATTTTCGCACAACCTCGGGAGAACAATCTATTGCAGTAGAACCCTTGCAGTACCCTGTTGGCTTGATGGTATCACATAACAGAAAGAACTACATTTCAAACCTGCAATTCATTTTTGTGACAGAAGAGCAGGGCATCTTGACTGACTACCTTGATCCGGGTTCAACGACATCTACAATAACCGATTATCCAGACGGTAATGGATTCAGGCTCTGGGGCACGAGCCCGAAAGGCGTAAACCTGATCTGCGGTTCCCAGCAAGTCCTGACAGGCCTCAGGATCAGGCCCGACCCTTCGAACGGAAAAATCAGAATGATCGGGCTCGATTGTCAGGTACTTCGCCGAGATGAGAGCGCGACAGGTGAAGACTAAAACTTAAACGCGTTTTCTTCTTTAAAGGCCTCGGAGGATTATCCTTCGAGGCCTTTTTTTGTAGATTCCCCAAGGCTTGTTCTCAATTTGATTGAAGAATACGTCATTCTGACTGAGAACAAGCATTCTGCAATCAGAAAACGACGCCAACAACTTCGATATCAAAGACCCCCGATTCCTAAAAAACGCGCTGGGATTTCGTATGCATATTGTCCGAAAAGCATTTTTCTTCCTCTTTCTTCTTTCGCCTGGATATCTATTTGCCCAGGAAGCAGCTATTGATGTGCAGCATTATGCATTTCATATCACGCTGTCAGATGAAAGTGACGAAATCTCAGGCATAGCTGAGGTAACTGTCCGCTTTAAAGAAGACCAGGTTCGGCAATTTGGGCTTGACTTAATTGGCAAGACGGGGATCATGCCGCGGACGGGTATGGCCATATCTTCGATCAACATGCGTAACACAAATGTTTCTTTTACGCATGCGGATGACCGCATCTCGGTCAACATGAATGCGCCGGCACAAGCAGGCGAAGAGCAGACCTATACCATCGCGTATGCAGGCATACCAGCAGATGGGCTCGTCATCGCAAAAAACAAATTTGGTGAACGCACCTTCTTTGGAGACAACTGGCCGAACCGCGCGCGTAACTGGCTGCCAACCGTGGATCATCCTTCCGATAAAGCAACGGTTGAATTTATCGTCACCGCACCTGATCACTATCAGATCATTGGCAATGGACTCAAGATCGAAGAAAGCGACTTGCTTGATGGCACCAGGCGAACACACTGGAGAACAGATGTACCGCTGGCAACAAAAGTGACCGTGATTGGCGCTGCGCAGTTTGCGGTACAACACGCCGGCGAATTTGACGGCATTCCCATTCAGAATTGGCTCTACCCGCAAGATCGCGAGGCCGGCTTCAGCGACTTTCGTGTTACGAATAAGATTATGGACTTTTTTATAAAGAACATCGGCCCTTATTCCTATGAGAAGCTGGCAAATGTGCAATCTAAAACGCGATATGGCGGGATGGAAAATGCCAGCAACATTTTCTACAGCGAAACATCCATCACGGGCACAGGAAGCAATGAGGGACTCGTTGCCCATGAAATTGCGCACCAGTGGTTTGGTAACTCAGCCACAGAAGCAGACTGGCAGCACATCTGGTTGAGCGAAGGGTTTGCCACCTACTTCACGCAGCTTTACATGGAGCACACCTACGGTAGGGAACGCTTCGTAAATGGCATGAATAAAGCCAGGATGTCGGTTCTCGGTTTCTATGATAGAATGCCCAATATCCCACTAGTGAATCCTGAAATTACGGATCCAAACCAACATCTAAACGCAAACAGCTACCAGAAAGGAGCCTGGGTGCTACACATGTTACGGCACAAAGTGGGAGACAATGCTTTTTGGAAAGGTATTCAGACGTACTACACCACCTACCGAAATAAAAACGCAACGTCTGAACAATTACAAAAAGAGATGGAAGATGCCTCAGGCCAGGATCTGGCGCAATTCTTCAAGCAGTGGCTGTATCAGCCCGGACAACCGATGATCGAAGGGAATTGGAATTATGACGAGATAACCAAACGGGTATTTCTCAACCTGGAGCAAACTCAGAAAACGGGGTTGTTCGAGACATCGGTAGAAGTTGCTCTTATTATGGATGACGGGTCCCGTAAAATAGAAACCGTTCAGCTCACCAAGAAAAAAAATACGTATAGTATTGCATCAGAAAAGGCGCCGGCAGTCCTTTCACTGGACCCTGAAGTATGGCTGCTCGCCGGCATATCCTTGAAAAAGAATTGATTTTTTGTAGATAGCCTTTGTCAGAAAACATTCTTTACACCATCGACCTGATAGGCACCTTCGTGTTTGCCGTTTCAGGAGCGTTAAAAGCCACGAAGTACGATCTGGACTTGCTGGGTATCCTCGTGCTGGCAACCCTCACCGGGGTTGGCGGCGGCATCATACGCGATGTCCTTCTGGGCGCAACACCCCCGGCGGTTTTCCAGGACGAGAGCTTCCTGATTGTTTGCGTGCTTGGTGGACTTGCTGTGTTTATTGCGTCATCACACATCGAGCCGTGGTGGCGGGAGATGATGATGGCTGATGCCATTGGGCTGGGCGTATTTGCCGGCATCGGCGCAGTTAAAGCCCATGCATTTGGTCTTGGGCCACTCGGTATCATGATGATGGCCGGCCTCACAGCTACAGGGGGCGGTGTTATTCGCGATATTCTCGTAAGAGAAATTCCTGCCGTGATTCAAAAAGATTTCTACGCCACTGCAGCACTCGCCGGCGGACTCTGTTTCCTCGCCACGCTTCCCTTAAACCTCGGCGAACCCACCCAGCTTGCCATCACAGCCGTCTTGACAACTGGCTTGCGTTTTTATGCGATGTTTTCCAAAATCAACCTGCCTAAAGCGAGGAAGAAAAGAGGAGAACAAGAGGGCTGAGTGAATAGAGATAAAAACATGCTCTCAACGCAGTTTCTCTCTTCCTCTCTCCACAAAACACTATTCAGCATCCCCGTAGATACTTTCAATCGTCTGATTGGGCGCCAGCGGGAATACTTTCCCGTAGCCATTCTCTGCATCAAGAAAAGGATAATCGAGCGAGGTCCACTTCTCTCCGGTAATAGGGTAGATATTCAGCACACTGTCCGAAGTCCAGATATTTACCAATTCAATTGAATGGATCAGCTTTAGCTTGGCAGCGATTAACAGAACCAACTCCTCGAGATCAAACCCAGATAGATCTTCAAACTCATCCAGAGAGTCATTGAGGGTCATCTCATTTGCCACTAGTAACGTCTTTACATGCTGCACGAGAAGCGCCGGCTCAAACGAGGTATCAATTACCAATACCCTGTCATGCTCTTCAAGAAACCGAATCAACAAATACCAATGAAGCACACAGTTCATTTCAAATGAAGTGAGTGTGAGCTCTTCAAAGAGCAGAAGGTTGTTTTCAAAAAACGTTACCGGGTCTTTTTGAATAGACGCAAGCATGCCTACTTGCTCTGCCGGCAAATCCATCCGGGCAACGAGTTGATCAAACTTGATCGGATCCCAATAAAATGCACCATTCTCGCTTCTGATATACT
This sequence comes from Rhodothermales bacterium, assembly GCA_045106435.1. Taxonomy (GTDB): domain Bacteria; phylum Bacteroidota; class Rhodothermia; order Rhodothermales; family JAHQVL01; genus JBCCIM01. The sequence goes on from JBGCEN010000339.1 coordinate 4,023, forward strand.
CTAAATCGGATCTGAGTACCGGCCCATTGTCATATCCTTTTTTCAGCGCGTTTTTATAGCTCTCATTCGACGCCTCATATCTTCCGACATAAGAAAGGCATCTTGATTTCACAGCATAGGAAACGGCAAGCCCTGGATTTCGCTCGATGGCTTTGTCGAAATACTCAATCGCCTTGAAATGATTTCCGTTTTCGTAATTGAAGAGGCCAATGTTATGATATGCGTAAGAATTATTCGGATTGATCTCCAGAGACGCTTCATAATACGGGATCGCTTTACTCAAATCTCCCAGTTTGCTGTATGTCAGGCCGAGGTTTGACAGCAAAGAGTGATTTTTCTTGTCGTATTCAAGTCCTCTTTCATAGGCTGCCTTTGCTTTATCATAAAGCGACAAATCAAAAAAGGCCGCCCCGATGTAAAGGTATATCTGATCCAGCGGATAGTGCTTGATGCCAACCTCAAGTGCTTTTTCAAGCTTTTCTACGACTTCAAATTCATCTTTGCCTTTTTGATAATCGTTTATCGCCTCTTTTGCAAGCTGGTCCCCACTTTTACCAAACGGTTTGTTAAACAACTTATTAAACATCACTAATCCACAAGATATGAAGCATTAAGAAACTGTTGAAATTTGAGGTTCGCAATTGAGAGAGATGAGATTTTGAGTGATTTTGGATACGACTTTTTGAGCGCATAGCAGCGTTACGTGTGAAAAAGCGGATTAAAAAGTACCAAAAGATCGCTCGCTCAATGTGAAGATTAAATCTCAACAGGTTCTTATCTCGACTTTGTCCAATAAGAAAATGTCAAAGCCTCTTTTTAGCGCCACCAAGGTCTTTTTCGATTATTTATACGTCTCGGTTTACCAATTAGACATGGATAACTTAAACGGCGAAGACTCAAAAGGTA
>JBGCEN010000340.1:0-50325 GCA_045106435.1 Rhodothermales bacterium
GCTCCTTCACCCCCATTGACCTGTCAGGCAATGAAGCAGAGCGTTGGATTCTGACCAAAGAGCTGATGTCAAAATACGCTGAGTTGTTGCAGGCCTGGCCTGCGCTTGTAAAGGCAGCGCCGGCGTGTTTTGAAGAGTTGGTGCCTTGATTCAGGCAGAGAGGGTATTATTAAATCTTTCAAAACGTCTTGATTGTATCACGATCTGGTTGATACAAATGACAACAAGGAAAGGCTACGTATACATACTCGCTAGTAAGAAAAACGGCACGTTTTACATAGGTGTTACCAACGACTTATTATTAAGGATTGCACAACACAAAGCAGGATTGACGCCAGGCTTCACAAAACGCTATAAAGTCAATCGCCTCGTCTATTACGAAGAGCATGACGATATAATTGAAGCAAACGACAGAGAAAGGCAGTTAAAGAAATGGTACAGAAAATGGAAAATCGCCTTAATTGAAAAGCACAACCCTGAATGGAAGGACCTGACTGATGAATATCTTTAATGTCAGAAAAGAGCGGATTCCTCAACTTGATTGGGGATCCATGTAAGTCCAAGGAAAAGGCATCCATAACCAAGTATTCCAGGTCCCACGCCAGCAATGCCCTCATTCCGGCCTAAAATACAGCACAAATCCTTTTGTAAGAAAAGCGTCTGCAAAAGAACTCTTCCACCTAATCGCAAAGTGCTCATCCAGAAAGGCACTATGGATCCCCAATCAAGTTGAGGAATCCTCGCGTCGTTTACCATTCATGTAATCACTAGGCGTAACACCAAAAGCCTGCTTAAACACACGAGAAAAATGATTTGCATCAGTATAACCGACTTGAAAGGCAATTTGCGCCACCTGGTCATGATTGGCTTCGAGTAGTTGCGCAGCAGTCTCTAGTCGAATCATCTGGATATACGCACGGGCTGACATGCCTAAGATTGACTGCAGTCTTCGGTTTAACTGTCTCGGACCAAGGAATACTTCTGCGGCAATATCTGTAGCCTTGACTTCTTTAATACGAGATTCCACACAGGCACGCACCTTCTTGATAAACTCCGCATCCTGAGAATCAACCTCTTTGGTCGAAGCACCTATTTCAATACGATTGGCTGCAATCGCTTTCCTTACCTCAATCAGGTTCTCCGCACGGATCTGAAGCTCAGTTGAATTAAAGGGCTTCACGACAAAAGCGTCCACACCTTCTTTGAGGCCTGCATGCAAATCTTCCTCTGCTGCCCGGGCGGTGAGCATCATGATGCGAGTTTCTTTGAGGGCCGGCTCCTGCTTAATCATCTTCACCATTTCAAAGCCATCCCATTCCGGCATCATTACATCGCTGATGATCAAATCAGGTAACAGCTCCATCGCCTTGTCAAAGCCCAGTTTACCATTCTCTGCTTCAAAAATTTGGTAGCGTTGCTCAAGCAAGGTTTTCACATATGCACGTACATCTTCCCTGTCCTCAACCAGGAGGACTTTGGGCGCATCTTTTCCTGCCTTGGCATTGGTGTCAAAGAATGCATCGTCATTGTCTTCTTCTATTTCATTATCCAGCGGATCTGGTGCCCATTCTTCATCCAGGATAGAATTGGCCGGCAAATGGCTCGTACCTACCGGAAACCAGACTATAAACTTGCTCCCAACTCCAATTTCGCTTTCCACACCAATTGTACCTCCATGCATTTCAACAAGCTGCTTGGTCAACGCCAGCCCTATACCTGTACCTTCATGCAAGCGTGTACTCGATGCATCTCCTTGATGAAACCGGTCAAATATGTACGGGAGCTTCTCATCTGAAATACCCGTTCCTGAATCTTCAACGCATAATTGTACCCAACCTTTAGAATCCTCATCCATCACACTGGACAGATGCAAGTTAATCATACCTCCTTTTTCGGTAAACTTGATTGCATTGGAGAGCAAGTTGTTAAAGATGTACTTCAACTTGTCAGCGTCCAGATAAAGCTCCAGAGGTTCACTATCAGGTTCAAGAGAAAGCGTGATATCTTTGCGCTTTGCATTAACATCAAAACCAGGCATGCGATGACGCGCATATTGCACAAGATCTGTTTTTCGCGGGTGGAGCAGCATTTCGCCGGCTTCCAGCTTCGCCAATGCCAGCAGTTGATCGATTAGATCTTTGAGCGTCATTCCACTGCGCTGCACTATGAGCAGAAGATTGCGCACCTGGTCTTTTACCGGGCCATGTGCCCCATTAAGCGTATCCTGAATCGGGCCCAGGATCGTGGTAAGCGGTGTCCTGAATTCGTGCGAGATGTTCGCAAAGAAAGTGGATTTAACCCGATCCATTTCCAGGAGCTGATGTGCTTGCTCCTCTAACTGATTATTCTGCTCCTCAATTTCTGCTGTACGTTCCTTGACAGTAACTTCCAATTGTTTAGCCCGCTCTTCCACAGCCCGTGTTCGCCAACGAACGAGTCCGAAAATGCATAGGCCGCCAGAAGTCAACCAGATAAGCCAGGCCCACCAGGTTTCATACCAAAAGGGAGCGATTTCAATTGAGATGGTAGTGGGTTCTGGTGTCCAGTACCCATCACTATTGGCCGCCTTTACTTCAAATGTATAATGCCCATCATCCAGATTCTGATACGAAGCCCGTCGATTTTCATCCGGGACTCGCCAGGTATCATGCTCGCCTTTGAGTCTATACTCGTATTTATGTCGCCATGGCCTCTTAAAATGTAAAGCGGCAAAATCAATCGAGAAATTATTTTGATGCGCCTTTAGAGAGATCTGATCAGCATGGCTTATAGATTTGTCAATGGGTTGTCCTTCGCCGGGAGTAATTTCGGTCTCATCTACAATTAATTTAGTAAACACGATACTTGGAGGAATTGTATCCTGCTGGTTAATGTATTTAGGGAAGAAAGAATTTAAACCATTGTCCCCGCCAAAAAACATTTCACCGCTATCACTTTTATAATGAGAGCCTATATGAATGATATTGCTTTGGAGACCATCCCGGGTATCAAAATTCTTGAATTCCAAAGCCGTTGGATTAAACCGAGAGAGGCCTTTATTGGTGCTAATCCAAAGATATCCCTGTTCATCAACTAAAATACCGGTGACAGCATTGTTTGGTAAGCCGTGACTTTCATTGAATCGGGTAAATTCTCCTGTTGACAAATCTAGTCTATTTAAACCATCACTTAGGGTACCTACCCATAGTATCCCTTCAGGAAATTCATTGATAGCAGTAATCATATTACTGCTTATAGAATTCAAGTCATCAGGATCATGTAAATATCGATCAAAAGTTTCTGTATTTGAGTTAAATTTATTAAGACCTCCTCCATAAGTACCTACCCATAGTTGCCCATCTTCGCTTTCAAATATTGGGTTTACTTCATCATTACTTAAGCTTGTGGAATCATCAGGAATATTTCTATACGACCTGAACGTCTTCTCCCGTATACTATACCGATTAAGGCCACCTAATAGCGATCCAATCCAAAGATATTCCTTAGTTCCATAGATCGAATAAATGCGATTTGACGGAGCATAAATTCCTGTAGCAACATCAGGATTGAATAAATGCTCTTTGATTATAGAATTAGTAGAAACATCATATTCTATTAAGCCTTGCCCCCAGGTACCTATCCATAATATGTCATTTACTCCGTAATGAAGAGTCCATACTTCTTCATATTTATCTTTGGCTGCTGGATATAGTTGCTCTGGATGATAAAACAGTTTAGATTTCCGATCCAATAAATTCAGACCGCCACCATTTGTCGAAATCCATAACTTATCCGGACTTGACTCCACCATTGGCATAATTAAGTTATGGGTAATTCCTCTCCTGGTCCCTTCACGATACTTATAGCTTGAAAAAACCTCATTTTCATTAAATAATTGGTCAAATCCATTCCATGTACCTATCCAAACCTGTCCCCTCTTATCCTTTTTTATTGAGTATACACCATTATTAGATAGGCTCTCATCAATGTTTATTTCATTCTCATACTTAGATATGATATTATTATTCAGATCATATCGATATAGTCCATCTCCAGCCGTTCCAATCCAATAGATACTATCATCATCTTCCTTAATCACACTAACTGTTAGCGGCAAGAAGTCATCATGAACACTAATGGGTAGTATACGATTTGAATTAAGAATAGAGTCTTTATTTACATAGTACAATCCTTTTCTGTCTGTGCCAATCCACATATTCCCAGTTTTATCCTTTAATAAAGCATATACATTGGTTCCCTTCAAATAATCAAATGGATGCTCAATAGAGCCATTTTCCAAGTTAACTAAATCAAGTCCTCCACGCGACCCGACCCATAAAGTTTTGTCAACCAATTCGAGTGAGAATATAGATGCATGGCTAAGCGTATCATTAGTGGCAAACAGATTATCATATTGAGTAATTTCACCATCATCTGAATCAAAACGATAAAGACCATTTGAAGTACCAAGCCAAATATTGCTTCCTTCTCCTATAGATATTTTATTAACGGAGATGGGTTTATTATTACTTTGCCCTAAAAAATAACTTTCTATATTTCCTGTAATTCGACTATACCTACTTAACCCGTTTCGTGTACCAATCCATAAATCACGCTTTCTTCCACTAACCAGGTCTCTTATGTAGTCATCATGCAGACCAGATGAATCGCTTGCATAGAATGAAACAAATTCTCTCCCATCAAATCGATTAAGTCCTCTCTGAGTACCAAACCATAGAAATCCATCTTGGTCTTGTTCAATACAGGTTACAGCAGATTGTGACAAACCGTCCTTAACAGAAAATCGTTTGAAATGATAATCATTTTTGATCTGTGCAGATATAGGAGTAGAAAAAATGAGCAAGCATAAATATTGAATAAGAAGACAGGTAACTTTAGAACAACCTTGACTCATTTACGTGTATGAATTTTTCGGCATAAACATTTGAATATCGAATTGATACAAATGACTATTCGAATCAGGTACCTGTTTGCCCTGTAGAGGTAAAAGTAGGAATTCCAGCGTCATTTGCAGCCCATGCCTGATAAATCTCATCCAGACTAGGCCTTAGTGGGAATGGCATTCTTAATCCTTCTGTGTTTAAAAACACCTCCGTCGAATCATCAAAGCCCTGTTGCATTTTCTGCGGCTCAACGTGAATAAAAAATTGCCTTGGTAGAGAGAGTTCAGACTGATCTCTTACAAACTTGCTGAATTGCTTTCCATATTTATTCTTATCCACATGTTTGTCGAGATCTGCAATTTTTTCATACACATCAGGATCGACAAATTTCTGGAGTGCGCTCGCAATTGTACCTAATCGCCTTGTTGTTACATCCACAGCTTTATCAAAAAATGACTCGATTAATTCAATAATCTCTTCATCGATTTCGTCAAGAAACTCATCTCCATACACTACATCCTCATCTAGCAGGCTTCTGTTTCTTCTGGGCTTCGAAAGTTTGTCTATTCTGAATTCATCAATCGTATCAGTTACGTATCTTAAATCATTATGAATGCGGTCAACCAAAACAATTACCTCAGGCACATCCCAGATATCAAAATAAAAATCAATTCTCCTCATTTTGGTTCTGGCCCTATCCAGAGAAGAAACTATTTTCGCCCAGTAGTCTCCATATTTCACCACAAACTTGTCAATCATTGAAAGACCATCTTCTCCCTTCCTCGCAACGTGCACTAATTTTTTATTAACCTTTTTGGCTACCTCTTTATTCAATATCTCAGGAGACACCCCTTCTTTCAGCAAACCTATCCAAATAGCAAAATCAATATCCAGATCATCCAGAGTCCCTTTGACTTTGTATACTTTGGCCAGGTACTTATTTTTAAGCTTTTTTACTTTTGCCCCCCTCTCATTGAGCCACTCCTTCGATACCGTAACACCACTGGCATGGCCCTTTTTCTCATCCAGGTATTTCGACACCTCCTTCTCAATCTCAATGATTTGACGACCTTCAGGTACATATTTGCTGTTTGTGATTGAAGCATATTTATTATACAGATTCTGATCACCCCAAATCGAAGCAACAACCCGAGGTAACGCCATCTGTAACCGACTAAAAGTTGTACCGATCATTAACCATTTGTAAATAAGGTGGCCGGCAAAATCATACTTTTTCTGATATTCAGACAAAACCTCTTCTATCTGATTACACTTCTGATCAAATTGGTCAAACGCGTGCGTATCGTCTACACTTCTGCGCACGGGCACCATGGTGTTAGATGACGCAGAGAGGTTAAATCCAGGGATACTGATTGCAAAACTGCTGCCGGCTTCTCTCGTTACATACAAATCAAAAATCATTAGACTGCTTTCCGGCTTGGGAGGCCAGGGGAAAATCACACCTCTATCTGTGTAGATCAGGTCGTAACACAAGCGTTCATCTATCAGCAGTTCATAATTATCATTTAAAGCAAGCCCGGCATTACATTTTCCGTTTAAAGCAGAAGTGATTTTTTTCTGAAAGGCTGTATCCCGAACAATCTTCCTGATCTCATTGAGCTTCTTTTTTTGAGAAAGGAATCCTGATTTTTTTTTGTCTTTCAGAAATTCTCTCATGGCTTCCAGATCTTTCCTCCTTCTGTCATCATCATACAATACCTTCCCCTTGCCCATCAATTCTGTAATCGTATCAAATTTCTTGAGCAGATACTTGACGCACCCATCTATCTTTTTAATTTCCTCTTTAAGTTGCTCATCCTGTGCTTTAGTCAATACAAGTCCACTCATGCAAACAAGACGAACAGAGATCCTGTCAAGGGAATTACATAAGCTATCCACCTTAAACTTCAGATCACTCATGTCTGAATAATATACTGGGTCAGCATCTTTACCTTCATCCTCCTCGTTTCCAAGTTTCTTTCGCGCCGCTGTTAGTTTTACATCAACACCTTTATACAAGTTATTAACGACACTTCGATATTTACTTAAGTTTACCAAAAAGTCATTTATATCTCTAATAACTCGCGTAACCTTTGAATCTTTGCCTTCCCTGCCCCCCTTTTTCTTGTTCTGACCAGACTCACCATTACTACCCGGATGACTAGAATCATCACAATCTATCGGGTAGCTAGACTCTTCATAAGTTAAGGGATGTAAATTAATAAGATCTTTCAGACTTCTACCAAACACACGCTCTATTTGCTTGTCAGCCGGCTGGCGAAGTATCTCTCTAATATCTTTATCAATAAATACTTTTTCTTTACTGTTGGTAACCAACCAAAATGTAGCAATAATAGAGGGAAAAGTAGCCCTCCAAATTTTATTCAAACGATTAACTGAAATCTCCCATGGCTTAACTTCTTTATCAATCACATTACTGGCCATAACTCAAATTTATAATCCTATCTTTTTAAGCTAAATCTCACTTATACTATTAAATAGTAGGCAAAAAATACAAATAATATCTTGTTATTCCTTATTCCTACTTTCTCACATGCAAAAACAAGTTCACACCTTCCGGCTCCTGGCCGATGCTAATCTTGTCTGCCAGCATGCCGCAATCCATCGCGAGCTTTCGCAAATCATCCGGGCTCCTGTGATGTAGTTCCCATTCCATCAGCACTTCCATGTACGGCTGGTCAGGATTGGTATTGGAAAAATTGCCAATCACCAGCTCTCCCCCATCTGCGGTGAACTCGTACAGGCGCTGGAGTAAGAACTTGAAGCGGCGGTCGTCGAAGTAATCAAATAAGCCGGCAGACCACACCAGTGGGAATCGCTCTTCTGTTGTAAAACGGAAGGCGTTGGCGTGTACAAACTGGATGCGATCCAGATGCTCATAGCACAACGCCTTAGCATACTTAATCGCCATCTGATCGTATTCAATGCAGACAAACTGCAGCCGCTCGTCGCCGCCTTCTGCAATGCATTCAAATACATCTCGAGCGGGTCCACTCGCTATATTGAGTACCTGTAGCGGTCCTGCCAGCCGCTTGCTTAATGTTTTTAAAAGATTCAAGAAATAGGTCTTCCTGTTACGGACGGCCCTGGCAGCGTGGGTGTTCACCAGAAAGTTGTCCCAGTTTATCAGCTCTGGATTTGTAGTCATGGAGCGCTGATATACGCGGTCAATAACTTCAAAGTCGCCGGCATACCCGCGGGGTTTTACCAGACTAATGCCCTGCAACGTTTTTACCGATAATGCCTCTCCAAAGACTTCGTGGATTTCCTTTTTTTCGCTTTCGGTGAGTTGGCCTTTTTCTACTTCTGAAGCCAGTTCATTTAGCCAATCGCTAAATTCTCTAAATTCTGAAGGAGTGGGTCCGCCCTGGCTAACCCATCTGACGGCAGATTTTACGTATTTACTCATGGTTTTGCACTAATCCTGGTGTGATTAGCACGTACAAAACATACGCGCCTATGATTTTAGGAGAACGACGCGGAGGTACCTTTTTGCGACGTGTCGCTTGAGGTGACCTTCTTGTCGTTTCAGGGTACTACATACTTCCCCTGCTAAAATCATAGGCGACATATTCTCTTGTTTACCGAACAAATACTTTGGTGAAGCTATCAACAGCGCTTTATATCAGGAGATATTGAATGCACTCAATTAGCATCAACTTTTCGAGCAGCATCTCGAAATTCGCTTGGTGTTTTTTTATAAAACGCTCTAAAAGCACGAGCGAACTGGCGTGAACTTGCAAAGCCAACTTTGTAGGCTGTTTGCGCAATACTATCCCTACGATGCTCCAGTAAATGTGCTGCCCTTTTCAGCCTCAGTATGCGAACATATTTCATGGGCGTCATGCCTGTCAGTGATTTAAACTTACGTTGTAGTTGCCGCTCTCCCATGAATAATGCTTCAGCAAAAGCAATTGAGTTAAAGGTCTCATCAGACATATACTTCTCAACAACCAGCTGCGCACTTTCGATAAACTCTGCATCGACAGATGGCACGCTGACACCAATGGGCTCTATGTAAATCTTATCACTATAAAAATCCCTGAGCCGGCGTCGATTGGCCAGTAAGCTTCTAACGTTTGCAAGAAGCACCTTGCTTTCGTACGGTTTTATCAGGTATGCATCTGCTTCAGCTTCCATTCCTTCTACATGATATTTAGCCTCAGCAAGTGCTGTAGATAAAATCACAGGAATGTGATTGAGTTTTTCATCTTCTTTGATTTGCCGGCAAAAGGTATGTCCATCCATATAGGGCATCATCACATCCGAGATGATCATGTCAGGCACAATTTCCGCTGCTTTTTCTAATCCTTTCAAGGCATTCTCAGCCTCTTCGACATGATAATGAGGCTCGAGACATGTTTTAAGGTAATAGCGAATGTCGTCGTTATCCTCAACAAGTAAGATAATTGATTTCTTCTTATCCTCTTTCGGGACGGGCTCCGTGTCATCCTCTGAATGGGATTGACGTCCATCGGAGCCAGAGGTACCAAGGTCAACAGATGCTGGCTCTTCGTCTTTGCCCGACAAGAAATCTGATACCACAATTTCAGGCAGATTCAAGCAGACCGATGGGTCAAACGTTCGAGAAAACCGAACCACATATTCAGTACTAAACCCCTCCTCAATTGTCTCCGTAAGCTTGCCGCCCATAGATGCCACCATACGCTCAACGAGCAGCATGTCGTACCACAAGAAGGTTGGTTTTTGGAGATCAGATTCGATTCGCCGAAATTGATCAGGGGCAGCTTCCCTTTCCATTGGCTTTGTATGCCTGGCGGTATATTTAACGCCGAATGTGACAAATTGATAATCTCCCTGTTCGGGGTAATCAATCTTAATCAGCACCTTCCCTCCCTTTGTCGTTTCCTCAATAGCTTTAACAATCAGCTGGTTTATAACGAACTGGAGTTTTTGTGGATCAGTTTCTAACCATGGGCTCCCTGCTGCAGCTGTACTAGACACGGATATCTCTTTATGCTTTGCATGTTTGAGCAGCGCATGCTTCACATTCTGCATGTTTGCAACAATATCTACCTGATCTTTTTTATGACCAAGCAAAAGCCGGCCAACTTGCAAACGTCGTAAAGAGAGATCAAACAAACGCTGCAACGCACGTGTTTTTTCATAATAGATATGAGGTTTGATTCGCATGGCATCTGCATCCAACACAGACGCCTCTAAGTCTGCGGGGAGCTCAAGAATGGCTGTAAGCGGATCTCTCGCAACCTGCATCGCAGCCAGCAGATAGTTATGCTGTTCCTCTATAAGCTTTATCAGCATATCCATGGATTCCACATGGGATGAGGAATCGCTCTTTGTATTTTGCTGACTCGTATTTGACCTTAGATTTTTCGAGGTAAAAAATGAGTTTACCATAGTTTTGCACGTCAGTGGGTGACTGGATTGGGTCTCGGCAAGGCCGTGCAAAAAACCTAGGAAGCACGATGGCAGACGAACCGGCCATCTTATAGGATAAAACGGACATAAGTGGGTTTTCAGCCCCTTTAAAGGGGCTGAAAAGTTAAAAGTCAAAAATTAAAAGTTAAAAGCTTGACCGTTATATGATATGCATAACTGACACAATCAATAAACTTTGAACCCAGAACTTTGAACTCAAAACTATCGGCATCCTCTAGAATGTGCCGGCTTTGAGGATCTTGATATTGGCTTGTAGAATGGAGGGCGCTCTATCTTCTTTGAACTCATCCAGCCATAGTTTGCCCAGAAACAGTGCCGGCGGAGCGCATGCTTCGTGTCCGCCAAATTCCAGCGCCGCGAGCTCTACGTGATCTGCACCATGATCTTGAAATGCCTCAAGTGCAACTTCAGCATTCCTGAATGAAACCTGGTCATCTTCTACACAATGAAAGAGGCGCATCGGGGCAACAGGTGCCCAATTGTGTACATCATTCTCTTTTAAAATTTCCAGCAGTGGATGGCTTTCCGTTTCTAAAGCCGACACAAATTTTTCGTTTAGCATTTCCATCGGAATGGCCGGCAGTTGCTTGTTGATATAACGCAGCGTTTTGACACCGTCGAACAATCCATCAATCTGTGTTGCATACGGCTCCCTGAAAACGTGCTGCATATCAAACAAATCATACACGCGATTATACGAAAGCAGCGTATAGGGTAGATATCCAGGCGAGGGGTAAACACTTGCATCCAGAATCTGGTCTACCATTACCTCAGACAAATTATAAGGGCCGGCCATCGGTGCGGAGGCAGTCACTGTAAACTCATCTGCATAATGCTGCTCAATCTCCCGATGTGCCGCCATCGTTGCAAACCCCCCTTCCGAATAACCCACCAGAAAAAGCTGATCGTTTAAAGTCACGCCAATATCTTCACACAGCTGTCTCGTTGCTCTAAGCATATCAACGACGGCATTGCCCAGACTCTTGGCATGCACATACGGGTGAAACGTATCAGAAGCACCAAGTCCAATGTAGTCTGGCAATGCCGTAACATACCCACTCCCTCCCATGCCCATGCTTACAAGGTCAAAGCCCTGCTCCGAAGGCACCCTGTCTCTGGCTGTGACTGTTCCATGTTGATAGCTTAGAAGTGGCGCCGGCCCTTCCAGATTCAGTGGAATTGCAACAGCACCCGATGCATGGATCAAGCGTCCGTTCACATCGATCGTCTGGTAAATCACCCGATATAGTTTCACCCCAAATTCTGGTACGCCAGGGATACCTTCGTCGGTCAATTGAGCAGCGATCTCTGCACGCGTCTTCACCCCAATTTCCTCGATTGAAATGATAACACCACGTTTCAATAAAAACCGATCGGACTCGCTTTGCTCAACAGATGTGTATCCAGCAAGTGCCTGAATTGTCGCCCATGATATTGCCAATAGAATTAATATGCTCATTTTACCTCCGCGTCGATGATGGTACTTAAGCGCAATGGGGTGTTCTTTAGCGGAGTTTGTCTACATCCTCAATCCTTTTCCCAGCGTCCTTTGAAACCGCATCTTCTCTATTCCGGCGCGTCGAAACCCATTGCCAAGTAGGGATTTAGAAGAGGGCTTTTCGCCTATTCGATCCTCTTATCGTTGTATCGGATTTGGCTCGATGTGCTTAATAGCCAAATGATGAATTATGACCCGTTTGCCCTTCTCAAGGACCTTTCTTTTTCAGTTGATCTTTTGTTTGCCCCTTTCACTGTCCTTCGCCCAGACAGAATCATCCGTGCCAGAGACGAATCAGACGCTCTTTGCACCGATCAACTGGCCGGCGCCTTCCCCACAACGAACTGCACAGGGGACTCCTGGCAATGCATACTGGCAACAGCAAACTGACTACAACATCGCTGTGAGTCTCGATCCTTTTACACATCGCGTAGAAGGATCAGTTAGTATTACATACACCAACAACAGTCCACAATCTCTCAATCAACTTTGGATACAATTAGACCAAAATGCTTTTGCTTCCACCAGTAGAAATGCAAGACTTCACGGCGAAGCATCCAGATGGCGCGGTTCCTTTTCGGAAGGAGGATTTGAGATTTCGGACGTTACAGTCAGCCGCAAAGGAAATTTGTATACCCCTGAATATATTGTCACGGATACGCGCTTACGCATCGCGCTAGACAATCCGCTCCCTGCAGCAGGTTCAGTTGTTGACGTCACCATTCGGTACAGCTACGTTGTACCTGAATTTGGTGCAGACCGGACGGGACGGATGGCAGTTGAAAACGGCACCGTTTATCAAATTGCCCAATGGTATCCACGCATGCATGTGTATGATGATGTCAGCGGGTGGAACGCCATGCCTTACCTTGGACAAGGTGAGTTTTACACGGAGTATGGCGACTATAATTTTGAGATAACCGTTCCATCAGATTTTGTGGTTGTAGCAACTGGCGAACTGCTTAATGCGGACGAAGTGTATACAGGAGAACAACTCAAACGATTGGAACGCGCCCGCCAAAGCAGCGAAACGATTCACATCATTAAAGAACGGGAAGTTGGCAGGGATAACAGCCGGCCTGAGGGCTCCCCCTTGCTAACCTGGAAATTCCGGGCTGAAAATGTACGCGATGTAGCCTGGGGAGCTTCTCAGGCTTTTATACTCGATGCAGCCGGCTGGGAGAATGTACTTGTTATGTCTGCCTACCCCCAAGAAGCACTCGGAACTGCAGACAATCCTGGCTGGGAAAGATCAACGGAGTATGTCAGGCACGCCATCCAATTCTACTCAAACGCGTGGTATCGATATCCGTATCCAGTAGCGATCAATGTTGCCGGCTTTGTTGGCGGAATGGAATACCCAATGCTCGTGTTCTGCGATTTCCAGACTCGTGGCCAGGCCCTGTTTGGTGTCACAGACCATGAATTTGGCCATACATGGTTTCCCATGATTGTTGGAAGCGATGAACGAAGGCATGCATGGATGGATGAAGGGTTTACGACCTTCATCAACTATTTCTCAAACATTGCCTTTTACGGCCCCCAGGCAGAACGACTCCAACGTTACGCACCGGAGCGAACAGCTTCTCGCATGCAAGAACCTATCGCAACTCAACCCACAATGACCTATCCCGATCAGATTCACGCACCGGCGGTTGGGTTTCTGTCTTACAGAAAGCCAGCTGTAGGCCTGTTGTTGCTTCGCAATTACATCCTCGGGGCTGAGAGATTTGACCTCGCCTTTAAAAGCTACATCAAAGCATGGGCCTACAAACATCCCCAGCCGGCAGACTTTTTCAGAACCATAGAACAAGAGTCTGGCGAAAACCTGGCGTGGTTCTGGAATGGATGGTTCTACGGCACTGAGGTACTGGATCAACAGATATCCGTAAAGGCAAGCACGGATACAGATCCTGTACTTGTTGTTCAGCACGGCACCGACCTGCTTTTTCCTGTTGATATTGAAATTGAATTTGAAGACGGCTCTACAACATCAAGCCGCATACCTATAGAAGCCTTCTTCAAACAAGACGGTGCCCTGGTTACTCCCGTAGAAAATAAACGAATGGTACGCGTAACGATCGACCCATCAGAACAACTGCCAGATGTAAATCGATCAAATAACATGTGGCGCAGATAGGTTGTTGATGAATAGTTTTCAGTGAACAGTTATCAGTAGTCAGTAGTCAGTAGTGCGAATAAGGAGTTGAAAAACTGTTTTGTAATTGATTATAACTTTTCCGCTCGTCATCCCAAACCATGTGCTCAACTTGATTGGGAAGACGTTCGAGTTTTAGAATGTGCTTGTAACAGTATGTAAAAAACAGCATTTCAACCCCTGATTCCCATTACTGTCTACTGACTACTGATAACTGTTCACCGTCAACTGCCCCAAGTTAATTCACGGCGAACCTTTTGCTCTTTTCCCTACAATACCTCATCTTAGATCGTTCTTCAAACCCACTCGATAGAGATCTATGGATCTGGTTGTATATGGGCTCCGGGGATTACTCGGCCTGACCGTACTTGTCGGCATAGCATATCTGTTCTCATCAGACAGAAAAAGTATTAACTGGCGCACTGTTGGTGTAGGGATTAGTATTCAGATTGTATTTGCAATACTGATATTAAAAACCCGTCCTGGCTTTTTGCTATTTGATTTTATTGGGAGAGCCTTTACCAAGGTCCTCAGCTTTACCTACGAAGGCTCGGCATTTATTTTTGGGCCACTGGGTATTCCCACCACCTCAGAAGGCTCCATGGCCTTCATCTTTGCATTTCAGGTATTGCCCACCCTCATTTTCTTTGGCTCTCTGATGGCCATACTGTATCACCTGAAATTGATTCAGCCGGTAGTTAAAGGCATGGGTTATTTCATGGCCAAAGCCCTCAAGATATCCGGTGCGGAATCACTGGCTACTGCTGCCAACGTATTTATCGGACAAACAGAAGCACCATTGGTAGTTCGCCCATATATATCGGCAATGACCAGAAGTGAATTGATGACGTTGATGGCTGGCGGCATGGCAACGATAGCCGGCGGCGTGCTTGCTTCCTACATTCTGTTCCTGGGTGGAGATGATCCGGTTTCGCAGGCTTTGTTTGCCTCACATCTTTTGTCGGCTTCGATCATGAGCGCTCCTGCCGCTATCGTGATGGCAAAAATTCTGGTACCGGAAACAGAAACCCCCGTGACAACCGGCACTGTTGATCTTGCAACTGCCACAACAGACTCGAACGTCATTGAAGCGGCAGCCACAGGTGCATCCGACGGCCTAAAACTCGCACTGAATGTTGGCGCTATGCTGTTAGCGTTTGTGGCTATTATCAAGCTGATCAACTTCCTGCTTGCTCTCGCTGGAAATCCCGTAATTTTTGGATGGGAGGTATATAATCTGAACGAAGCGATTGCTGCATGGAGTAACGGTAACTTCGATAGCCTTTCGCTTGAGGCCATCTTCGGATTTATTTTCGCTCCACTTGCCTGGGCCATGGGCATTGAGTCTGCTGATATTCTGATGTTCGGCCGGCTCCTGGGAGAGAAAGTCGCGATCAACGAATTCCTGGCCTACCTATCTCTCGGTGAATTACGAGGGGTGATGTCTGAAAGGAGCGTATTCATCGCAACGTATGCACTGTGTGGATTTGCGAACTTCTCTTCTATTGCAATTCAGATAGGAGGCATTGGCGGTATTGCACCGGAGCGAAAGAGCGATGTAGCAAAACTCGGATTACAATCTGTGGTTGGCGGTGCACTTGCTTCGTGGATGACAGCCACAATCGCCGGCATGCTGCTCGGATAAGATGCTTCCAAGATTGATCGTTATGCTACTGGAAAATCCTGCGAAACTTCCAGTGGCATAACGATCAAATCCGAAAGACTTTACGATGTCTTAAACGTGATTCTAAATCTCGTCCAGGAAGGGATGGGCTTCCAGTCTCTCTTGTGTTCTACATACGCCGGCAGCCAGCGCATTTCGGTTGTAGCTACCAGAGCCAGTTGATCTAATACAGGATGTACACTATCCACAAGCTCAACGGTGAGTGGATTTCCTTCATCATCCAAATAGACCTGCAACTTCACGGATCCCTCAATGCCCTGCATTCTTATAGAGTCAGGATAAACAACAATAACATCCGTACCCAGATCTAAACGAGTACGTGGCTCTCTAAAATGACGTGAGAGCAATTTGTAGGACGTTTTCTTAAAGGTCTCCACATCCTTCACCGGGTCGCTTGTGAATTTCACTTCCTCAATTTTAGGAACGAGAAATTTTTCAAAAAGCGAATCGACAACAGCCGGCTCATTTCGGTACATACGGATCAGACTTCGCTTCACAGCCTTTGCAAACTGTTTACGAGCATCTCTGCTGGCCGTTAATGCGGCATTCGTCAGATACACATCATCTGCCCCGGCAACCTTCATGTCCTCAAGGGTTTCAAGGTCTCTGAATAAATGTGTGGTATCCTGGCCTATTTTCCACCAGGTGGTTTCGACGCCTTCCCACTCTACAGGAGGCCCAAATTCAAAGGGTTCTTCAGAAGTACAGCCTTGAAAAAGAAATAGAATAACTATAGTAAATAATACTCTTTTCACGATACTTCGCTTGTATGATTACTCTAATGGCGAAAATACACTCAACACATAAGTGGGTTCGGCACGTAGAAAGTCTGCTTCAGAAAATCAGCTACCGAGAATCCTAGAACGTGTTGCGGGGTGAGAAGTGCCTCCTTAAGCGTAACTTTTGAGATTGCTTGGTTAAATTGTCTGGCGTGATTGTATACACACAAAAATCACTCGCATGAAAGACACGACAATTGGATATAGGTTTCTAGTCCTTAACTGGTGGGTATATATTAAGATATGCCGGCTTCAGAAGATGTGTTTGCTGAAGTGTTCTCAGGGTCAGCATCATCGAGCCGAACAAAATAACGTCGTCGATCCATTGCCACAACGCGTACATCGCTTCCAGCTGCAATAAACTCCCCCTCAGTCATCACTTCAATGCGCCGGCCTTCTATTTCCACAATTCCTGTGGGTCTCAATGGAGTAATTGCCGTACCGATCTCCCCAAGATAACGCGCCCTGTCTTCACTTTCCCGAGCAATTAGATTATCATCACGACGCAGATTTGTTGCCAGTATAAAACGATCCCATGCGCCTGATTTCCAAAGCCACAAAAATGCACCAGCCACTGCACCTAACGCGCCTATCAAAAATACCGTCCCACCAACCAAACCTGTCTCATTAAAGCCGTAGCCAACGCCAAATACAATAATCAGAAGGCCTATAATGCCAACTACGTTAAAACCGGGAATGAGATATACTTCGAATAAGATGAATCCTACACCGAGTAGTATTAAGGCTATGGGGATTAATATTTCCAATGGGTATTTATAGGCAAAACTGCGTTAGTTATGGGCAAAGTTTACGGATTATACTACAGATGTTTCATTTTCCTTTTGAATAGATTCCACCTGCCTTACTTCAACACGGCTTCCGCGTACATCAACAACACGTACCGCCGTACCAACATCAATAAACTCACCCGCTGTTACAACATCAACCCGTTGTCGATTATCCGTTAGCTGTACCGTACCAGATGGCCTTAAAGGAGTTAAGGCACGTCCAACCATGCCCAAAATTTCGTGGTCTGTGCTCGCAGCCGTATACCCTTCTGCGCTTGATAATTCAGGCGAAAGAATCATGCGATTAAATCGGGTAGACGTCGGTAAGTACCTGGCAAGGGAATACATCATAAACCCTAGCAGCACCAACGTCACAGCCATAGTCGAAAGAGCAGACGTAATTTGTACAAAGGGAGGAAATGCCAGATCTACGTTACCAATCATTGAGGCAATCAAAGATCCAATGACAAGCACCAGTCCTGCAAGGCCGGCAATACCAAATCCAGGAATGATAAAAATCTCCGCAATTAGCAGCAACACACCAATGCCGAACAATACGATTTCCCAACTTTCCACAAGCCCTAACATATAATGCGGGGCAAAAAATAGTGTCGCACCAATCATAGACATCAGACCGGCAAACCCAACACCGGGAGACTGTAATTCAAAATACAATCCCCCCATCATCATCAGCATCAAAATTGATTGCAGTACGGGTGAGCCCAAAAAACGAAGAATTTGCTCAACGCGCGAAGCCTGATGATCTATCGTTTCCGCTTCACTGACTTCATAAGTTGCCATAATGTCGTCAACGGATGCAATGATCGCATCAGCAACACCAACATCAAAAGCCTCTTGAGAAGACAAGGTCAGCAATTCACCAACATCAACAACACCTTCTACGGCAAGCGAATCATCCACCATAGATTCAGCAATCAGCGGATCACGGCCATTAGCCTCAGCCGTTGCGCGCATCAATCCGCGCATATAGCTCTGGTACTTCTCTGATGCTTTTGCTCCAGTTCCTCCTTCAACCACTGTGGCTGCACCAATCGATGAGCCAGGGGCCATGATAATGCGATCAGCGGCGTAAGAGATGAGTGCGCCGGCGGAAGCGGCATTCTTATCAATAAAAGCGACCGTAGGAATCGTACTGTTTAATATCGTCTTCCGAATCTTATCCGCAGCTTCAACCAGACCGCCAAATGTGTCGACATGAAAAATGATCAGTGCCGCTTCGGCTTCTTCTGCATCCAACGTGGCTCGTTCTATGTATCGGGCCAACCCATTGTCTATCATTCCATCAACAGGAACGAGATATACTGGCCCCGCAGACAACGCGTCATCAAAAGGAACGCGGTCGGACAAAGTGGTGGACTGCCCAAAGCCTGCCAATGGCATTGCGAACACGGCCACTAAAATGGTCAGGAATGCCTGATAAGCCGTATTTTTGCTAATGTGGAATTTCATGATGTTACCAAAACAAAGTAGGTTCGCACAATATAGGATTATTACGCGAAATTTGGGGCGGAAGTTTTGATAAAGTTAGGTTGTGTGGACAATTAGCATTCAAAATACATTACGCGCCCTTTTGCCCCTGGAAACGATTGAATATTTATTCACCCGCTTACCTTCTTTCTACCCGACTCTTTTGAACGGTCAATCAAATGCTATACGAGCAATTAATGCCGAAGATGAGCTCGTGTAGTGTCAACTAAATAAATGGAGTATTGAGCAACAGAAGGTACGAGTGGTGCGAGGTGTACGAAAGAAGCTCAGTTCCCAATCTCGTACTCTTTGTACTTTTCGTACCTTTCCTTGCAAAGGTTCAACAACTGTTCTGACAGAATGCTAGTATTCTGTCAGAACAGGCGTACCAACCTTGATCAACGGCCAGAGCTCATCCATTTTATCGTTCTCAATAGCAATGCAGCCCTGGGTCCAGTTCGTTCCGCCTCCTGTGCCATCACCATGGATTTCAATCCATCCGCCAAGCATTGTATTCATCGGTGGTATGCTTGCGTTTTCTTCTGCTTTAACAATCGCCTGATATTCTCGCTGAGAGATTAATCCTTGTCGGAAGCCACGGCGGGCATCTTCAGCATTGGGGTAGTTCAATACCAGCGCTTTGTAAAATTTACTGTTTGGATTTTTTGAAACGACAAAGAAAGTCCCTTCAGGTGTACGCCAATCATCCGGTGAACGTAAGTTGCCCCGCTGAATTTTGTCTGATACAACATTATTACCAAAATCAGCGACATATCTTTTGATCAACTGCGTGCCGCGGTAAACATAGACACTTTTTTTCCTTTTAGATATACGAATCCAGATATTCGAAATGGCGCTGCTGGCAACATATCCTACGGATCCATCCTCTCTTTCTACAAGACTCCACCGCCCCTGCCGCTCTATCAAATCAATAGACTCTCGAAATTTCAATTGAAAAGAGACTTGAGAGGAATCTGCATCTTTAAACACTTTCGCATTGCGTTCCACGGTGTAAAAGAGCCTTTCATCTCTGGCATCTTCATCTTTAACATCAGAACTGACAATCCCGCCGCCCCACATACTTCCCATAAGCAGGTATGCAAAACCCTTCAAGACCGTAATGTTCAATAAACGATTCAACTTTTCAGACCACATAAACTTAAGATGAGAAGGAGAAATATAATGTATTGACCTTGCAGGAATAGTTCAACTATTAAGTTCTTCTATTTCAATGGTTTGTTGGTTCCTGTCCATGCATATTTTAATGGCATCTAATACACCATGAATGCCGGCAGACGTTACACATTCTACCCCTTCTCTCACTACGTCTTTGGCATTTTCCGGAGCAAACGAATGCCCAACAAGCTGTAATGCTTTCAAATCACCCAACGAATCACCAATGTACGCCATGTCATCTAAATCCAGCGATAATTCAGATGCAAGCCATTTCATCCCGGTTTCCTTTGTAATACCCGCTGGTATGATGTCAACCGAAAGGTGTGTAGGTAGCACGTCGAAGTCTAAACCAGTGTCTTCAACAAACTGTTTTACTTTGGGGATCGCTGCGATAATTTCGGTGGGGTCCGGCCCGATCACGCCGGCGTGTGCTCTTTTTGCATAATCCACCACCATGGAAGTGCCCGGCACACAATCGTGCTGAAGCCACTGTGTTACTTCACGAACTTGTTGTTGCACTTCTGTGGTGAGGTGTGGACTCCAGTGCACGCGCGCATTAACGGGGTCAAAAACCCCGCCTCCGCTTTCAAAAAGCACAGGCATTTGAATGCCAAGCACTTGCGCAACACACTCTACATAAGGCATCGGCCGGCCAGAACACAAGCTTAAAGCCGGCACGATTGGCTCCGCCTCTCCCGTTCCACCCATCACCCCTCCTTCCATTGCCAGGGCTGCCAACTTATTTAACGCCGGCAGATGCATAGCCTGATACGGCTCAGAAATACATCCATCAATATCAGAAATAAACAGTTTTATCATAATTCAGGTAACCTACCAAGACAATGCCAAAGTTAAGCATGGCGTTTACAGACGCGCTATTTCTACTGATGCGCTGTTAAGCGTTACTCCGCTGCATCTTTGCGAATAAAAACCACACAGTCTGAAGGAGCAACGGTAAAACAAAAAAAGGAACAGCCGCAATCGCACATTAAATACATCAAACGATGTGGTGCGATTACGTCTGTTCCTTTTCAGAATTTGATATCAGGGCCCATGAAAGTCCCTAACTTATTCGCTCAGAATATCTCCTAGCTCTTCAATGAGTTCATCAGAGATGCCCATACTGCTGAAGCCTCCGTCGTGATACAGATTCTGCATCGTCACCATGCGGGTAAGGTCAGACAGCATACTGATTGTGTAGTCAGCACATGATTCTGCGCTTGGATTGCCAAGTGGCGAGATCTTTTCGGCAAACTGAAACATCGCCTCAAATCCTTTGATACCTGTGCCGGCGGTTGTTTTGGTTGGACCCTGAGAGATTGAATTAATGCGGATACCCCGCTTGCCTAAACGATACCCAAAAGACCTGACGATGCTTTCCAGCAAAGCTTTTGCATCCCCCATCTCGGAATAGGCAGAGAAGGTACGCTGCGCACCGATATAGGAAAGGGCTACGATCGAGCCATTATCTGCAAGCGCCCCTGTAGTAAGGCCATGATGCACAATGCGATGCAAACTGACGGAAGAAATATCAAGAGATTTCATCAACCAGTTGTAATTCAAGTCTTCATAAGGGCGCTTTTTACGCACATTCAATCCCATGCCAATGGCATGAACGATGAAGTCGACGCTGCCAAACTTCTCTTTGGTTTGCTCAAACAACGCACTGATTTCTTCGTCGCTCGTTGCGTCGGCCCAGATGATTTCACTGTCCGTGATCTCTGCCAGTTTGTCGAGCGTGCCCACTCGTTTAACAACCGGTGCGTTTGATAAAATAAACTCTGCTCCTTCTGCTTTACACTTTTCCGCAATCGCCCATGCAATGCTTCGTTCTTCAAGGGCGCCAAAGATGATTCCCTTTTTCCCTTTTAACAAACCAAAACTTTTGTTTTCCATGTTAAATGTATTGCCTTATGATACTTATAATCGTCAATTAAATTGAGGAATGATCCGCCTCAAAGCTGTATTTCCAACACCGGGTTGGGAATGCACAATGTGTTACAAAGGAGCCGGCTCTTCCTGCATTCAAACATCTCTTGAGGGTGGCGTTGCTTCAGCAGCGATTCATCAAAAGTGTTCACGCCAAGAGGGTATGTCCTCGCAGTTGCGCGCAATAAGGTAGCGCATGTTCATATGTGAAGCTACTGGTTTAGAAGTTGCCATCACAATTTCATCGTCAAATCAACTGGATCTATCGCAAAGTAGCTTTTTTGAGGCGATTACAGACGTATATCTTTCATTACACGAACCAAGTCCAGCATTTGGGTGTGAATTTTACCGTTGGTAGCAAGCACTTGTTTGTCAAAAAGCCGATTCGGCTCATCCGCATAGTTTGTCACTTTACCGCCGGCCTCGTTGATTAAGAGTACGCCGGCTGCCAGATCCCATGGCATGAGCCCTGTTTCAAAAAACCCATCAAACCTGCCCGCGGCAACATAGGCCAAATCAACCGATGCCGAGCCTGTTCTCCGTACTCCCCGGGCCGATTGAAGCATGTCGCCCAGTAGCGATAAATACGCTTCCAGATGATCAAAATGCTTGTAAGGAAATCCCGTTACCACAAGACTATCAGAAAGGGCAGTAGCGCTACTAACACCCGCACGCACGCCATCTACATAGAGTCCGCCACCTTTTACCGCTGTAAAAAGCTCCCATTTTCCAACTTCAAGTACTACGCCGGCCACCAGTTCGCCATTATCTTCCAGTCCAATGCTCACCGCATATGGCGGCATGCCATGTGTAAAGTTTGTAGTACCGTCAATTGGATCTATAATCCAACGCAGCCCCTTTACTTTTTCATTCCCTTTTGAAAACACATCCCCTTCTTCAGCCATAATCGTTGAATCGGGAAAAGCTTCTAACAATGATGCAACGATGATTTTCTGAGACTGCTCATCAATCTCTGTAACCAGATCGTGCACATTTTTAAGCCGAATCTGTCCTTCATTTATTTTGCCGGCATGCATCTTTATTAAATGCCCTGCCTGAATAGCTGCACGCACTGCAACTTGCAATGCCTCTTCGTAAACACTCATATTAATTATCCTCAACAATTCGCCGCATAGCCGACTTTTCACTTTTCACTTTTCACTTTTCACTTTTCACTTTTCACTTTTCACTTTTCACTTTTCACTTTTCACTTTTCACTTTTCACTTTTCACTTTTCACTTTTAATATAGTCTCAATCAGTGAAATTTCGATACCTGCACAACAATTACGAAATTTATCGGAGCCTCAATTGAATATGAACGTTAAGTAATTCAAGTTGTGTGTCCATCCTGGTACGTACTACAAATGGCTATTACCGAATGAGTTGCTGACAAGTGGGATGGAAGACGAGACTAAAAGCAAATAGAATCCTTCTGTCGTCCCCTCAATCCATACCCCGTAATACTTGCCATTCAGACTACCAGGTTGTTTTTAGTAAATCTCAATACGTTATCCTGGGACGCACTCAATATGAATGAAAAAGTTGTTCTATAAAAGCAGAATGCGTGTTAATGTCTTATAAATTATTACTGGTGTTTGTCTTGGCTATAGGGATTGGCTTTGGATGCGCACCGGCTGCGGAAGAAGATCTGTCTGCCGAAGCTAAATTCGCAGCTCTCTTTGAACAAGATGAGATCGAACGAGATTCGGTACTCGCCCTCGTTGCCCAGGCCAGCAGCAATTCTTTTAAAGAAGCGTTCCTGGAACTGCGGAATTACCACTACACAAGGTATTCCCGAACGGACCAATTTGACGATGACGACTTTCAGATTGCATTCCGGGAAAGAACGGTTGAGCACCTGGGGCCACTTGATAGCCGGCGGTACAATGTCCTTTCTTCAGATTCATCTGGTTCTTATGATTTTGGCTTTTTCCGGCATTTTGTATCAGCCACGGTCGAAGAACAAGATCCGGAAGACCTGACGCCCTACCTATTTCCTGAAGACCCATCTTACCTCTCAGCCAGAAATTACGAAGCGTATCTCTATCATTTCAGGAGAGATACATTGATGTTAAACACCTCTGCCAAGGTTGCAGAAATTCGTGCCAAGCCAGTAGCTGGAGACGGGAAAAATATCAGACGAGCACGATTTTACTTTGATCAGTCCTCTGGCCGTTTTATAGCGTTCGAACTGGAAAGGATTGATCTTGCTATGTTTTTCAGAGAGGAAAGCCGGTTCTTTGTCCACCTCCAAAACAGCCCGGACGGCAAACAAATCCCTTACAATACACGATTTGAAACGCGGATAACAATGCCATTCAAGCTGCCACAGGTATTCCGTACAGTAGCTACATATTATGATGTATCGAGCTAGGTACGTGCACGGGTGGGCTGTTTGGGTTTTGGGTTCAATGTTCTGGGTTCAAAGTTCTGCGTTAAGCGTGATTTAACTGAAAATAGACGTATTTTGCACCCTTTGTACTTCTTGTACGATGAACCTCAATACGTTATTTATTTTGCTTAATAGATTAGCGTTCGAGATAGGTTTTCAGTTTGGGATGTGGCCTTAGTGTAGCAAGCGTTGAATCAAATCCTATATAAGCAGGATCGAGTAATTCCGCCTGGAAACCACGAACCAGCGTTGTCGCAGCGTCTTCTGTCCTTTTTTGCAGCACAAACACACGTGCCAGCTGATAATATGCTTCTGCATAATCGGGATCTTTAGCAAGGGCCACGCGGGCAAAAGACTCCGCCATGTTGAGTTCTGACTCACCCAGCAATATGGCACTACGGGAAAGCTTGATATGAAAATCGGCGCCGGCGTTAATCGATAGTGTTGCCGCTTTTTCGAGAGAACTGATCGCCAATTCATTGTTCTGATTTAATCTCGCTGCTTCCGCAAGAATCAAAAAGGCTTCTCCATCACCTGGATCAAGCAATGTGGCCCTCTGGGCATCATGTAATGCATCCTGATACCGCTCCATAGCAATCAGCACTTCAGCACGCAACTTCCACGCTTCTGCGTGGTTAGGCGCATCACGCAGCACTTGATCAACCCGAACTTTGGCTTCAAGGATACTTGTTTGGTTTCTCCAGGCGGTCTGTGCCCGATGAAACTGCATTTGTACTTGTTCTGGCTGTTTTATCTGACCAACGGCATCCTGACTGCTTAAAAGTAGCATGATCAGTATGCTGACATAAAACCAAATGGACGATACAAACTGTTTAGAATTCATTCAGAACAGGTGCTGTTATAACTTGATTGTTTTAATCTAGCAGAACGTCAATAATCGTTCCATGGCAAACGGTGTGCTAGAATATAAGATTTTAGCGAAATACGTGTACAAAAACATGCAGTAGCGACTTCTTCATGATACAGTTAGATGCACATATCAAGACACTAACGTCTGAATTCAACGCCTTACTGGACACAAAGGTCTTGGGCCGGCAGGTTAGATTTCTTGAATCAACAGACTCTACAAATGCCCAGGCCATGCGTTGGGCCAATGATACGGCACCGGAGGGCTCGCTGGTCTTAGCAGAATTCCAAACAGCCGGCAGAGGTAGACATGGTAGAACCTGGGAAACCACTCAATCAACCAATTTACTGTTTTCGATTGTTCTACGGCCTCAATTGCCCCCTTCTTTTTTAAGCCTGATTACTATAGCCGCGAGTGTTGCCCTCTCAAATACAATTGATCATTTTATCGCTCCCGTTCAAAATCAGATTAAGTGGCCGAATGATATTTTAGTTAACGGAAAGAAATGCTGTGGTATGCTGCTGGAATCAGCCATTTCTATTCACAATCAGCATGAAAACCTTCCGGTAATACTAGGTATCGGTGTTAATGTAAATCAGGAACAGTTTTCAGCGTCTATTGCAACAAAAACGACTTCTCTCTTGCTGGAAGGGGGCAGACATATGCCTCGTATGAACTTCCTAACGCAATTCCTGGCCAAATTAGAAGCAACGTACTTCTCTTTGAACACGGATGATAACACTGCGCTATTACAAGCATATCAATCGAGAATGGCCTTCCTAAATGAAGAAACGACGTTACAATTTATTGGGCGAGACACCTCTATAAACGGCGTGATGCATGGCATAAACAAAACAGGTGCCCTTCAGCTTCTAACTAAAGAGGGCCTAAAAGAATTCCATGCAGGAGAAGTAACAAGCCAGCGAGCGGCAAATATAGATTTGTAATAGTTATTTCAGGCTTACAATACGTTTGCTGGCACTTGCTTCCTCCCAACCAGGCCGCAAGCTATCATAGTACCCGCCGTATACAAACTGATTAAGCCGGCCATTTACAGAAACCTGTGGCACATACCAATCAGCTACTTCTTCAAGTGGCTGCACCATACAATGCTGACTCTTGGCAACCGGGTCGAATAAGTACGACTGATTATCTTCTTTGAACATGACCCAGGTGTGGCCTCTGTATTCCTCGCCAGGGTGAATAGACCATCCAGCACAAAACTCTGCTTCAATACCGTTTTCGATCAGTTTACGCCACGTCCAAAGAGAAAAGTCTTCACAATCACCGCGGCGCAGGCGTTCAAAGGTAATCGGGTGCTGCCAAACATCACGCTGATCAAAAAGCTCTGAATCAGCCATATATTGACATCGACCAAGCCAGTTTTTTATCTCCTCAATCTCCATTCGCCCAGAATCAACTTCTCCATCAAGATACCAGGAGAAGCAGCGTCGGGAGCCGGCGCCATACACATGCAACGGTACACGACAGGTATATTTCTGCCACGTATTATCCTGTGTAGTTTGTAACAAAAACCAATAAAAAGGCCGTTGCAGGGTTTTTACAACGCGGGTCATCATGGGTGATTTTGGGTAAGCCGGGCAAATCGTTGTGTCTGATGTGTTAAATGAACGAACCAGACCAAATTCTTTACGAGGATTTCAGCCCAGAGTTACGCCCCATTAAACCATCTCGCCTAACAAGTTATTTATCCGGGCAACCACCATCTCGATCGCCACATGATTGTGCCCCCCTCTCGGTATGATAACATCCGCTCTTCTCTTGGAAGGCTCCACAAACTGAATATACATGGGACGCACAGTTTTCTCGTACTGCGCAAGGATGTTTTCGATAGATCTCCCCCGCTCTTCAATATCACGCCGAATCCGTCGCAGCAATCGTACATCTCCATCCGTATCCACAAACAGTTTGATGTCCATCAGATTGGCCAGCTCCTTTTCGGCCAAAACGAGAATACCATCAACGATGATTACAGGTTTGGGATTAATCCTGATTGTTTCCTCGTGGCGCAAATGCCTATTGTAATCGTAAATGGGCTTTTCGATCGAATTCCCATCAAGAAGTTGCTCAACATGACGCAGGAGTAACGCAGTGTCCAGAGAATCAGGATGATCAAAGTTAACCGCTTGACGCTCCTCTGCGGTTTTGTGGCGGAGGTCTTTGTAATAAGCGTCGTGTTCCAGCACGGCAATACTTGAAGAATCGAGCGCTGCCATTATCTTTCGGATCACTGTTGTTTTACCTGATCCAGATCCTCCTGCAATACCAATGATTACCGGGCGCTCCATACCGTTATATATATGTGCTCAAAATGGAGATGACAATATTAAAACAATTGTGTCCAATTTGAAAGATTATAAGGCACACAGATCCAGCAAACCTAGCTTTTAACCATTGCAAGGTTTACAGTTTTGTTCTCTTCGTCAAATACAGAGCGACTTTTATCATATTTATAGCCGGCAGGGTGCTCCCACTCCATTACGCCCTCAATATCTTCCACCATTTCCCGAACCAGATAGTTTACAAGCTGTCCACGGAGCGGTTTTACGCCATGTGTTAACGCTTTCATTTCTCCGTTCACTTCATCATAGAAGCTCACTTCTACCATCTGTTTATAGGTATGAGCATCTTCCCAAACGTCTCTATGCGCTTTGGGCAACAAATTCCAAACGACGTGATCTGCTAAAGTCTCATTGAGCAGTGGACTTACATACGTCCGCCAGTATTTCGACACTTTACCCATTTCGGGCAAGGAAGCATCGATCTTCAGCTTATAGTTTGGAATTAGATCATCCGGCCTGAGTAGTCCAAAAAGACCAGAAAATATGATCGCATTTTCAAGCAATCGCCTTTGGGCACCCGTAGGCAGGCCGGCAAAGTCCATGGACTTATACATGATGCCTGGACTATAACGGTCCAGAGCCGACATCAAGGGCGCCTTAAAAATAGTCAGGTTCGAATCAAGTGCTTCTTCGAGGTTGTCCCCTTTGACACCAAATAACGATTCCAGATCTTCCCCTTTCTCAATGGTCTCTTGGAGGACATTGATCAGTTTTCTTCTTTCAGGATTAAGGTCGCTGAAATAATTAAACGTAGAAGAGGAACGGTAATCGAACATATCCGGGGCAAAAGGATTGCCACCAGACTTCTTACCTTCCGAAGGTGGGAGAAGAATAGAGATTTTGGACATGCACCACGCAAATTGAGCTAGAACAATGCTTGTAAAGCACTACGCTAGAACCAGGTTATTAGTTAGTAGGCATCTCACCAGCAGGACCATGGCGACGCACTTCGCCCATAAGCGCATCGATATCATCCTGTATCTTTTGCGCTTTAGTACGAACATCAGCAACAAGTGCGTCTCCATCTACCCGGGCATCGCCCGGCTGTTCAGGATGCACAACATTGTCGACAAAGGTATTCACCTGGTCAGCGAGGTTTTCCAACTGGTATGC
Source organism: Rhodothermales bacterium (assembly GCA_045106435.1). Lineage (GTDB taxonomy): Bacteria > Bacteroidota > Rhodothermia > Rhodothermales > JAHQVL01 > JBCCIM01. The sequence continues at coordinate 28,563 of JBGCEN010000340.1, forward strand.
CAAACGTCGGCGCATTTTCTGTCCCTCTTCAGGGGCAAGAAGAATACCCAATGCAAAACCTGCGGCACCTCCTAAAAGAGCGCCCATCGCTCCAGCACGAATCAAACTTCCAACGTTAGATTCTTTCATAGAGGTCTTTCTAATTAAAAAAACATCATACCGGAATATTCTCTTAAACTAGAGAATAGGATATCCAGTTTCTTATAAATGTTCTCAACGGCGGTTTAAAACACCCCTCTTGCTAAAAAAAAAGCTACCGCCGGACAAAACCGACCGCAGCTTTAGACCGCAAGATACAAAACGCAATTAACGGTTTTTCTTCTTATGCCGATTTTTGCGAAGGCGTTTCTTCCGCTTATGGGTAGCGATCTTATGCCGCTTACGTTTACGTCCACAAGGCATACGTAATACTCCTTCCTAAAATGGTTAATCTTATAAATTCGCTGGGCAAATTCCACAGCCCCCGTATAACGCCCCCTCTACCAATCTGTTTCCTTTACTTAAATTGCTATGTTGTGGACAACATATATGATGCAGATAATGCTAACCATTGCAATCGAAAATCGATCACAGAATTTCAGGTGTTCCTGGCCCTGGGATCTGACCGTTCTGAATAATTCAACGCTTGATTGTATAAATTAATGCACACTTTACCTGGCATTTGACGACAGAACTAGACTAAAACAAGCGTAAATCCTTCTATTTCGATGATTATGCTTAATGGCACAAGGGTTGAAGTAAGAATCATCATCAACTTTTGGTGCCTCCTTTCCAGAGTTGATGTGGTGTGCTTACTACACCAGTAAGAGGCCTCGTATAACCAGGTAGTCGTGTTTTGGGTGATCACGGCTATCTGGTTTCTTTTTTGCCCTAAATCTTAGCGAACTTAGAACTGCAGGATTAGTAACTAACACAGGATGTGAGCGCATCAGCCCTTCAAATCAGCAAACACAAAATATTGTGATTAGATCGACCGCCCTTTTATGCTGCCTGTTTTGCTCGTTATGGATATTACAGGGATGTTCACCCAATCTGGGCCCGCTGTACAGAGATTATGAAGTTAAAGAAGTAGAAGAAGACGTTTATGATCAAATTCTGGCAGCACTTGAAGCCGCCGGCTGGGATACAACCGCCGCCAGCGCGCCTAATTCGATCAAGACAAAAGATCGCACATTAAACAAGCGATTGATCTACAAAACAGTTGCCTCTTTGGAAATTATCCCTATTGGTGATGAATTTGTACGGGTATTAATTCACCCGTACAGGCACAATTTCTTGAAAATGAGATCCAAACTACCTTACCTCCCTTCAAATATTGAGCGCAAGATTGTACCGGATCTCACAGAAGCGCTGAAAATTCAAGGACTCTACGTACCAGGCACCATGCCGGCAGACTCAACTGCGCAGACGGAAGACTAAGCTCGACATTTTCCTTATGGATAATGTCTCGAATTTAGCATTGGGAATTAGGGATGTTAAGAGAAATTATTATACAACGACTGTTCTGAATAAGAAGTGATTAAAAGCCAAGAAAAGGCCATTTCCAACGTCATCCTGAACGAAGTGAGGGATCCATAGAATTCATTGGACTATCTCACAGCCCCTTTAGCCTTGCATGGATCCCTCGACAAGCCCAGGATGACCAAATGAATGTACTGAGTCTATTTCTTGAGCGTTCGTATCTCGGACTGCCTTTAAAAATAACGTGTATTGCAAAATCCGGCAATTCTTTTCTACCGCAAAGATCAGGCGGGATCGACAATAATTGAAATTGCTGCTGTTGGTCCGATACTTAAGCAACTAATCGTATCAAAAGAAACCATTTGATGCGCTTTTCGTAAGGATTTAAAACTGTTCTTTTACAAGTTTGGGGATGTTCTGGCTTCGACGGGTGGTTTGTGCAGTAGGTGGCCGTGTCCGACCTCTTGATATGTCGGTGTAAACTATCAAGAAACTAATAACTGCTAACGATTACTCGTTCGCGATGGCACGCGTAGCATAAGCTACTCCCTGTCATCTGTCCGCAGACGATGATTGCTCATTGTCGTGTCTCGGGCATCAACCTTAGGTGAGCTTAGCCACAATGGCGCCGACTGAACCGGCGTGGCGAAATCTTCTCAGTCTTAGCGCTTTCCTGGCTTTGTTAACCGGCCAACGGATTGCGTGAAATTCAAATGGTTGACTACGCACGTAGAGGCTTGCGTGTACTTCCATTCGGACCCGGGTTCGACTCCCGGCATCTCCACATATTAATTGCCGTAAGTTCTTGTTAAGCAAGAGCTTACGGCTTTTTTTATGTACATAAGACAAACAAACAGCTCAGCTTGCGCCTGTAATTCAGAGCTGGAATCTGCCTTTATTGATCATGTTGCTCCTATAAATAGTCATATCCCGTTGCTCAATTATCGACTCGACGCACTGGAACAGTAGTTGCAAGATCAATCGCGAATCAAACCATCCTCCTATCCATACATGAAAACTTGCCGGCTCCAGTTTCACCTGAAATATGGTCTCTTTCTTTCTGGGTTAGCAGCAAATGCGCTGTTCCTTGTTGTGAATCTCTATGGACAGCAAACAGTGACCTATCAGGCTTCAACGGATCGGATTGCCAATCCGGAACGGGGATTCTACCACTATATCGAGACACGGGCGAGCCAGCCTGTTGATTATAGTCTGACTGAATTGCGTTCATTCCGGGAGAATGAAGACATCACGCTTCTTTACTGTATCAATTATCTGGACACCTTTATCGATACGCCGATCAATTCATCTTTTCTCAGCCATTTTGAGGCAAACATGAATACGGTTCGCGAAGCCGGACTAAAATGTATTGTGCGCTTTGCCTACACAGACGACGATCCCACAACACGCAACGAAGCGCCTCCTTTTGGCGATGCAAGCAAAGAACAGATACTCTCACATATTGAACAATTGGGACCATTGCTCACCAAACACGCAGATGTAATTGCTGTTTTACAAGCCGGCTTCATCGGTGTTTGGGGGGAGTGGTACTATACTGATCATTTTGTCGATAACCCTGCCGTTCCCTGGGATATCTCGGCAGCCCAACAGGCAAATCGCCTCGAGATAATTCAGGCGTTGTTAGCACATCTGCCTGAAACGCATCAGGTTGCGGTAAGATACCCGCACGCGAAACAGGGTATGTTACAGCGTGAGACGCCCCTCCTTGCCGAAGAAGCTTATACAAGTACGGCACTTGCTCGTATCGGATTTCATAACGACTGTTTCCTGGCCGGCGAGCAAGATTTTGGCACGTATCGCGATGATGATGATCGACTATTTTTGGCTGCAGAAACGAATTATGTTGCGCTAGGCGGTGAGTCATGCCAAAACAATCCACCGCGTTCTTCATGCGAAAATGCGTTACAAGAACTCGAGCGGTTTCACTGGACGTACTTGAATATAGACTATCAGCCCCAGGTGCTTGCTTCGTGGCAAAGCGGCGGTTGCATGGAAGAAATAGAAAAAAAACTGGGATATCGGTTGGTGCTCAAAAATGGCACCTATCCCCTTGCAATCGAAACCGGACAACCCTTTAACCTCCAATTTGAAATCGAAAACACAGGTTGGGCTGCTCCTGTCAAAAACAGACCACTTTCGCTAATCGCCGTGCATACAGCTTCCGGAGAAAAATACACTGCGACATTGCCGGCGCAACTACAATCATGGGAAGCCGGCGCAAACGCAAATCTGGATTATGAAGTATGCGCAGCCGCAGGCATTCCTGCAGGTGAGTATGCCCTGGCTCTCTTTTTACCCGACACAACAATCACAGATCAGCATCAAGCCAACTATGCTATCCGATTTGCTAACGAAAGTAATTTATGGGATGATGTTCATGGCTTCAACATGTTGAACCATACCGTTCGACTGGAACAAGGCACCGAAAATTGCACGGGGCCTATCATACTTGCATCTGATGAATTGGCGACGAGCATAGAGACCAACACACTGGAAGATATCGGCTTCAACTGGACCCTATATCCAAACCCGGCGAGCAATTCTATTAACATTACGTTTAATCAAGAAGCATATCCAGATCAAGAAGCCAAGATTGAGGTCTTCGATCTTTTGGGGCGACTCATTACCAGCAAAAATATCTCAATATCGGCTCGCGGCATTTCTACCATGGATCTGGCAACAACGGAGCTGCTACCTGGTGTTTATGCTATTCGTGTTACCATCCTTGCTCAGCACTCAACGAAGCTGATTACCATAGATCGATAGTGCTGTTTCTACATCGATAGCTACCTTTTGAGTACACCTTAGCTCGACTTTGTCCAATAAGAAAATGTCAAAGCCTCTTTTTAGCGCCACCAAGGTCTTTTTTGATTATTTATACGTCTCGGTTTACCAAGCAGACATGGATAACTTAAACGGCGAAGACTCAAAAGGTATGTCTAACATCGAGATAGCGCTTAAAAACCCTTCAAAATTGGACATTCCTTGATCGGTGTTCGATATTCGAGACTTTGTCCAAAAGGACAAAGTCGAGCTCAGAACCTGTCCAAATACCCTTTTGCCGTAAACCCGATGAATAGTCCGGGGTCGGTCTGCATTTCACCATATTGTTCGTGCAAAGCCTTCATGGCATCGTAGGCGGCTTTGGTTCTTGTGTTACTCAGTTCAATTGCTCTCGCTGCATAGAGGACTACCGTTTCGTCATCGCTGGAAAGTAATTCGATGAGTGTTGCAATGGCTTGTTTTTCATGACCATGTTTTAAAAGTGCAGCGGCGGCTTCTATTTGAACAATTTCAGCCGAGTCACTCAATGCAGTAGTTAACGCCGAAGTCTGGTTTGCTGGTAAATCAGCAAGTGCATGGTAACCCACTGCGCCCCAATACCTAACGCCCGGGAGTGCACTGTTTAGTAAACGGCTTAACTGATCAAAATCGATGGTACCTACCGATTCTGCGGCAGCCATGTGCGCCGGCAAATCATAAGCTGTACTGTGCGCCCAATCGTAGGGTGTAGTGCCGGCTGTTTGTTTACCCATTTCGACCTCCGGGATAAAACCGAGGTCTCTCTTTTTCAGCAAGCTTTCTTTAAGAGCAGCACGCATGCGTTCCAGAACATCTCTGTGCTCGGGAGAGGACACGAGATTGTTTAAACTGAGCGGGTCTGTTTCTGCATCATACAGTTCTTCAAGCGGACGCGTTGGGCCGGCGAAATGTCGCTGAGCATCGGTCATTTCTCCTTTTGCCAGCTTGTAGAATTCATGCCGAATCTCCCCCTGGTCAGGCCAGGCTGTTTGCTGGTTGTAGCCCAGGTGAGGCATGTAATTGCGCACATAGTGGTACCGATGATCACGCACAGAACGGGCCATGTCGATCACCTCATCCACGCGGTCCCGATGGCCATAAACATACGCCCGGGGTGTTGCATCTTTGGGGCCAAGAAAGGGCACGCCTTGCATGTGTTCAGGTATTTCCAGGCCGGCAAGACTCAGCACGGTAGGTGCAAAGTCTGCAAAATTGACCAATCTATCTGTGCGTTCTCCGTTTTGCAGTGGGGCCAAATGTTTGTATTTCTCAGGAAAACGGACAAGAAGAGGGACGTGCATGCCGGAATCCAGCAGGGCACGTTTGTGACGCGGCATGCCACTTCCATGGTCTGAATAAAAGAAGATGATGGTGTCATCTAAAAGACCGTCTTCTTCAAGGTCTGTCAGAATTTGCCCCACCTGTTTATCCATCGCAGTCACTGAATCATAAAAGCGCGCGATGGTTTTTCGGATGATCGGCGTATCCGGATAGTAGGGTGGTACAGGGGCAAGAGCCGGGTCATGGATTTGCTCAGGACTTAACTGACTTTGCACAACACGTTGAAACTCTTCATAGGGCCACACCATCGTTCGTGATTGATGGGAAACCATGTGGTTGAACACGCTGAAGAAAGGTTGATTGGCTTCACGACCTTTCCAACTGGCCGTTGCGCTATTTTCATACCATGAGTTTTTAATGATGGTTTGCGCGTGCCCTGAGTTATAATCGGTTTTAACGTTGTTGGTTGTATAGTAGCCGGCTTCCCTTAACAGTGCAGGAAAGCCATTCCATGCTTCCGGTAGTGGAAAGGCCGACCGCATTTGATGCGCTCCCTGTGCTGATGCCATGATGCCATTAATCAACGCCGCCCGGGAAGGAGAACACACCGGCGATGTTGCAAACGCGTGTGTGTAAATGATGCTTTCGGAAGCAAGCTTGTCGAGATTAGGTGTGATCGCATAGGTATCCCCCAAATAGCCCAAAACCGGACTCATGTCTTCAGCTGTAATCCATACGATGTTGGGCTGATCGACATTGTTGGAAGATTCGCAGGCAAAGCCAACGATGCCTAATAATAGCGCAAGTCCAAATTTTAGCAGGGGCATGGAGTCGGTAAGTCGGTGGGGCTGTAAGTCTGTGAGGGCTTAGGCTTGCTCTAAAGTGCTTTTTTTGAGGAAAGCAGCCCTGTTTGTTCTTAAAGATAACATTTAAACGTTAACCAGTTATTTTTCGACTCACCGACTCACCGACTCACCGACTCACCGACTCACCGACTCACCGACTCACCGACTCACCGACTCACCGACTCACCGACTCACCGACTCACCGACTCACCGACTCACCGTCCCTACCTTCTCCATTGCATCCGTTAGCGTATTGGCTGAGACTTCTACGAGCCAACTGTAGAACTCATCTGAAAGCACGCCGCTTGCATGATCTTCAATAAATTTGAGTTGTTCAGGGGTAAGCTCTGCTTCTGCCGTTGCTTTGGCATTTTTATAGGGATTGGCCGGCGTTCTGTCTAGCGGTGCTACAAATTCTACCGTGAGGGCATCATCGTAGCCGGCTGCTTTAAGCGTAGTTAGGAGTCGCACCCAATCATAGTCGCCCTGGCCACACGCCATGCGGTTGTTGTCTGCCACGTGAAAGGCAACCAGACGATCTGAGGAATTTAAAATGGCCTGGTGCAGGTCTATTTCTTCGATGTTAATATGGAACGCATCCAGGCAAATGCCACAGTTAGGGCCAACTGCTTCGGCAAGCATCAGGGCCTGATCATGCCGGTTGAGGAAATTGGTTTCAAATCGATTGAGCGGCTCGATGCCGATAACAACGCCGGCTTTTTCACTGTGATGATAAATCTCCCGTAGCCCTTCAACGGCCCAACCCCATTCCTCTTCTTCGCTGGCCATTGCATTAACCTTACCAACCTGAGAGGGGACAATGGTCATTTCACGGCCTTCCAGTTCCTCAACCATCGTGATACAGTCTTTTAAATACTGCACAGTACTTGAGCGAATTGCTTCGTCGGCATGAATCAAATCACGTCCTTCAAACATCAACGAAACAGAGCCAAAACAAAAAAGACCGTGCTCTTTAAGTAGTTTGCGTACTTCAGTTGTATTGTACTTTGAAGGCTCCCCTTCAATTTCGATGCTATGGTAGCCGCATTTGGCGAGCCGGCGAATTGTCACGTCGATCGGTTCGGCGCGCATCCAGTTGTGCATGGAAAGAAACATAGGGGGAAGAGGCTAGGGTTAGGATAAAAAGTCCATATACAAAATGTATACAGTAATTATACAAAGCAATATTCAAAAATCAATCTTTGATGTGTAATTTCCTGCTTTTTGTAAAAGGATCGCAGCTGTGGCACCCGCTGAGAGGAACAAACCTTCCTGCGATTTGATTTATATTCTTATGCTGGTCACTTCCCCGATTGCCAGTCAGTTTATCAATCCACCATTGTTTGGCCTCAAAAATGAGTCAACTGCTCTATTTCGAGTGGAATTAATAAAACGTATGGCAAAAAAAGAGTCTGTTATTGGAGCTGAAAAGCCTTTGCTCCGTGAAGTTGCTTATGATAGGTTAAAAAAGTCAATCCAGGTCGGAGAACTTCTTCCCGGAGAACCACTGTACGAATTGCACCTTTCAGAATTGTTGCAAATTAGTAGAACGCCGGTTCGCGAAGCTTTACAGCAGCTTGTTTTGGAAGGTTTAGTCAAAAACATGCCCAATCGGGCGATGATGGTTGCAACGCCTTCTCTGGAAGAATTGCTCAATGTTTTGCATATACGCTCATTGATTGATCCAGAAGTGGTGCGGTTGGTCGCGGAATCGGTCAATAAAGAAGTTGTTGATCTCTTGAACCAGGCCGTTGAAGATATGCAGCGGGCGGCGAAAAAGGACGATCGCGTTGCCTGGGCCAAGGCAGATAACATCTTTCACGAAACACTCAGTACCGCTTGTCCAAACCAACTGCTAGGGCGGATGGGACTGCAGATGCGAAACAGGACACAACTTGTTTCTACGGACGCTCAGACAACGTCAAAACGGCTATGTGATTGCACAAATGAGCACCTTGAGATCGTCAAAGCCATTGAGCTACGCGACACAATAGCCGCTCAAAAAGCGATGCAAGACCACATTCACCATTTGAGGGAAAGCTTCTTTAAGCGCCTGACACACATGTAAAGAGCAGCCCTACCTGTGTTTGTCGGCTTCGTTATTGTTTGGTCCAAGTTTGGTCGTGATAATAACTACGCCATTTGCACCTCTTGCACCATAGAGTGCTTTGCCGTCGATATCTTTGACGATCTCGATTTTCCTGATGTCCTGTGTGTTGAGCCAGCTTAGCCCATTGCCCGTTCTATGAAGTACGGGCATGCCGTCCACGATGTAGAGGGGTTCTGTGCCTCCCATGAAAGAACTGGTGCCGCGGATTTCTACGGAAAAGCCTCCTCCTGGTCTATTAAGTACGGTAACGCCGGCAACCTGACCGTGTAATAATTGCTCTGTAAAGGAGAAAGGCTGGTCTTCTGCCTCTTTTCCATCTATCGTTGAGGCCCAATTTACGTTTCGCGCAGCTGCAGCGGCAATTCCGTTGGACTTGAAGTCGTCTGCATATGCATCCTGCTCTGTTTTTGCTTCAGATTCAGGACTGGTTTCAGTAGGGGGCTTGCTGCTCATACACCCAGTCATCATCAGAGCAAGCATGGTGAAAAACATACTAAAGATTACTGGAGCACGATTTTTCATGATATTTATTTCCCGATAAGAATGTGTTTAAATTTGAATGGAACGTGAAACGAACGGTTCCTGATATCAAAAAAATCGCCCCCTCGTCCAACTAAATGGAATACGAGGAGGCGATTCACTAGATCTTTAAGAGGGGAAAGAACCTACTACCAGCCAGGGTTCTGTGCGAGTTGGCCTAGAAGGACTTCTCTCGGAGGAATCATGTAAAGGAGTTTGTAGTCCTGAATGACGTATACGTCAGCCGTTTTGGAGTCGCGTGCTCTGAATTTATTGCCGTGATCAACCATCGCGCTCATGGCAACATTATCACCGAACCGGAGAAGATCAAGCCAGTTGTGACCTTCGCCCAAGAGTTCAACATCTCGTTCATGTAGAATCGCGTCACCCATGGAGCTTCCCGTCAATGCACCTGAAAAATCGGCAAGATTAACAGAAGGCAAGCCGGCGCGAGAACGTACCCTGTCCAGGTAAGCCATCGCCTGTCCGTCACTGCCATTCCGCCAGTGGGCTTCAGCTGCTGAGAGCAGGACATCTGAAAGACGGAAAACAATCCAGTTCACATTCATCTGGGCTTGTCCATTGATGGCTTCTTTCCAGAAAAACTTGTTGAAATAAGGAATAGAATCTCCGAAGGCAATTTCAGGTGACGTACTGTTTCCTGCTTTCTCCCACCAGGCAATGGAATCTTCAAACCGCAGATCACCGATCTCAAATTTAGCAATAGCATCGGGCGTAGGCATGTATCTGCCTAGCGGTACCGTCGCAGCTTCAGATATTTCAGATGCAGAGGTATATGGCAATACATCTACGAGCATAGCAGGTAGCTCGCCTTGCCCTGGAATATTCGGATCATACTGCAACTCCAGAATCGATTCCGCATTGTTTTTGTTTGCAGGGTTGAAGACCTCGCGATAGCTCGGCATGAGCGAGTACGGACCAGCGTCCACAGCCTCAAACTGGCTGATGGCACTAGACCATTCACCTGTGAGCATGTATGTTTTGCCCAGGAGTGTCTGTGCCGCGCCTCTTGTAATACGGCCAACGTCGCCTCCTGAATAGGTGGCCGGCAATTTATTGATGGCATCCTGCAAATCTGTAACGATTTGCTGAATCACAGCAGCTTTCGAATCTCGTCCTGTTTCCGGAACCGCTTCACCTGGCGTTGATACCTCGGTAAGCAGCAGTGGCATATCACCCCAGAACTGAACACCTACCCAAAAAGCAAAAGCACGCATGACCTTGGCTTCTCCAATGAGTCTGTTTTTCTGGGCTTCATCCGGAAATTCTATGGGGTCAATCCGGTTCAATATCACGTTGGTCTCTTTAATCACCTCATATGCGCGCGTCCAGTTGCGCGCAATGACACCGTTGGCAACATCCATCGACCATTCATCCAACTGGGGAGTCCCGGCTACCGTGTGCGGTAGATTGACGTCGAAGTGTCTGGTAATGTTAGGCCCCCGCATATCAGTGGCGTAGCGATAGTCTTCGTCACCTACGAACAATCTAAACTGAGCGTAAGCACCTACTACGGCTTGTTCAAATTGTGCGGGTGATTCGTAAAAATTCGCTGTCGTTGAAAACGAAGCAGGGTCGGGTTCAAGGAACGAATCGCAGCCTGCCCACACAAACAGCAGACAAACAAAAAGGCCGATTCGTAACGTATTAAAAGTATCTCTCATCTTAATCTTAATATTCAAATTTGATTTCGACGTATGCGCAAACTTGCTTCAAGAGAGTCAGGCTCTCCCGAGCAGTTTATGCTATCTGAGGTTGAGCTCGACACCAAAGGTGAAACTCCGAGGAATCGGGTAGTTGCCAAAATCCAGACCTGGAGCACGGCTACCATTCTGATCATCTGTAACGTCTGGATTGCCATCATAAGGGGTTAGGATGGCCAGATTGTCGCCAGAAAGATAGAAATTAGACCCGGCAAGCGGTCCTCTCTTGAAGTTGTACCGAACCATAAGATTCCGCAACCAGATATAGCTCGCGTCTGACAGGACCAGCGAATGGTTATTATCCCGATACTGCTGGCGTCCGAAGGCACCACCATTCATCGTTGGGGTAATGCCGTCGCCCGGTTCAGCAGAGGAGCGCCACACGTTTTTGACGTAGTCAGCATCCACAATAAAGAGGCCGTCAATATTCCTGGCCGTTCTAAAGAATTCTGCCCGCAAGTTGTCTCCACCGAAGGAGCCGGTTACCAGGGCGCGAATGTCAACATTGCCAATTTTAACGGTCTGTGTCATGCCAAACGTAAAGTCGGGATATGCATCACCCAACACAGCAAAGTCTCCAATCGGATCCAGGGCGCGTTCCGTGATAACGCCGTCACCATTAAGGTCCCGAATGATGAAACTGCCAGGCACAGCGCCAGCGTAAGAGGGGGAGCTGTCAATCTCACCCTGGTTGTCATAAAGGCCGTCGATCACGTATCCCACAAATGTGGCCAATGGGAGACCTTCACGATTGACAAAAGCCGTTGGACCCGCGCCTCTATAGAAGATGTCATTGCCATCCGGCAGATTTATCACCTCATTGCGGTTAAGCGAGACGTTAAAGTCGGTTGTCCATGAAAACTTGGGCGTGCTCACGTTAACCGTGCTCATGCTGAATTCAACACCCTGGTTTCTGACCTCACCCTGGTTCTGGACCACGGATGCAAAGCCAGAGAGCTCGGGCAGTTCGCGATTTAACAGCAATTGCGTCGTGTTTCTCTGATAGAGTTCCAGCGAGAGCCTTACCTGGTAGTTGTAGAGCGCCGCATCGATACCAAAGTTCACTTCCTGCGTTTTCTCCCATGCCAGGTCTGCGTTGCCCAACGTGTTGAGAATACGGCCGGCGGCAGATGAGCCACCAAGCACATAATCCAGCGCCGTTACGGTACCCAGCGATGCATAATTATTGATCTGGTTATTTCCTGTTTCACCGTAAGATAATCTGGCTCTCAACTCAGGAATTTTGCTACGTGAGCCCTGCATGAACGACTCGTTGTGGAGGTTCCATGCAACAGCTCCGGATGGGAATGTACCCCAACGCGTGTTTGCACCAAATCTGGAAGATCCGTCCCGACGAATAGTACCCGTAAGAACGTAACGGTCCTTGATATTGTAATTCACGCGGGCAAGGCCAGAAAGGAGGGACCATGCATTCTCATTGCTATTGCCATTCAGGTTGAAGGCCACATTGAGCGTCTGAATCTGATCATCCGGGAAAAGGCCGCTGATGTTGGTCGACAGGAGATTCTCTTCCTGCGCTGTAAAACCACCGATGGCGTCCAGCCGGCCGGGGCCTACATTCGCCGAATAATTAAGGGTCGTTTCACTCAACCAGTTAAGGTAGGAGCTTGAAGCAAACGAACCAGAAGGAACGGAAGGCGCAGGGATGTTACGCGTACCGATCGTTGATGGCCTGAATTGCTCACGCTCGCTCGAAGAGTAGTCGACGTTGAAACTTTGCCGTACAGACAGACCGGGAAGGAATTCGTAATTCACATAGGCGGTCGTCAGGGCGCGCAATGATTGCTGCTTATCAACGTCTTGTTCAAACCATTGAATCGGATTTGGCCAATTCCATACACCGGGGCAACCGCCTCCTGGTTCACTGGGGTGTCCGATCTGAGGATTAAAACTGCCGTCTTCCAGGTAAACAGGTGATAGTGGACACATCATCCATGGGCCACCACCAGGAGAGCCATTTCCTCCACGGCCACCGCCACCTTCGTACCCAAGGTTTCTGATCGAAAATGTTGGTGCAAGCCGTAAACCAGCCGTAATTTTATCGGACAGATTGGCTTCAAGGTTTGCACGAAGTGAAACGCGGTTGTAATCTGTTTCGAGCACTTGCCCTTCTTCTCGGGTATATCCTGCGGAGAAATAAGACCGCATGGTAGCGCTACCACCACTGGCTGAAGCCTGTAGATTAAACTGCTGGGCATTCCTGTAAATCTGATCCCACCAGTTTGTCCCTTCGCCATACTGGTTTGGGTTTTGGTACTGGATCGGAATTTCAGTGGCTGTACCAGCGTCAACGCGGCCTTGCCAGAGTAAATTCTGGAAGGTAGCAAACTCTTGCGCATTGGTCGGCGTAATCGTCATCTGCTCTAGCGGCGAATTGACGCCTGAATACGCTGAGATATTTAACTGGAGCGGTCCGGCTGTGCCGCTTTTTGTTGTAACAATCACAACACCGTTGGACGCTCGCGAACCATAAATGGCCGTTGCAGATGCATCTTTCAAGATGGTGATGGACGCAATGTCTTCCGTAGGAATGTCCGCCAGCGGGTTCCTGACATTGGATTGGCGTTGGGAAGGCTGTGGCAGTGCAAAGCCATCAATAACATACAATGGCTGTCCACCAGCACCTACGTTGCCTGTACCACGCACCTGGATATCGGGGCCGCCGCCCGGAACACCTGAAGACGTTCGGACTGAGACGCCAGCAACCTGGCCTTGCAAGGCCTGATCAACACTGGTTAGCGGTTGGCCGGCAATGTTTTCGGCATCGATAACGCCAACGGAGCCGGTTACGTCCTCACTTCTTAGCGTACCGTAACCAACAACCGTAACTTCACCAAGATCAATGGCTGATTCGGAAAGGCCAAAGTCAACGGTTGCTGTACCTCCGTTGGTGATAACCACGTTTTCTCTGTCCAATGGCACAAACCCAACAAATCGAGCGCGTACAAGATGTGTGCCGGCTGGAACGCCAGTAATCTGGTAGCGGCCATTTATGTCTGTTGTTGAACCGACCTGGCTGCCAACAACCGTAACGGTTGCGCCTGGCAAGGGGTCGCCAGTAAGCGCATCCGTAACTGCGCCAGAGATGGTTCCCTGGGCGTTTACGTCTTGGGTGGGAAATGTGAAGCCTGTAAGCAGAATCAAAAGAATAATTATCCCTAATGAGCCGTGAGACTGCTTTTCGCTTGCTTCTAAATCAAGAAAATGCATAGCGTTCATGATTAATGTGTTCAAATTAAAACTGATAAAACGAAATTCAAAAAAAACCTGAGTACCGTCATTGGAACGGTCTGAGGCTTTCATCGACTAACGATTATTTAAAAGGCGGTAGGGTGATGCCCAGTCGAACCACAAAGCTGTTCATCTTTACAGCACTGTCGCTCGCGTAAGAAACTGTTCGAACAATGTAATCTTCTTTCAGGAAGCCTGAGAGTGCGAGGCCATACCTGATTTCGGGCAGTAAAATGATACCCCAGCCCTCCGGTTGAATTTCAACGCCCGCACCGATTGTGAGGCTCGCAAAGTTTGTAGAGCCTTGCGGTTTGTCAAAGGTCTGGCGGAGATCGGGCTGGTCGGTATGAACAAAATTAAAAGAGGGCCCCAAAACTATATAAGGGCTGATAGACTCGGCTTTAAAATGATAAAGAAAGTCGATTGGAAAGGATGCCATTCGTATGCTGTTCTTTACAGGACTAAGCAAAGGATTACTAATTCCCTCCAGTTCCCAATCAAAGTCGGCCTGACTAATAAAAATACCAGGCCTTAAGGTTATAGCACCTAAATGAAAGTTGTAAAACATGCCAAAATTAAAGCTCCCTTTAGCATCAAACGAGGTTTTGTTTGTGCTGGAAAAGCCTGGATCGCTGGCCAGGTTAGCGCTGAATCCGCCTGCAAAACCAATTTGGGCTTTGGCAGCCGGCACTGAAAGTAGTGCCAGACTAACGAGTAGTGGAATAATACTGCAGATTTTTTTTACTGATGTTCTCATTGAACGTCCTCCTTTGGATAGCAAAAAATTCGAGCAAGGTGGTGAGTGCTGGGTGTGCTCGGGGTTTATACGCTGTGTATACACGGAGAATACTTAATATTATCTTCAAGATCAAGACACTTCATTGGGGGAATGTGAAACCACCAATTATTGTTGGTCTGTTATTGGCAGAAGTCGATCAGGTAGCTTTGGGCAGAGGGGTTTGCTGGTTCGAGTGCCAGTGCTTTATGCCATGAAGTTGTGGCTTCTTCACAGTTGCCGGTTAATGTATGCGCAAACCCCAGCGCGAGCAAGGCGTCCACTCTCTTGGGATCAGCAAACAAGATGAGTTTAAGGCGTCGGATAGCTTCTGAAGTATTGCCCGATGCAATAGCCAGCCTGGCCAGTCCAAGTTGTGCATCGAGGTTACCGGGCTCAATCCTGATAACCATATTGAACAATTCTCCAGCACGGTCCTGCATGTCAGCGCGTTGGTATAATGCAGCGAGTTGAACGAGGCGGGTGGTTTGTCCGGGCCGTTGAGCTGCTGCTTGTTCGAGCAGGTTTATTTGGTCTAGTAACACGCGGGCCGTATCTGCCCTGATGAAATATTGCCGGGCTTCGTCTGTACGGTCCAATCGCATCAATGCCTGTCCCATGTTGTACTGAGCGGGATAATGAAGCAGTTGTGCATCTGCAGCTGAACGCAGGTATTGAATGGCTTCCTCAGTTTGCCCGGATCGGAGGAGTTGGGCACCAACGACAAACTGGTAATTCGGGAAGTCAGGACGTATAGCTAGTGCTTTTCGAGAGTATACAAGTGCCTCATTCAATTCGCCCAGCTGTTCTTTCAGTTGCCCTAATAACAAGTATGCTGTAGCATTGCTACTGTCTCTATTGATCGCCTTTTGGTACGCATTCAGGGCATTGTCTGCACGGCCGGCATCAGCGTACATCGTTCCTATTTTTTCATAAAGGTTAGTATCAGGGTGTAATCTGGCTTCATCTTCGTAATGACCAAGGGCCTTATCCAACTGGCCAAGCGCAGTTGCTACATCTCCCAGGCGTTGATGTGCTCCGGGGAATTCTTTATCCAGCAAGAGTACCTTTTGAAAAGCGTCACGGGCATCGCCGAATTGCTGCATGGCCACGTACACACTGCCCCGGAAGAAATAGAGGTCTGCAAATTCGGGTTCAACCTGTTCCACGCTGTCAGCCAGTGCAAGCGCGTGCTTGTAATTCCCGCGTTGCAATGCTTCATTGCCGGCCTCCAGCATCGCCCGTACTTCCGGATCGAGCGAGCGACGTATGGCTTCTGTTTTTGATGCGCCTGAATTGCAGCCTGCGTGAATTACAAGCACGAGAAAGAGTACCAGGACACGCGTCATCTTCAACCTGATTGAGAATCCAGCTGAAGCCATGCTTTTATCGGTTTTTCGTTTGCCGGTAGATGCCATGGTAAACAAGTCAGTTAATAATCACAGGAGAAAGCAATGAACTGCCCTCAATCACCCGTACATCCTGATTGGCTTTGACATTTTCAAATCGATCTATCTCCCCGCTGGGCCACACAATTTCCAGATGAGAGACTTCGACATGGCTTCCCAATCCAAACGTTGCCACCAATTCTGATTGTGAAAGGTAACTAGAGCCTGAGCGTATCCAGCGTTCCATCACAAGATCATTCACGGTTGCACGAACGCGTGCGCCAAGCCCATCCCGGTTACTTATGGATCCTTGTAAGTGCAGCCGGAGGTAGTTGTTCGATACTTGATCGTTGCGCCATATATACGCCGGCCCATTGTTTTCGGTGATCAGTACGTCCAGGTCGCCATCCCGATCGATGTCGGCCGTCGCCAGTCCACGGCCCACCATGGGATGTGCCAGGGGGCCGGCAGTAGCATTGTAGGCTGCAAATGTACCGTCTCCGGTGTTCAGAAAAAACTGAGGGGGTTGTTTAAAGGTGACGCCCAACTGTTTTTCGGAGATGTATTTCATAACATGGCCATTTGCCAGCAGAAGGTCCAGATCGGTATCCTGATCAGCGTCAAACAGGATGAGGCCAAACGTGAGCGTGTTGAGGCTTGGGAATCCAATGCGTGATTGGGCGGCCCGGTCGGTGAACATATTTTGCGCATCGATGTGCCAGACCCCAACCATTTCAGCAGAGAAATTCCCTACAAAAATAGTGGGTCGGCCAGTGCTGTCCACCACGCCTGAATCTACACCCATGCCGGCTCTGGGCGTGCCATTCTGATCAAGTGCGATTCCGCTTGTATAGCCTACTTCTCCAAAGGTCCCGTCTCCGTTGTTCTGAAAAAGAAAATTTGCCTCGCCATCATTGGCGACAAAGAGATCGGGCCAGGTATCATCATTAAAGTCCAGTACAGATACGCCCAGTCCCTTTCCAGCAAGCGACCCAAAGCCGGCCTCATTTGTCCGATCTGTAAAGGTGCCATTTCCATTGTTTCTGTAAAAGTGATCTGCTGCACCGCTATAGTTGCGTGGGTTACAGTAATCACGTTTGTCTGCTTCGCCGCAGGGTATATCAGAGTCTAGCTGCCAGGTGAGGTAATTGGCGATGTATAAATCTACGTGGCCGTCTTTATCTGCATCAAAGAACACAGCAGATGTGCTCCAGCTATTTGCCGAGCCAATGCCAGTTTGTTGGCCTACTTCTTGAAAAACGCCTGCTTCATTTTTGAAAAGCAGGTTGTTTTCAAGCGTGGTTAAGAGAAAATCCTGGTCTCCGTCGTTGTCATAGTCAGCGGCAGCAAGGCCATATCCGTAGGCGGATACATCATTCAGAAATGCATCATCGGTTACGTTCTTGAAAGAACCGCCCGTATTTTCATAAAGTCTAACTGCCGGACGTTTAGCCGTTGGAATGTCGGTCGCCGGCTGGTCTGAAAAGTTGTCGCCGCTTACGAGGAGTAGATCTGCCCAACCGTCATCGTTGTAATCAATGAAAGCACCGCCGGCGCCCATAATTTCCGGCATCCGCATTTCACCCGTGCCACCGTTGGTGTGCCGGAAATCTGCAATGCCGGCAGCCTCGGTAATATCTCTAAACAGGGATATATCTGTTGTAGCGGATGTGTGTGTTGAGGTTGTCGGAGCGTCGCTGGTACACGCGGTGAACGTACAACAAAAAAGTGCAAAAATAATAAATCTCATCGGGTGGGCTTTTGCCAGATTTTATACTTGATAGTACACAAATCTTGCATGGGGTTGAATTGATTTTTACTATAATGAAGATATTTGAATAGGACTTCATCTTCAAATGAATCTCAACAGTTTCTAAATAGTTTGCATTTTTCCTGTTGAAAGTGCCGGCTTATTCAATCGTTAGGTACCTTGTAAAGGTTAATAATGAAGACTTAACAGATCGTCATCCTCAACCATGTGCTCAACTTGATTGGATTATTTGTTTAAAAGGAAACGCTCAGACAATTTTTTAATCGATTGCGCTTCGCAAAGATACTTCGCTTTGCTCGGCATGACATGACGAAACTCATGTGCTTGTACTTAAACTGGTAAAGAGCAGTGACGAAAAAGGACAAAAACGAATGACGCAGTGTAAGGCATCTATACGAATTGGTATGTTGCTGTTGATGCTTTTTGTTTGTACGACAGAACATCTAATGGGACAAACAAAGTATGCGGATAACTCCTCGTACTTGATTGAGCTTGTATCTGCGTTGGAAAAAGAATGGCCTGAAAATAAAACGATCAACATAGTCTGTCATGGTCATAGCGTGCCCGCCGGCTACCATAAAACGCCTGCTGTACGCCCTTTTAAGTCCTACCCGCATTTACTCCACGTGGCTTTGAAAGAACGGTTTCCTCATGCCGTGCTTAATGTCATTGTCACCGCCATTGGAGGAGAGCACTCAGTAGCAGGTGCAAAGCGATTTAGCGAGGATGTTTTGTCTCTTTCCCCAGATTTGATTTTGATTGATTACGGATTAAATGATCGCAGGGCTGGTCTGGAGCCGGCGGCGTTAGCCTGGCAAGAAATGATTCAGAAAAGCAAAGAGGCAAATATCCCTGTGATTCTGTTGACGCCAACGGCTGATCAAAAAGCTGATATGTTATCTGATCAAGATGTATTATCCCAACACGCTAAACAAATTCGTATGCTGGCTAAAGAGAACAAGGTTGGCCTGGCTGACAGTTATGCTGCGGTTGTCGAGTACTTGAAGTCTGGTAATGACATAACCTCCATCATGTCGCAGGTAAATCACCCGAATCGACAAGGCCATGAAATGGTTGTTGAAGAACTGTTAAAGTGGTTTCCTGAATAGATATAAAACTTGAAGTACAGCTCAATAATCATAAAAACACCCCCCAGTTTATTATGCGTTATATCCTCTTAATCCTGGCTTTAGTGACCGTCAAATGTCAGCCGGCCACGCAATCCCCAAATGAGTCGGGGGAGAATGAATCGCTCCCCAATATTGTACTCATCATTAGTGATGACCATGGCTGGATGGACTACAGCTTCATGGGACATGATGTGATAAAGACACCGCAAATTGATGCATTGGCTGAGGAGAGCATGTTGTATACACGCGGCTATGTGCCCACTTCAGTTTGCCGGCCAAGTCTGGCTACGATGATCACGGGCCTGTTTCCGCACGAGCATGGTATTACAGGCAACGATCCACCGGGCACCGTCGAGCAAAGCCGGGATCCTGTTCGTCGCGCGATGATGGTAGAAATCTTTAAGGAGCACAAAACAGTAGGGGAGTACCTTGCCGAAAAAGGATATGTGAGTCATCAATCGGGCAAGTGGTGGGAGGGTGTGCCAACAGAGCACGGGTTTACAGCCGGCATGACGCATGGCATCGTGGAAAACGGCGGGCGGCATGGAGATGTTGGGCTGGAAATAGGCAGGGAGGGGATGGCGCCCGTTTATGACTTTATTGAAAGTGCCGGCGATCAACCGTTCTTTATTTGGTATGCGCCATTCTTGCCACATACGCCGCACAATCCACCTGAAAGATTGCTCTCTAAATATCAAGCTGATGGTCGGTCTGAACGGGTGGCAAAATACTATGCCATGGTGGAATGGTTTGACGAAACGGTGGGGGATCTTGTTGGATATATTGATGACAATGGGCATCGTGAGAATACCATTGTGCTTTACGTGAGTGATAATGGTTGGGTGCAGGCTGTTGGAGAGCAGGAGATGCCAGACAGCCGATCCAAAATGTCGCCCTATGACGCCGGCATGCGAACCCCAGTTATGGTTCGTTGGCCCGGTGTTGTTGAGCCTGGAAAAGATGACAAAACCCTGGTAGGGAGCATTGATTTAGCACCGACGATGCTTTCTGCAGCCGGCATCGAACCGCCGGCTACGATGCCGGGACTCAATTTGCTCAACGGTCCGTTGCAAGACCGGAAAGCACTCTACGGTGCATTATTCGCGCATACCGCAGTAGATCTTAACGATCCAGTTGCCAACCTCAAATACCGGTATACCGTCCGGGAAGATGGCTGGAAACTCATTTTACCCTATGCGCCCAACGAAGACGTAACGCTTATGTACAGGGGGCAGATTACCGATTGGATGACGCTAGAACCTGAACTCTACAACGTAAACGATGACCCGTACGAATTAAATGACAGAGCCGCAGAGCGCCCAGAACTCGTTGCTGAAATGACAAGCACGTTGGAGAATTGGTGGGCGGTGTATGATTAATTCAAGTTGTGTGGTATGCTGTAAGAGCCTTGATCAGAGTGGTTAGTGGTTAGTACTCTTTTTCATTTCCTAACCACTAACTACTCAAGTTGAACACCTTTTTATAGCAGACAACTTGGCGTAATTAGCAATCGCTGTCTTGAAACTCGGCAACCCATTCTATTGGCCGTCTGGTTCCATATGGGTCATACAGCAAAGCGGAAGCTCGCGGGTGACATGGACAAAATTTAAGGGCGGAGTATTCTGAATTCTGGTTGAACCAAATGAGATACGCGAGTAGGTGAATCTCTAACCGTCGAGGGTCAAGCTACAACCTTGTTTGATATGGTTACGCCGGGGACAGCGCGTAGTGTAAAGAACAAGAGCAGGCCTAACGGCCCCAAAAGAAATGTGAGTGCCAGGCAAGGTATGACTAGCCAGAAGCGCATTCCAACAGCGCGTGCTTTTCTACATTGCCACGCGCCAATGAACAGATCGAAGGCCAGAAAATGCACCCACCCTGCCAACACAGCATCCGGATAGCTGAATAGCGTCGTAACTTCTGCCAGACTGCCAAATCCGCCGCCTTCGGCGTCACCAGAGAACACCAACAACACGACGTAGCCGGCTGACAACACAAGGGGAATCACGTAGCCGGAAATTCGATCGGACCAGATTGGAATGAAAGGAGAGGCCAGCAGAATGATCCATCCAATCATTGCTACAATGCTTGCTGCTGAAAAGGCGAGTTCGAAATTCATTGGTTATCCTGGTCTGTGTGATTGCGATAAGTTAGGCCGAACAACTTGCACATGCAAGCATGTTGGCTTATATTTATTGCATGACAGATCCCGCACTCCAATCCGTATTACGCCTGTTGCAGTCTGCCCAAATCATTGAGGCAAGGCTTGCAGGAGAGTTTTCATCGATTCATGGCCTTTCTATCAACGAACTGTTTTTGCTCATGCAACTAGAGCATGCGCCGCTCTGCCGATTACCTCGTGTAGAATTGGCCAAGCGTCTAAACACCAGTGCATCTACCGTTACTAGAATGGCGGCTCCTATGGAAAAGATGGGCCTGGTTTCAAGGCAATCAGATGCACGTGATGCACGATTGGCATTCGTGGTGTTAACTGAGGCGGGCGCAACGAGAGTTGCCGAAGCACGGGCAACCCTGGCAAAGCAATCAACCTATGTTTTTCGCGACCGCTGGCGCCCTAAAGAAATTAAACAGCTGTCAGAGTTACTTGGAAGATTGGTAGCAGGCTCGCCCGGTGATTTGACTTAACGTCAGATTTGGTATAAGCACTTTCGGGAATGGGCTCA
>JBGCEN010000341.1:0-25990 GCA_045106435.1 Rhodothermales bacterium
GCACCAAAAGATCGCTCACTCAATGTGAAGATTAAATCTCATCAGTTTCTTAGCTCGACTTTGTCCAATAAGAAAATGTCAAAGCCTCTTTTTAGCGCCACCAGGGTCTTTTTCGATTATTTATACGTCTCGGTTTACCAACCAGACAAGGATAAATTAAACGGCGAAGACTCAAAAGGTATGTCTAACATCGAGATAGCGCTTAAAAACCCTTCAACATTGGACATTGCTTGATCGGTGTTCGATATTCGAGACTTTGTCCAAAAGGACAAAGTCGAGCTTAGCCCTGGGTGACATTTCCTCCTCACCTATTTAGGGTTAATTGTTTCCTGTCGACAATATCAGGGTCTGGATTTAATATTTCGTTCCGTCGCAAAAAGAAGGTGTCACGACCTCAGATTAAGTGTTTTAGTTAAGAATTGTCGTGAAACCCGAAGCTTTTCCTGGTTTTTATATAAAGTCCCATTCAATGTGTCTATTGGGTACAGATTTTGATCTAGGGGTTCACTAATTCAATTCAAGGATTAATAGACTAGTACGTAACCCCCATCTCATTCTAGTTCATTTTCATTATTTAACAACACCGTAATTATTGATTCTCATGCATTTTAATAGATTGCAGTTAAGGCATTCGTGGACACTTTTGGCATTTCTGTTCATATTTATTACAGCATTCCCATCCGTATCGGTAGCTCAAGTTAGCTATGTGCCCAAGCCGGCACTTAAGCAAAGTGCTGCGCGCGATGCGCTGAACAGGCGACAGGTTTACGAGCCGGCGGGTGCAGCCAAAGCTGTTTCTTTTGATGCAAGTGCCCTTGAAGGAGAAGATCTGGTGTTGCCAACAACGCTAGATTTTGGACCGGATGGCAGACTGTATGTAGCGCAGCTTAATGGGTTGATTAATGCATATACGGTTGTTAAAAATGGCCCCAATGATTATGAGATCACCGATACGGAGCCCATTCGCGTACTGAAAGAGAATATTGATAATTACGATGATGACGGGGCATTGAACACATCTGAAATCACGCAGAGTGGTTTCCCGTTAAATCTTGCTGTAACCCGTCAGATTACGGGTATTTTGCTATTGGGTACACCGTCAAATCCAATCATTTATGCGACATCGAGCGATCCTAGACACGGTGGTGGTGACCTCAACGGCATTGATGATTCAGGCCTGGATACCAACTCTGGTGTGATAAGCCGGCTCACGTGGGATGGGACAAACTGGAATAAAGTTGACCTCGTAAGAGGATTGCCGCGTTCAGAAGAGAATCACTCGGTGAACGGCATCCGTCTGGATGAGGCAAACAACATACTCTATGTGGCCGTCGGGGGCCTCACCAATGGTGGTGCACCTTCCAACAACTTTACCCGCATCACAGAATACGCGATGTCTGCTGCAATCCTGAAAGTGGACCTGGATGTGATTGAAGCATTGCCCTTACAGGGAAGTGGGAATACATCATATTATTACGATATGCCAACGGTTGACGATCCTACGCGGGATAATGTCAACGGAATTACCGATCCTAACGATGGCGGCTATGATGGTGTTGACGTTGGAGACCCTTTTGGCGGGAATAATGGACTCAATCAGTCCAAACTGGTACCTGGTGGCCCAGTACAGCTACATGCAACGGGTTTAAGAAATCCTTACGATCTGGTCATCATGGAGACGCCGGGTTATGAAGGGAAAATGTACACAATTGACAACGGAGCAAACCCGGGCTGGGGTGGCCATCCGATTGGAGAAGGAGCATATCCGGGCGGAAGCGCAGGCCTTTGTACCAACGATTATGATGCGTCTGAACCTGGATCTACGGGTCCTGGGCCGAATGATGGGCAGGTTAACAATCTGAACGGCTTGCATTATGTTCGTGAGTTGGAAGCAGGCCGGCCATACTATGCTGGACATCCAACACCAATTCGCGGGAATCCGTCAGGCGCAGGTTTGTACACCTATTTTGATGGCGCTGGCGCATTTCGTACAAGTACCACAGGTCCAAATCCACTGCCAGCAGACTGGCCGCCCATTCCTGTGAGTGAAGGATATCCCGCAGAGTGTGACTTCAGAAATTCAGGCGTTGACGATGGCTCTTTGGTAGACTACGTGCCTTCTACCAACGGAATGGCAGAGTATACCGCAAGCAATTTTGATGGAGAAATCCAGGGGGCCATTATTTCTGCCGGCTTCAGCGGAGAAGTATACATCGCAAAGTTGAACGCTGCCGGTGATGCCGTAACCAATGGTGTAGATGAGCTCTTCAATAACTTTGGTGTGAATCCACTTGATGTGATTGCGCAGGGCGATGATGATCCGTTTCCTGGCACCATCTGGGCTGTTACTTATGGTTCATGGAGTGTTACCGTTTTCGAACCAGTAGAAGGGGAAGTTTGTGTCGGTGGACCTGGTTCACAAGATGATGATGGTGATGGCTACAGCAATGACGATGAAATCGCCAACGAAACCAACGAATGTAGTGCAGCCGACAAACCGAATGACGCCGATGGTGATCTCGTTTCAGATCTAAATGATGCCGACGATGACAATGACACCATCAATGATGTGGACGATGCGTTTGCCATTGATGCTGCAAATGGTATTGGTACAACCTTGCCAATCAAATATGATCTGTTCAACGAAGAGCCGGCTACAGGCTTTTTTGGACTTGGTTTGACTGGCTTGATGAACAACGGTACGACAGATTGGCTTGATCAGTTTGACACCGCTGCGGGTATCTTTGGAGGGACAGCCGGCTTGTTAACCTTCCCGACAGTTACGGAAGGTACAGCACTGGGCAGTCAGAACGACCAGGATAACGCGCTGCAGTTTGGTGTTGATGTTTCTAGCTCTACAGCGACGTTTGAAGTTGAAGTTGTGATTAAACCGCCTTTCTTTAGCACAGCAACGCCCCAAGATGGACAGTCTCACGGATTTTACATTGGCACAGGAGACCAGGATAACTACCTCAAAGTAGCCCTGGCAGCGAATGGAGGGAATGGGGGCATTGAGGTGGTCCAGGAAGTGGCCGGCACGCCAACAACTACGTTATATGGCAACAATTTGTCCGGCGGAGAACAGATTCCTGATGATGTACTAGGCGCAAGCGGATCGTTGAGCCTTTTGCTCCAGGTAGATCCTGCGGCTGGTACTGTATTGCCAGGGTATCAGGTAGATAATGATGAGCCGTTTTACATGGGCTCGCCTATTACACTTTCAGGTGCTACACTTACAGCCCTGCAAAGCAGCAGTCAGGCATTGGCCATTGGCGTGATTGCTACCTCTTCTGGCCCTGGCGATCCGTTTACGGCTACCTGGGACAAGATTGATGCAACCACTGTGTCCAATGGCGCATCTGCTCTTGTGCAGATTGCTCCACCAGAAGATATCAATACAAGCACAGTGGCGTCTGGGAGTTTCAGTATTGAAAACACTTCAACAAACGGACAGAAGATTACGAGTGTCTCGTATGATCTGGGCACAGCGATTTTCCCTGATGTGGTATTTGATCCAACAGGATCTGCCGGCGATATAACCGGGCAGGATTTTCAGGCGGACGAAGGTGAATCACAAACAGGCTTCACAAATGCAACCTTGGAATCACCACACAATAATGTTGATGGTGACGACGGGTATGATGCCTTAACGGTTACGTTCTCTGACTTTGATCCCGGTGATACCTTTGGTTTCTCGATCGATATTGATCCTACGAGCATCAAGGGATCCAGCGCACCGGGGCCAGGAGAATCTGGCAGCATTTCTGGTCTTGAGCTGACGGGTACAACGGTTACAGTCGCTTTTGACGACGGTTCTGAATACACGACAGAGGTATTCCAGATTGACGGAAGCATAAGTGCATCTGAAGGAATCGCTGCTGTTGATTTTGCTGATGCGCCGGCAATTAGTATACCGGGCGCTTCTACGCTGAAATCCAAAGTTGACAATCTGGATCAAACCATTCGTATAAGCGGGCCGATAGGTCAGCAAGTTCGATTGCTGGTTGCAGAAGCTGCACTCTTCCTGCCGGCTGGCGGTGGAAACGACATCGATGCGTTTGAGGCCAACTCTATTCTTAGCGTGCAGGCATTCGAAGAAACCATTGGCGGCAGCGGGTTTATCGACTTTAATGTGACCCTGGGTAACTCGCAGGCAGAAGGTGGTATTAACTACGCTGTAGCTGCCTATTCCGACGCAGAAGGCCGTACCGGTGAACTTTCGGATGTTGTTGTACTGGATTACGATCCCGACGGCGTGGCAACAAATATTGTCCGTATCAATGCAGGGGGGCCTACGGTGTCTGTTAATGGTGTGGCATGGGATGCCGATCAATTCTTTACAGGCGGTGGTACATTTACCAATGCAACAGACATTGCCGCCACTGACTCCGATCTGATCTATCAAACAGAACGTTTTGATGCGGGCATGAGCGGCTTAACCTACAGTATACCAGTACCTGGTGATGGCGACTATAACGTTACGCTACACTTTGCCGAGATTTTCTTTGGTGCCCCAGGTGGCGGCTCAGAGTTGGGCGGTGCTGGGCAACGCGTATTCACCATGGAAATCGAGGGTGGACAGGCGACCATCGATGAATTAGATATCTATGATGAAGTAGGCGCAGCGACAGCACTGGTTTATACGTTTGAAGACATCAGCGTCACCGACGGGGCATTGGAAATCACAATGACCTCCAATGTGCGCGAAGGAAAAATCTCAGGTATTGAGGTTTCAACCCTTGGTGACCCAAGTCCGATTACAGCATCACCCAATCCGGTAAACTTTTATGTGGCGGAAGTGGGAGGGAGCTCTAATCCAAGAACCATAACTGTTTCTAATAGCGGTGCTGATGCCATTGACATAACCGGCGTATCGTTCGCCGGCGCAGCGAGTGGAGACTTTACTGAAACGTTTACCGCACCTGTAAGCATTGCTGGTGGCGCAACTACAGCATTCGACATTGCTTTTGCACCAACCTCGGAAGGCGCTAAGTCTGCCCAACTGGAAATAGCCTTTACTGGGGGCAGCGGCTCTCCAGCCAAGCTCACAGTAAATGGGGAGGGTCAATCTGTGTGGAATGGCGAAGTGCTTTATCGCATAAATGCGGGAGGGCAAGCCATTGCCTCACTGGATGGCAAGCGTGTGTGGACTGAAGATCAGACGCCAGTTGCAGCCAATGCGTTAGGCCAGGCAAGAGTGGGAGCACCTTCTCCGTTTGTGAACTCAGCCGGCGCAGGAGATCATGCCTTTGGTACGCTGGATGATGTTACGCTTGATTCTACCGTGCCCGGCAGTGTACCTCCAGAGGTATTCCAGACGGAACGTTGGGATCCGGCTTCGGAGCCTAATCAGTTATGGAGCTTCCCTGTGGCTGCAGGTACAGAAGTAGAAATCCGTGTGTATCTGGCCGAAATCTTCCTGACAGAAGCCAACAATAACACTGATGGGCCTCGCCTGTTTGATATTGCCGTTGATGGTGTTGTGCCATCGGTATTTGATGACATCGATGCCTTTGCAGAGGTAGGTCATGATGTAGGCATCATGAAATCCTTTACGACAAACAGTGATGGGATCATTGATCTCGAAGTATTCAAAGATGGCGGCGAAAATTTTGCAGCCATCAAGGCCATCGAAATCATTGATCCTACGTTGGTAAGCAATGAATCTGGTTCAAACGATATCCCGGATTCGTTTAAACTAATTGGTAACTACCCGAATCCGTTTAACCCAACGACGAACGTCATCTTTGAAGTACCAGAGCCGGCTGAAGTATCTGTTGAGGTATACGACGTGATGGGGCGGAAGGTACTTGAGCTGGCGTCCAAAAACTTTGCGCCAGGCTCCGGTCAGATGATGATTGATGCCAGCAGCCTGAGTTCAGGAATTTATCTCTACCGCGTAATAGCCGAGATGAATACACAGACGGTTGTCAAGGCTGGCAGAATGACCTTTGTTAAATAATTAGTTCGTGTAGAAAATGATGTGACACGTCCGCGATGCGATAAAACGCGCATCTGCCGGGCGTGTCACAGTGCTTAATATATATTGATTATTACTATGGACTCGGAAAGTGCACAGACAGATACGACGCCCGTGAATACACCTCAAACACACATTGTAACCGGGCTGGCTAAGGTTGAGAGAGATAAAGATGCCGCGATTCAGCGGATGATAGATTGGCTTTTTGATGCGCCTGTCAGAAATGTAACCTCGTCAAGAAAAGATTTTGGCTCATTTAGCCACGGCGTTCATGACAAAACAGGCCATAGTCCAGGTCAGTACACTGAAATCACCGGTTATGGCGTGAGTATTCTGGCGCACCTGTACCGCTGGCATCAGAACGAGGACTATTTGAAAGCTGCACGTGAGGCAGCAGATTTCTTGTTGTCTATTCAGTTGGATTCGGGCGCTTATCCTCATTGTCCGGACCCATTGTCTTCCTGTGCAAACGGTGAACAATACACGTTTGACACTTCCATGTGTACCATGGGCGTGATGGATTTGTATCACGTGCTGCCAGAGAAAAAGTATCTTGATAGTGCCACGCGCGCCGGCGAGTGGTTGTTGTCGATGCAGCGGCAAGATGGTTCTTTCAAAGCCAAATACAAAGCGGTCGAAGGAAACGTTAATACAGGAAATTTCTTTGGAGATGGCAGTGTCATTCACGTCAAAAACGCGATGGCTTTGTTAAAGCTTGCTGCATATGCAGAGGATCCAAAATTCGAAGAAGGTGCACGCAGAGTGTGTGATTACGCTTTGAATCTTCAGGCTTCTGATGGCATGTTCTGGTCGATGCCGACCAAAAACTTTGTCTTCACCCATGCGCATTGTTATGCGTGTGAAGGCTTTATCTCAGCCGGCGCTTATACAGGAGATCAAAGATATACCGAGGCGGCGCTGAAGGGAGTAGAATGGTTGCGGAAGGTGCAAAATGAAGACGGTTCTGTGTATCAGGTTTATGCTGATGACAGGAAGCTGAAGCAAAGCGCACGTCAGAAAGTTCATGCCTTCAAAGCAGCAGATGCCTCTTCACAAGCTGCTCGTCTGTTTGCGCTTGCCGGCGCAGGGTATGAAGATAATTATCACAAGGCCATTGCTTTTATAAAAGACGAGATGCAAAGTCCCAGTGGTGGTTTGCACTACATCAAAGGAAGATTTAAAACAGATTATATGATGTATGCCTGGCCAACCATGTTTGCCATTCAGGCCATTGAATTTGCACATCAATCGATTTCAGCCAAAGACCTCTTTTAAGGTCTATTATTAATAGATATGAAAAATAAAGTTAAGGTGATGGTCATTTTTGGCACGCGCCCGGAAGCCATTAAAATGGCACCATTGGTTACTGAATTACAAAAACATCCAGATACATTTGAGGCGATTGCGTGTTCTACGGGCCAGCACCGGGATATGCTGAAGCAGGTGCTAGACGTATTTGAAATTGAGCCAACACATGAACTCGATGTGATGGTGCCAAATCAGACACTGGCCGGCTTAACATCCCGGCTCATCCAGAAACTGGATACGCTGTTTGGAGAAGTAAAACCCGATTGTGTGTTGGTGCACGGTGATACAACCACGGCCATGGCCAGCGCACTGGCAGCCTATTATCACAAAATACCTATTGGCCACGTTGAGGCAGGTTTACGTACCTACGATCGGTACCAGCCTTTCCCTGAAGAACTGAACAGGCAGCTTGTTGACAGACTGTCCACGTTCCACTTTACCCCAACGCAAACGGCTTCTGATCACCTCATTCAGGAGTATACGCCAAAGGATTATATCTGCATCACAGGGAATACCGTAATTGATGCGCTGCAAATTGTTGTCGAAAAGCCTTGCGAACTGCCTGTAGACATCGACTGGGATAACAGGAAGGTGATTCTTGTTACGGCACACCGGCGCGAAAATTTTGGCGAGCCGCTTGAAAACATTTGTCAGGCCCTGAACGATGTTGTAGATAAGTACCCGGATGTAGAAATCATCTACCCCGTTCATTACAACCCAAATGTTCAGGATACAGTGTATGGCCGGCTTAAAGATATAGACCGAATTCACCTCGTGGAGCCGTTGAATTATCTCGAGTTTGCCAAGCTTATGTCAAAGAGTTACATCATCCTGACGGATTCGGGTGGTATTCAGGAAGAAGCACCTGCACTTGGAGTGCCTGTCCTGGTTATGAGAGATGTAACTGAGCGTCCTGAAGCAGTAGCAGCCGGGACGGTACGCGTAGTAGGGACAGATACAGCGCATATTGTAGCTGAAGTCTCCAAACTGATGGATCCCGAAGAGCACAAGTCTATGTCGCAGGCGATGAACCCTTATGGTGACGGTACGGCTTCCCGAAATATCGTTGGAATACTCAAAGAGGCGCTTGCGTAATGAACATTCTCTGGATTCCTCATAGCCCCTCAGAGCCCGGTGTACACCGGCGCGATCAGTACTTCATTCAGTTCCTGAAGGAGCGGCACCATATCTACACGCTTACGTGGGAGACGTGGTACGGAGGAGAGCGGCTGAAGGCCGTGTTTGCCGGTTTGAAGTTTTATCCATTGACGATAGATGACCTCGATGCTTTTCATGTGCGGAGGATTCCCGATCTGTTCAAACCCTTTCGGAAGAAAGACTATGAAAGACCTGGCATCAATGAACGCTTCTTTCATGCAGATATCCGACGCATCGTAAAAGATCAGAATATTGATCTTGTGATCGCCGGCCCAACAAGTTTTATGACGGGCTATCCGCCGTTTGATCTGGATGTGCCGCTGATTTTTGATTACCTCGATTGTGCTGACTGGGTGGCCAAGCCGGATCATCCCGAGATCACGTACATGGAGAAGTCTGATGCGATTCTTTGTGTATCGAGCATTGCCAAAGAACGGGCAGAGAAATTCAACAAGCCGTCTCTGTATCTGCCAAACGGGGCAGACATCGACAAAATGCGGAATGCATCAGGGGAGAAGATTCGCGAAAAACTGGGGCTAACTGATGCAAAGGTTGTGAGTCTGATCGGCCTTACCTGTAGCCCGCGTCTCTATTTCCTGGAGTCTGTTTTAATTGCTAAAAAACAGATTCCTGACCTGAAATGTTTATTGGTAGGACATTCGCCGGCCATTGAAGCGGCGCTGGCTAAAATTCCAAACGCTGAAGATACCTTTCTGTTTACAGGCCCCGTGCCTTATGCAGAGATCGCATCTTATTTTGCAGCTACGGATGTAGGCATGTATCCGGTAGATGAAGCCGTGTATTATGACGCAGCTTCTCCGATTAAAATATTTGAGTACACTGCTGCCGGCAAACCCATCGTTGTGCCACGAATTACAGAAGCTGAGCGTCTTGGTTTTGATAACCTCGTGTTTGCTTCGCCTGATGCTGATTCGTATGCGGAGGGGATTGTTGAAGCGTTTAAACAACCACCAACCTACGAGCCTAAAGTCGAGAAGTTTGACTGGGAATACCTTGCAGAGTCTCTTGATAAGTTTCTTATGGAATTTGATCCAGCAAACGTATCACAGACTGAATCGACCTCGATTTCTTAGCAAGCCTTTACAATTAGTGTTGAATGACCGCGATGAATATTAGTGAAGAAGTTTCACTGCCTTTAAAAAGCAGCGTTATTGGAAAGGCTGAGAAGGATCCACAAAATCCGTTTGCCCTGCGTATGTTTTTTGGGCACCACAAGTGTGCTACGGGTTGGATTGACAACATCCTGAGGGAAATTTGCTTGCATATGGGCATCTCCTTCAAAATTGTACACCAGCCTTATTCTTTCGAAGAGTATGGCACCATTGGGCCGCTTGTAGAGAAAGAAAAGATTCAATTTTTATCGTACATCAATACAAACCTGAGATATACGCACGATCTCAAGGTCTATCGTGCGTTCCATGTGGTTCGGGATCCACGTGATATCGTTGTATCAGCTTACTTTTCGCATTTGCACAGCCTGAAAGCCCCAACCTGGGATGAGTTGAATACATTGAGAGGCAAATTGAAAGACCTCTCCAAAGAAGAAGGACTCTTTTTTGAACTGGATTATTTAAAAGACCAGTTCAGGAAAATGGGGGAGTGGGATTACAACCAGGATCACATTCTTGAAGTGAAGATGGAAGAGATGAGTGCGGATCCCGTTGGTAAATTTAAAGAGATTCTCCAGTTTTTGGAGATGTTTGATGAGAATGAGCGGGATGGCATAAACCAGAAACTCCATTCGATGCGTTTGAAAATGAACCGGCTAAACCACAAAGGCCGGCGATTTATGCCAGGGAAGGTCCCGGTGTTCATGGTGCCTAAGCGTCCGCTCTACAGTTTTCCTACGTCTGCCCTCGAAGAAATCACAGAGAAGCTGAGTTTTAAAAAACTCGCAGGTGGCAGGAAAAAGGGGGAAGAAAACATCAAAAGCCATTATCGAAAAGGTGTGCATGGCGACTGGAAGAACCATCTGAACGAAGATCATATCAAATATTTTAAAGAACACTACAATGATCTCCTCGTAAAGCTGGGCTACGAAAAAGACGGAGCGTGGTAGGCAGAAGTTGTCAGTCTTCAGTTTTTAGTCATCAGTCATCCATACAATCGCCTATTCTGCCGGATAAGGCTTGTAATCCTTCAGTGTTGGAAATTCCTTGTTCGAAGTTCCTTGTTTGATGTTCGATGCTCCCCATCTCGTTCACTTGATCAATGGCGATTCGTCAAACAGCCCCTTCATTTGCGCCTGAGGATTGGTAAAGATGCGTCTAAGAGATAAGCCAACGGCCTTACGATACCTTTAAATTCCTGGACTACCCTGTAATTATTCGCCATTCCTCACCCCTGGCACGAAGAGTAGAAAAAAATCTGTAGTTAGAGTCTGAAACCGCGTATTTTGGCTCTGCATATCTTAAATAAGCAACCGATTATATCAGCCGTATGAAGAAGCTCGTTACCCATTCTCCGAATCGTACGCGATGGAGAAAGCCCTTTGCATCAGGTAATACCGCACCAGATAATATTGCATTAATTGATACCGACATGAAGAGTACATCGATTAAGGATGCTGGCACAAACTGGTTCATTAAGCTGGCCAGCTTTGTTCTATTTGCCAGTGTGCTGTTTCCTCAACTAGCGAAGGCTCAGAGCGCCGGCGCGTTTATCGAGGATAATGGTCTTGTGGTCATGGAAGTAGAATCGGTTGAAAGACCATTCAACTGGAAGTTTGAAACCATTGAAGAAGGTTTCACAGGTGACGGCTACTTACGCTATATCGGCGCAAATCACTTCAACGAGCCCGGCTTTGACATCCTGGAGTTTGACGTGGTCATTACGAATCCGGGCGAATACAAGATGTTCTTGTGGTCATCACATATCGATGCACCTGAGCCAGATCAAAATAACGATGCATGGACCAAAATGGACGACGGCGAATGGACTAAAACGGTCCATCCGGGTGTTCGTCAGGAAGAAGGGTTTACCTTCCATACGCAGTGGGTTACTTTTGTTGATGGCGTGGAAACGTTCTCCGAGCCAACATATCAGTTGGACGCCGGCGTGCATACCTTCTACATTTCTGGTCGCTCCTGGAGTTTCCGGATGGACCGGGTTCACATCTGGAAAAATGACGCGCCTTTCAAAGTGTCTTATGATGTTGCGTCGATGAATACGCACCCTGAATCTGCACGCGATAATACGATTTTAACGGTTGCGCCGGATCCTGTTACCTTTACGCCAACGCCAATTGGCTTAACCTCGCAGATCACAGCTTCATTGAATAATGAAGGGGATGAGGTAATCAATATCACAGGCGTTTCTATTTCCGGTGATGATGCCGGTGACTTTAGCACCAACTTTTCCGGGGCGTTGTCAGTGCCGGCCAACGGTTCTGCTGATCTGGGTGTGATCCTTTCTCCTGGTTCTAACGGGACGAAAGTAGCGACTATGGCTATTACCCATGACGGACTGAATTCACCAACGAATGTAAACCTGTTCGGTACGGGCACATCCGGGGGATCTGGCACTACAGTACTCTTCCGAGTAAATTCGGGAGGGCCGCTTATTGCGGATCCTGCAGGAGATTGGCTGGAAGACCAGACGGCAGTAGCGGGGCATAACAATGGCACCACGGTTCTTGGTACGCCACACCCGTTTGTGAATTCAGTTGCGAACGGCGACTGGGCCTTTGGACGCAGCGATGAAATCACGCTGGATTTCTCGGTTCCTCCTGGAACGCCGGCTGCGCTTTTCAACGATGGCCGCTGGGATCCTATCAACTTGCCTACGCAGCAGTGGGATATTCCTGTAGATGCAGGTACCGAAGTTGAAGTACGTTTGTATTTCGCAGAACAACTTTTCGAAGGAGAAAACATCCCTGCTGATCAGGGCTGGCCACGTATTTTTGATGTAGAGATTGATGGTGTTATTTACGCGCCACTCGACGACCTGCACATTTTTGAAGAAGCAGGACATGACGTCGGTATTATGCGATCTGTTGTGCTCATCAGTGATGGGATTATTGATATCGACCTCCTGAATATTTCTCATGACCCGATCATTCAGGCGATAGAGATACTGGAAGTAGGTAGTATTTCCCGCGCAATGGACGAAGGATGGAATCTTGTAGGTTTGCCTACCGATCCAGCTGATAAGAGCTACACGTCTGTATTCGATAACCTGAGCCTCATTTCTGACCTCTATCAGTGGGATGGTGGCACGTACAACGTGACTTCATCACTGCAGTCTGGTGTAGGCTATTGGTTGAAGACCTCAGCAGCTGGCAACCAGTCATTTAACGATGAGGTTGTAAATACAGTAACATCAACGCTGCAGGAAGGATGGAATATGATTTCTGGGCCGGCATGTGTTGTGGCATGGGATAATATTTCAGATCCAGGCAATGTGCTTATTGATGAAACCCTTTATGCTTACAGCAACGGATATGTGTTAGGCACCGCCTTGCTGCCAGGATCTGGATACTGGGTTCAGGCAACAGGCGCCGGGACGATTACGCTTGATTGTGGCGTCGCTGGCAAAGTCAGCCGTATTGCCAAAAACAATACGACGGACCTGGATCGTTTCGGAATGATCAATGTGCGTGACAGAGCCGGCATGAGTCAGGATCTCTACTTTGGTAGCGAACTGGATGAAAGCGTAGATGCACGCAGATACGCCATGCCTCCCAAAGGACAGGCCGGCGACTTTGATGTACGCTTTAGCACACACACGCGACTTGATGAAGGAGATGAGCAGTTTGTTCGTCTACAGAGCAGTGACTATCCGCTTGTTGTGAAACTGGACCGGAAGCCTGACACGTTCTTCGGTGCTGTAGTTGTCGAAGAGATTCTCAAAAACGGCGAAGTTGTGAAATCGCATGACTTACAAGGTAGCGACTCAATAACCATCAGCAATGAAGACGTTATCGCGTTGCGCATTAAATCTGCAGATACGTTTGTAGAAGCATTGCCTGAAACGTTTACGCTTGAGGGCAACTACCCGAATCCATTTAATCCTTCCACGCAAGTTGTATTCAACATGCCGGAGGCAGGTGTAGTGAAAGTTGAAGTATTTGACCTACTCGGACGGAATGTAATGAGTGTGCCGGCGCAGGATTTTGCAGCCGGTGTGGGGCGCCAGATCCAAATCGACGGTTCTTCCCTCGCATCTGGAACGTACCTGTATCACCTGACTGTTGAGATGGCTTCGCAGTCAGTGACACAAGTTGGGCGGATGACGATGATAAAATAATCGATCGTACCAACATAACAGCACTTTTTGATTGGTTAATAAAAGGCCCGAAGCTATGCGCTTCGGGCCTTTTTGTTGTGCAGTTAGAAAGCATTTAATGCTAGAACAGCTGGCATGAGGGATGAGTTCGCCAGGCATTTGTGGGGTACGATTATTAAAGACTAAACTAGAGGTCTCCGTAGCTGTGGTTACCGTGATGATAAGTAAATAGTTGTCCAGGCTCCACTCACTGTATGGACGACGTCAAGACCCACACTCTGTGCGCCATAAACGGTGCTAGGTTTAGGCTAAAAACGCAAGCCTGTCCGTAGAGTAGATTCCAAAATTCAAAAAAGTACCTGCTTACTTTAGACTTTCGCGTCCGTGAGGACGTTTTTCTGGCTCAGATGCAAAACATCCAGGCCCACCTCTTGAACAACCGAAACGACAATTCAAACGGTAAGTTACTCATGAAACGAGTTACTGATTGCGAAGGCATTTCAATGCCCCGCGTAAATCTTTCTTTATTATTTCTCCTGGTGTTTTGCTGGTTATCTACATCAGCGCAGGCTCAGGTCGTTGTTTATCGCGTAAATGCTGGTGGGCGAGCCACTCAGGCAGCGGATGTTACGTATCCAGACTGGGCTGAGGATCAACAATTTTCTGAAACACCCCCGCCGCTTAACTTTGCCAGAAACGGAACGCCTTCTGTTTTTGTCAACGAAGATGTGGCCGGCGATCAGACAGCAGGGAGAAATCAGGACCATAACCTTTCTGACATAACAAACCCCGCTGCAGGCGAAGATGTATTTGTGACGCAGAGATGGGACCCGCTGGATCCGGAAGCCAACATGGTA
Organism: Rhodothermales bacterium; assembly: GCA_045106435.1. GTDB lineage: Bacteria > Bacteroidota > Rhodothermia > Rhodothermales > JAHQVL01 > JBCCIM01. Next base: position 14,551 of record JBGCEN010000341.1, read on the forward strand.
TGGTCATTTCCGGTGGATGAAGAAGTCAACTATAATGTGGTTCTTTATTTCAGTGAAATGTACGGAGAGGGCTTGCTGACGCGTGAATTTGATATCTTTATCGACGGCGTTCAGGTGGAGGATAATTTTAATATTCTTCAGGAAACCGGCAATGTTGAAAAAGTAGGGGTCCAAAGAGAGTACACCGTTGCGGCTACAGATGGCACGCTCGATATCGAGTTTGTTAACCAGGATGCAGCCAATGGATCTTTGCCGGCGGTAATCAATGCCATTGAAATTGTATACATGGATTCCAATAATCCAGCGCCTACAATTACAGCGATTCCAGACCAGTCTAATCTTGAAGGAGAGCAGGTTTCTCTACAGGTTGTTGCCTCTGATTCAGATGACAACGACACGGATCCAACGTTGGGTGCGGTAGTCGTTTCATACGCTGCTGAAAACTTGCCAATAGGTCTTCAGATCGATGCCGCATCTGGACTCATCACCGGTACAATTGCGTCTGATGCTGAGGATGTTTACGAATCCAGAATTATTGTGCTTGATAGCGGTTTTCCTGTAGCAGGTGCAATTGAAAACTTTACATGGACCATTGGCAACAGCAATCCTGTTGTTGAGACGCCAATCGAAGACATTTCCCGTCTCTTTGGAGATCCTGAGGAAATAATCGACTTGGCCAATGTATTTGCTGATCCATTGGGTGGCGAATTGATTTTTTCGCTTGAAGGCAACAACAATCCCAGTGTAGTTACAGAAGATCTGGATGGTTCTGAATTGTCACTGGTTTTTTCTACCACAACAGAAGGAACTGCAGAAATTACAGTCAGGGCGACAAACCAGTTTGAAGAGTTTGTTGAAGACCAGTTTACAGTCAACTTGCTTGCAGCATATCCAGAGGCCCTGGTACAAGTGACACCCTCATCGGGAGGACTTGGCGCGAGTACGTTTACAGATGGTTCAATTGTTATAGAAAATACTTCGCCGGGCTCTTCTCAGATCGTAAGTGTTGCGATCGACCTGAGTACAGCGCTCTATCCGGATATGGTATTTGATCCAGCAGGTACAGCGGGGGATACAGCTGCCAAATGTCTGGAACCCAATAGTGGTGCTGATGTGACCGGATATGTTGTGCCGGCAAATAATTGTGTTGATCCATTCTCAAATCCAAATGAAGGCGGATTTTTTGAAATAGCCGCTTCATTCTCGGATTTTGATCCGGGTGAGACATTTACTTTTTCTGTAGATACAGATCCTACGAGCATCAAGGGAAATCCTGGCACTGGCGATGCCGGTGATGTTGGAGGCATTGAATTGATTGGGAGTACGATAACGGTTGAATTCAGCGATGGATCAACAGTTACGAACGAACTTTTCCATATTTCTGGCGAGCAGGGTGGCAGCGAGACAATCGTACGCACAAATGTACCCGTTGCGCCTGGCATTACGCTTGTAGATGGTGATGGTGCCACAACAAGTGTATCAGAGGCTGTTCAGAATATTACTGTTGCAGGATTCCCGGGGCAAAATTTCAGATTATTCCAATCGGACGGCCGGCTGAATCTATCAGGTGTGCCCGGAGGCGGATTTGATTTAGAGCCTTTTGAAGCAAACGAGGCGATTGGAAATATCTGGGAATATACAGGTGTGATTGGAGAAGGAGGAACGACGACAGTCGAGGTGCTTCTTCGTAAGTCAGACAAAACAGATGACGCCGGCGACGGTGGATTGAACCACTTCATCGCAGCTATCGACGGTGAATTTGTAGGACGTGTGTCCAACAAGCTTGTTGTTGAGCTGGCTACACCTACTACCATCTCTCTTTCGGAAGGCTGGAATTTGCTCGGCTTATCCTATGACGTTCCGGATCCTGCGTACACAGCTGTCTTTGGTGATGCCGCACCTGATCTTGCTCCGTTCATCTGGATAAACAGTGCATATACACAGACCACTGATTTAGTGGTAGGCTCCGGATACTGGCTCGATATCGAGACCTCTTCAGATGTTGTCATCGAAGGAACGGAAGTATCAGTCGTACAGGTTGATGTAGTCGACGGCTGGAATATGATTAGCGGCCCATCTTGTGTCTTTGACATGGATAACGCGCAGGATCCATCCGGCGTTATTATTGATGGCAATCTCTTTAGATATGCAGGGGTTTATGTTGCCGCGGGCAGCCTGACGCCTAATGTTGGTTACTGGCAGGAAGCTTCAGGCAGTGGAACGCTTACGTTTGATTGTAATCCTGCGATAGACGTTGCGCAAAAAGAACGCGTAACAAAGCCTGAGATTGCGCCACACGCTACTTTTGCTATGCTTCGTGTATCAGACGAAGCAAGCCGCAAGCAGGATCTCTACTTCGGTAGCGAGCTTGCAGATAAGCTGACCAAGCGCCAGTACAATATGCCACCGCTCATGCTCGACGCGTTTGATGTTCGCTTTAGCGATCACTCGCGTTTGGACGAAGGCACAGATGGTATTATTAGAGTACAAGGCGCAACCTTCCCAGTTACCCTTGAGGTTATTGCACCTCCACAAAGAGAGCTGGGGATGCTTACGCTGGAAGCTTATGCAGGAAATGAAGTAGTTGATACCTACCAGGTTTTCGCTGGTGACAAGGTGGTGATTTCAAACGATGCCGTAACAGCGTTTCGTTTAGGCGCCGACACCATGGAACTGGAGGCCTTGCCAGAATCATTCGAACTGACGGGCAACTATCCGAATCCTTTCAATCCGTCAACAACGATTGTATTTGATCTGCCTGAAGATGCTACGATGCAGGTTGGCATCTACGATCTCCTCGGCCGGCAGGTTATGTCGCTAGACGCGATTGAAATGGCAGCAGGTGCATCCAGACAAGTACAGCTAGATGCGTCTTCGCTCGCCTCGGGTACCTACCTGTATAAAGTAGAGGCAAGGATGGCTTCAGGTGCAGTGATCTCTACTGGACGGATGACATTACTCAAATAGAGATCCGATAATCTGACATCTCTTTATAAACGTTAAAGGCCTCAGCTTCATGGATAAGCTGAGGCCTTTTTTTGTCTGTTTGTTTCTGCCGGCTGTTTGGTATTATGTTGTTTTAGGGGTACGAGAAGTATGAAGGGTACGAGATGTACGATAGGTTTGGAAAAAAATTGTAGAAGGAGACATAGTTTTATTTCGTACTCTTCGTACTCTTCGTACTCTTCGTACTCTTCGTACTTCTCGCACCCTTCGTACCCTTAATTTGTCCATTTTTCCAAATTATCCAGTAACCTTCCATGCGAATTGTACAGTTCCTGAACGATAGGGGAAACCCTGGCGTTGCCCGTGTTGCCGGCAATACGCTACAGGTTGTCGCCGGCTTTACCTCCACCTATGCACTGGCCCAGGCGGCCCTGCAGCTTGGCGTATCTATCAACGAGCTGGTAGAGAAAAACACACTGGTAGATAAAAATACTGGCGAGACCCTCTCATATGACGACCTGCTAACAGCCAACCGTATTTTACCTCCGGTTATGCACCCCGACCCGGCACGCCTCTGGGTGACCGGTACAGGCCTTACCCACCTTGGTAGTGCCGCTGCACGGGACTCAATGCACAAAAAAGCAGCAGATACCCAGGCCGAAGCCGATCTGACGGACAGCATGAAGATGTTTAACATGGGCTTGCGTGATGGTAAACCCGAAGCCGGCCAAACGGGGGCGCAACCAGAGTGGTTTTACAAGGGCAATGGCACTACGGTGGCCGCGCCCGGGGCGCCAATCTCGTCGCCGGCCTTTGCCTTACTCGATGGCGATGAAATCGAAATATGTACCTTCCACATCATCGGTGATGATGGCACGCCTTATCGGATTGGGTACGCACTAGGCAATGAGTTTTCGGATCACAAAACGGAGAAAATAAACTACCTCTATCTGGCGCACTCAAAACTGCGCGCCTGTTCATATGGTCCTGAGTTACTGCTTGATGCGTTGCCGGCTGATGTCCGCGGAGCCTCCCGCATCCGGCGGAATGGCGAAGTCATCTGGGAAGAAGAATTTCTAAGTGGCGAAGACAACATGTCGCACAGCCTCGCAAACCTGGAGCATCACCATTTTAAATACGACCTGTTCCGCCAGCCCGGCGATGTGCACTGCCACTTTCTAGGCACCGCCACCGCAAGCTTCTCGAAAGGCATCGAGCCGCAAGACGGCGATGTATTCGAGATGGAGGCCAAAGGTTTTGGGATGCCACTCCGGAATACGCTGAGAATAGAGGAGGAAGAGAAGGTGACAGTGGGGCGGCTATATGAGTAGCATTTAATGCAATATCAAAGGAATAATTGAAGCAATGACTTGCACGTTGACCAGGGATTAGGGTGTGATGTAACAATATGAATGATAAATATTATCGCAAGTAGCCCAAAACGCCCAGTCATGTCATCCTGATCGGATGTTGACGATTTTCGTCGACGCAGGAAGAGCCTGCCCTCAACTTGATTGGGAGATCTTCGTGAAATGCCACGTTCAGGTTACTGGAGCGTTTCACTTCGCGAAGATCCTTCAATACGATCCGAATAATCGGATTTCCTCTCAGGATGACATCAAGGAAGGTCTTTATTAAGGCAATCGTGGCATCTTATCTAGGAATCTGTTGCATCACACCCCTAACCCTAAACCAAAGGTGTTGAGCATGCCAGATTTTCCTTTGTCAATTTTTAATAACGCTTTTATATTAGCAGGAAGCTAATGGTTTTTAACACAGTTCATCCTGAGCTTGTCGAAGGATCCATGCAAGGTTCAATAAATTGAGATTGGTCCATGAATTCTATGGATCCCTCACTTCGTTCAGGATGACGTCGCAGGTAAGTATTGCGCCATAATACGTCGATTCCTTTGCTAATATTTCTAGCGCTTAACAGCTCCTGATAAAGAGGTGAAAGTTTTTCTGAATACCCCTAAAACTATCGCCAAAAGAAAAACCCGGCTTCTGTAATAGAAACCGGGCTTTTAAAACAGCGTGTTGTCTTTTAAAACAACCCTTTATTTGACCAGAATCATTTTGTTGGTCTCGACAAATCCATTGCTTTCCAAACGGTAGAAATAGGTGCCACTCGGCAGGTTCAGACCATCGAACTGGAATTTCAATGTGCCCGCCGGCATCAAACGATCACCGAGTACAGCCACTTCACGTCCCATCAGGTCGTAGACCTTCAATGTTGTTTCAGCCGGCTTTTTCAGCGTGACCGTAATCGTTGTGCTACGGGTAAACGGGTTTGGATAATTTTGATCCATCAAGATTGTGGTCGGCAGTTCGCCATCAGAAGAGACAAAGAACGTAATCTCGAGCGACTTACCCTGGGCGCCTGTGCCGTTTCTTGAGGAATACGGTTTGGCCACCAGTTGATGCGAGCCGGCAATGGGCACCCAGTGATTGTAGTCGGGCCCGGTATCTCCTGCCATGGCATAAGGGCTGGAGTTTTCCATCTGGAAATTCGAATTCCTGTTCAGGCTGAACTGGACACTGCCAACCTCTTCAGGTACTGTGTTCGCTCTGATGTTAATCCGATCCGTAGGAAGCTTGGAAAGGTCAATCAGGTCGCCATTATTCACAGGCCCAAGCTCTTCACCGGTGATTGCATCGATCAGCGTAAAGCTGACAACCGAGATGGTAACTCCGCCTCCGCCAGCATCGCCGCCACCACCATTGTCACCGCCACCGCCGTTATCACCGCCGCCGCCATTGTCACCGCCACCGCCACCGCCGTTATCACCACCGCCATTGTCACCGCCGCCACCATTATCGCCACCGCCACCATTGTCACCACCACCGCCGTTGCTTTCGGCTTTACCCGAAAGGATCACGTTCAGCTGACCTTGTGAAGGGTCGTTACTGGATATCCGCAGCGTTGCGTTTTTGATGCCAGTATCAGCTGCACCGGGTGAGAACAGCAGGTCAACAACCTGCGATTGTCCCGGCGCCAGCGTTAATGGTGTCAGGTTCTGTGCTGTTTGAAAAAGGTTCGGATTGTTACCTGTGATCTCAAGTGAGGAAATATTGAGGTTTGCGTTACCATTATTTGTCAGGCTCAACGGTAACGATTTGGTAGCTGAAGGCATTACAGCGCCAAAATCAATAGTGCTTTGAGAAACAGAAAGTGTAGGCTCTGCCATCTCGCCACTTGTGTTTCTGATCAGGGCAACCCAATCAGATGAAGTGTTTGATGGGGGAGATCCTATATTCTTAACACCAGGACCGTTCACTATGGATACGTTTCCTTGCTGAAGACTGCCGCCGGAGCGTGGGTCATACCAACGCACACTGTATTCTCCACTGCCAAGATTAAGGTCAAGATTTCCACCATCCGGGGTGTAGACTGCGTACACGCTACCTGTTTTTGCCATGACAAAGTCATTGCCTTTAGCCGTTAGGTCATCCATAGGCTTCATCTCCGTGAAGGGGAGATAAGACTGGAAGAACTCCATCGCATACCGGGTAAAGTCCCACATGGCGTCTCTTGTACGCCAATTTTCTGTGTTAAGGTCGTGGCTGACTGTTTCGTAGCCGAAGTACCACTCAACACCGCCACCGCCGGCCATCAAGTTGGCCCACAGCGCATGATGTCTGACTGCTCCATGGTTGTTTCCCGGTCCATCTGCAGACACACCAATTTGATAGGGGCCCAGCTCATCAAGTGTCACGACCCACGGCCGGCCGTTATCAGCTGATCGCGTGTACCACTTCAGGGTTTCGCTGTGCGTGTTTTCCATCTGATGGATTTGCAGCGAAGCGCCTTCAAAGTTGGCGTTGCCAAGCAGCGGATTAAAGACCTGATCGTACTGGTTCGGATAGGTATGAATAACAATCGGGTGATCGTACGGATCAAGTGACCGGATGTAGCCGGCAAAGTCTTTTCGCTGGGCATCGGTGTTCTCATCATTTTCCTCACCCAGGTTCCAGGTAATGGCATGATGATAACCAAAGCGCGCAACCAACTCACGATAATAAAGCTTTCTTTCGCGGCCTAGTGCACCGTTGTTGAGCAGTCTTTCATTCTCTGTTTCCTGCGTCAATACGTGCAGCATAATACCACGGCGGTCCATATGGTCAAATACGATATTCCACTGATCTAGTTTTGAAATGTCGTATCTAACGCGTTCACCAGGGCCTGTCCATGGCCACACGTCTTTACCATCACCCTCAATGTTCATGGTGATAAAGTAAACGACGTTCATGCCTTTGGAAGCAAGGTAATTCAGGCCGCCAATAATTCCTTTGCCTTTGTCGCCTTTCCAGGTCGGATCATCAGCACCCCAGTCGCCAACATGCGGCGTATAGGATTTGATGAAGTTGACGCCGCCGTTATTAAAGGTGCCGTCAAAATCTTCGTAAGCCAGGAAGTTTTCCGGGCTATCAGCGCCCCCTTTGATGAAGTAGTCGCCATTGTCGTATTGCAGGTAGTGTTTACCTACATAACGAAGCTTCCCTTTTGATCTATGATCAGCACCCACTTTATCGGTCTCAGAGACAGAGAACGTACCGCTCATGCCATCTTGCGAAGTCGGGGACCCGGCGCCGGCGTTATCATTTACAGCGACGTCCGTTCCAGATCGCATCGAGACCACATAATCCCACGAGCCTACCCGATCGGGTACAAAGTGAGCACGCCACTTGTTACCGCTGGTCGCGCTCGTTTCGGCTGCATTGCCATCAGCTGCGAAGTAACCCGGTACCGTATAACTATGTGTGCCTTGTGAAAAGGTGACTTGAAAACGATAGTCTAAAAATGGATTAGGTGAACCCCCTTCGCTGGCCTGCGGGCCGTCAAGTGTCAGGGTAATCGGATGCCACTTCTTTTGCTCTCCGCTAATGTTTACGCTCCCTGGGGTGTCATCACCACCACCGCCGCCATCTCCACCGCCATCACCGCCACCGCCTTCTGAAGGCGTTCTTGCAGATTCAGGTAGCGACAAATTCTCTGGATCGCCTACGCCATCTTTATAGAAATGAATCCGATCGATACGGAAATTGGTCGAGCGGCCTGAAATATAGAGGGTGTGTTCACCGGCAGGCAGGTTGTATCGCATCTGACCAAACACACCACTCGACGGTTCGGTTGGAGAATGAAAGGTAAATCCTTCATTGATGCGGGGAGATGGATGTACCACCTTAACCCAGGTGCCATTGTTCATTTTAACCCAGGCATCATTCCATTGGTCGCCGGCAGGCGCTCCAAGGTGTGATATGCGCATCCGTACGTTGTAATCGCCAGGATCGGTGATTTTGACGTGGATGGCGAGCATTCCATTGCCTGGGTCATTAAGATAGTTGGGGCCATTCCATCGGATATACCCACTGCCTGTATAGCCGGCATCGCTGGACTCCCGGGCCCATTCGCCCACTAGATCCAGGGATTCTGTCTGGACGACCACGAGGCCGCCGGATTCGACAAAGGCATCGTTCTGTCCGTAAGCCATGCTGGTGAAGCAAAGACTTAACATCAACAAGAAGCGAAATGAGTAAGAGCGAATTGTGCTGAGCTTTTTCAAGCGATGTCCCGAATACAAATGAGGCATCATATATTAAAAGTACAAATTACTTATGGTAGCTAAGATTGTGCAGACAAGGCTGAGGAATCCAGCTGTGTTATCTGCGGGGCATACACCTATAGAAGAAAGCTGTATGCCGTATCTGGTGGGGGGCAGATGACATTAACTTCAATTAGACAAACGCTGTGCCATACTAGCTGAAGCCGAATAACTGTTTAGTGCTTTAGCATATTAGATAGCCGAATAGTGATCGTGATCTTGCATGAATACTGTACTATTCTACATGCCAGCGCGTTTTTGCCATATTCTCACAAAGATGCTGAAAATGATTTATTTCCCGTGAGAACAAACAGAAACAAGCGTTCATTTTAAAATTGGTTGAGTAATAACGGTTACCCGAAGAACAAATTGTTGCGCTAAAGGCTCATTCACAATTAAAGTTTTGGCTTGGGTCTCAAAGCGGGATCGTGCCAGAACACCCTTCATCGTCTTAAATTCCGGGTCAAATAAGATAAGCGGCTATAAATTAGGGCTTAATATCCATTGCCCAGTACTCCCTGAGGGGGAATTTTAGTAGACCGCTTGAGGGAATTCCCGGGTGATCAAGCCTCATGGACAGGCCCCGTACAATAGCTGGGAAGAACTAATTGATCAAGATGTATTTGAAAGGAGGTATGGGTACTTCAGTAATTGAATCATTTATTATGTCTCGATGGATATCGAAGCGTTAATCAAACAAATCTTTAGTATTGAGCCGGGAGATGATGCTGCTTTTGAGACGGTGTGGCAGCAAGTCTACACACATCAGCGTAAACATAATCCCATTTACAACCGTTATTGCAAGGTGTTGAATATTGAAACGAGACCCTATTTACCAATAGAGGCCTTCAAGCATGCACCCATAGCAAGTTTTAGTCAGGAAGAAGCAGATCTGGTTTTTCAGAGCAGTGGAACGGGGAAGGGCGTGAGGTCACGCCATTTTGTACGGGATAAGGCGGTGTATGAGCACTCTTTGTCGACGCACTTTTGCCGGCTCCTGGGAGAAGGCCCCCACACCTTGTTGGCCTATCTGCCGCACTACCAGGAAATGGGGGCAACGTCTTCGCTCTTATATATGGTGGAGTATTTGGTTGAACACTACGGCAATGAGCATAGCGGATTTTTTCTACATAGAGAGATGGAGATCCAGGAAAACATAGACGCAAGTGTATCAGCTGGATATCCCGTCATTTTGTTTGGTGCAGCGTTCGGATTGCTTGATCTTATTGAAAAGTATGCCATGGATCTGCCGGCGAATGCCGTTGTGATCGAAACAGGCGGCATGAAAACGTATCGGCAAGAGATCACACGGGATGAACTGCATCACAAGCTGGCGGAAGGGGTAGGTGTTGATAAATCGCAGGTGTGGAGTGAGTATGGGATGTGTGAATTGCTGAGTCAGTGTTATGCACAAGGCGGGGCTGTCTTTATGCCGCCCCCCTGGATGCGTTTTGAGATAATGAATCCGGAAAATCCACTGGAGAGACAAGTGGATGGTGTAGCGGGGGTATTGGCACTCATTGATTTAGCTAACCTCCATAGCGTGTCAGCCATCTTAACACAAGACCGGGCCATTCAGCGAGGTGAGGGTTTTGAAGTGCTGGGCCGGCTCAGTGGAGCTGAATTAAGAGGCTGCAACTTTTTACTTGAAAAGACCTGAGATCAGGTACCTATGAACTTCGAAAATAAAACAGCGATTATTACTGGCGCAACGAGCGGCATCGGACGGGGCATTACACAGGCGTTGCATGCACTGGGAGCCAACGTTTTGCTAAGTGGAAGGAATGCAGAAATAGGGGAGAAGATGGCAGAGGAGCTGGGTAAGCGGTCCTGTTTTGTGGGTGGAGACATCAAACTCCCGGCAACAAATGAGCTGTTGGTTGAGCAAGCATTGGTTCAGTTTGGCCGGCTTGATCACCTGGTACTGTCTGCAGGACAGTTAGGTATCGGGAGATTAGATGCCCTTTCGCTGGATGATTGGCATAACACGATCGCTACCAATCTGCACGCCGTTTTTTATCTATTGAAATATGGCATTCCCGAGATCATGAAATCTGGTGCCGGGAGCATTGTGATTATTGGCTCTGTTGCTGCATTACATGCGTTTCCCAATCATCCAGCCTACACGGCATCAAAGGGTGCATTGCCTGCGCTTGTGAAGCAAGTGGCCAGAGATTATGGACCTGACATAAGAATTAACCTGGTATCGCCTGCGCAAGTGCGTACACCGCTGCTTGAGGATTCTGTACAAGCTTTTGAAAACCCCGCCGCTATTCTAGACGAAACTGCGCAACGCTTACCACTAAAGAGACTAGGTGAGCCCAAAGACATCGCAGACACCGTTATTCACCTGTTAAGCGAGCAGGCATCCTGGATCACAGGAGCCAACTTTGTAGTGGACGGCGGCTTTCTAGCAACTTGATTGTCAACGCAGATAATTCCACGTAAGGACCCAGAACTAGCGATCTTCAGAAAAACCGATTGATCCCTGGTAAATTATCAATGATGCGAATCAGAAGTTGAATCGGTTTTATACCCGGATTCAACTTTTACGCTTGTCATCCTCAACTTGATTGGGGATCCATGAGAGTCTTAAGAAAAGACAGCATGACCAGAATTCATCTGAACTGTGCAGTGCTTCAAGCAGGTCAGTCAATACAATAAGCTTTCTTCTCATTGTATCTATCATGGATCCCCAATCAATACCCAATCAAGTTGAGCACATGGTTGAGGATGACGTTGACTATAGAATTTTGCTTGTTCAATCGTGTCAAAAACCGATTCAGCTCCTGATTCGTATCAATAATAAATCGCTGATTCTGTGATTTGTATCAGCGAGTAATAATTTGTCCCCTAAACCCTAAACCCTAAACCCTAAACCCTAAACCCTA
>JBGCEN010000342.1:0-6507 GCA_045106435.1 Rhodothermales bacterium
AAGCAACTTCTGGAGAGTGCTGAAAACAAGGATAAGCTGTTTGATGACTTGTTTGGCCCCATAGATGAGGTCTATGATCGGTCAGCGCTGGTGAAAATTGTCCGGGAGCATAAGCCGGATGTAGTTGTGGACTGTGTAAATACAGCCACAGCGATTAGCTACCAGGACTCAGAGAATATCAGCAAGAAAACCCGTGATGCACTGCAGGCCGTGTCGTCAGGTAAAAAGGAGCCGTCTGGTAAAAAGGAGTCGTCAGGTAAAAAGGATAAATCATCAGAAAAGAATCAGCTGAAGGATATACAGGAGGAGGTAAGTACCTTGCTTATCTCTCAGGGCACCTCCCAACTTATCCGGCATGTGCGCATACTCAACGGGGTGATGACGGAAGTAGGTACACGGCTGTATCTGAAGATTGGTACCACAGGGACAGGCGGTATGGGATTCAATATTCCATATACGCACAGCGAAGACAAGCCTAGCGTGCAGTTGATGACAAAAACTGCCATGGCCTTTGCCCATACAGGCCTCATGTTCTTGATGGCGCGTACCCCCCAGGGGCCGCTCGTGAAAGAGTTGAAGCCGGCGGGCATGATTGGCTACAGGCGCATTGCACATCAAACGGTGCGCCGTAAAGGGCAGACCCAGTTTGTCTACGAAAGCCGCACTGAACCGCTCAAGAAAAAGCTCAGGCTGGATGCCAAAGAAGGGGACTTCCCTCAGACAGGCAAGCTTAAAATGGCCGGCGTAGATACAGGCGAAAATGGATTCTTTGCACGCGGTGAGTTTGAAGCCATCACCAGCATCGACCAAATGGAATTCCTTACGCCTGAAGAGATCGCGCAGCAAGCTGTGCTTGAAATCAAGGGCAGCAATACGGGTCTTGATGTGATAGCCGGCATTGATAGCAATATCATGAATCCAAGCTACAGAGCCGGCATCTTGCGGCAGACAGCATTGGAAAAATTGAGCCGTATTGAGGAAGAAATGAATGGGCACAGTGTGGCACTCGGACAATTGGGGCCGCCGGAGTTGTCGAAGCTATTGTACGAATCGTACTTGCTTAAACTGAATTTTAGCAGCATGAAAGATGTGCTGAAGCTTGATGCAGACGAAGTCGCAGAGAAGCTGTGTCTGTTCATCAAAAAGAATGATTCGTTAAGAAATCAAATAGTATCGATAGGTGTCCCTATCTTATTGCCGGATGCGAAGAACTTTATTCGAGGGCCACGTATCAATATTCCAGAGAGTATTTACAGCCATGTTGATATCGATAAGGACGCTCTGGATCGATGGGCTGTCAAAGGATGGGTTGATCTGCGAGCCACCAATATGAAAGTGTGGAAACGCCGCTTTGAGCGGATGTTGCGAGATTTGAAAACCCTGAATAGTGAAGGCACTGCCTCCAACTCGCGATCAACGTATCTCCATCAAACGATCGAAATTGGTACAGTTGTCGCCTGGATATTTGCCAATGAAGATGGCGGTTTCCGTATCAAGTGATGCGCGGGCAAGACATTGATTATTTTGTCTTCGTAAGTAGAAAAGGCAAATTATTTGTGTATTGCGCCCAAGATTGACTTCTTGATGAACCTTTTTTCTCACAACATTGTGAGTAATTGTATCAGTATCTTGTAAAACTGTCGTGCGTGATTTCGTAGACCATATATTGGATTCAATATTGGGGTCTATCAACTAAGAAGATTTTTACCGTGGTTAGTGCTACAAAAGTAAAAAACGGAAATAGGGATACAGAAAACCTGGCAACTGAAAAAATGCCGGCCATAGATTGGTCATGGGTGGCATATCATGCTTTGGTATCGAGATATGTAGATGATGTCGAAGAGACCCGTCTCGTACCTGAGCGGAAGGTTGTTTATCAGTTTTCTGCGCGAGGACATGAAGTAGCACAAATTTTGTTAGCCAGCCAGCTTACCCATCTTAAAGATGGCATTGGCGCATATTATCGTTCCCGCCCATTGATGATGGCCCTTGGCATTCCGCTGGACGAAATCATTGCCAGCCCGATCATGAAAGCCGGCGGGTATAGTGACGGCAGAGATGTTGGTGTGGTATGCAATTATCCCAACGACAACGGGCCAACGGTTTTACCGCTTGCCGGTGATGTTGGATCTCAGTACACCCCCGGTGCCGGTTGGGCACAGTCAATTTCATACTACAGAAATACCCTGGGCAATAAAGCATATGAAGGCGCCATTGCTGTTGTTACCGGAGGGGATGGATCTGTTGCTACCAATGGGTTTTGGTCTTCTCTGACCATCGCAACAACCCAGCGCCTACCCATGTTGTTTGTGGTTGAAGACAATGGTTTTGGGATCTCTGTACCGGGCAGCTTTCAAACACCAGGCGGCAATATTGCTCGAAATCTTCGATCGTTTGAAAACCTGATTGTACTCGATGGTGATGGCACAGACCCGGAGGAAACGCTCCAACTCGTGACGCGCGCAGTGGAAGACGTTAGACTCGGAAGCGGGCCGGTGCTGCTAAGACTTACTGTACCGCGTTTGTCTGGTCATTCAGGACAAGATAAACAAGCGTACAAAGGTTCAGCATTGGTGGAAGCGGAACGGGCGACCGATCCGATTACAAAACTTGAGGCTTTTCTGGTACCAGATATCTTGTCAGCTGATACGTGGCAGGCACTTAAAGAAAAAGCAGTGGCTGATGTAGAAGCCTCTCTGGAACGCGTATTAAGCCGGCCAGACCCTGATCCAGCCACGGTTACCCGACATACATTTCTCGAATACAAGGAAGACGGATCTGCAGATCTCCAGCAAGCTGGTGGTGCAGTCAATGCATCTATAACCTGGCCCATCACAACCAATAAACCCGAGCCGGAATCTGGCAGGGAGAATATGATTGGTGCGATTAGAAGGGCGATGCAATCGGAGCTTGAAATAAATCCGAATATGCTGGTCTTTGGCGAGGATGTTGGCCCCAAAGGGGGGGTGCATACGGCAACGTTAGGCTTGCAAACAGCATTTGGCAAAGAGCGAGTTTTTGACACCAGTCTGTCTGAAGAAGGCATCATTGGCCGCGCTGTCGGGATGGCTTTGGCGGGGCTTTCTCCGGTTGCAGAGATCCAGTTCAGAAAATACGCAGATCCGGCGATGGAGCAGTTGAACAACTGCGGCACCATCCGCTGGCGGACAGCCAACCGCTTTGCAGCGCCAATCGTGGTTCGTATGCCGGGCGGGTTTGCAAAAATAGGAGACCCATGGCACAGCGTATGTAATGAAGTCATGTTTGCGCATGCAACTGGCTGGGAAATGATTTTTCCTTCCAATGCTGAAGATGCTGTTGGTTTATTACGTGCTGCTATGCGGAGTCATAATCCAACGATTTTCTTTGAGCATCGTGCGCTGTTAGACGCTCCGTCAGCGCGCCGGCCTTATCCTGGTGATCAGTTCATGTTGCCGATAGGAAAGGCAAACACGGTTATCGCTGGTACGGACTTAACGGTTGTGACGTGGGGCGCCATGGTTGATCGTTGTGTGAAGGCGGCAGAGGCATCCGGTTACTCAGTAGAAGTGATCGATTTACGGACCATTATGCCGTGGGATCGAGAAGCTGTGTACGCGTCTGTTCAAAAGAACAACAGGTGCCTCATTGTGCATGAAGATGCATTGACCGCTGGCTTTGGCGCAGAGATCAGCGCATCGATCGCCAAGGACATGTTCTACAGTCTCGATGCACCCATAGAGCGCCTTGCTGTGCCTGATATTCCGATCCCGCATAATCCGCTGCTAATGGCTGCCATGTTGCCAGGAGTTGAAGAGATCAAGGCGAAGATGTTGGAAGTACTGCAGGACTGAGAGGTAAAGTGTGAGAGGGAATTGGCCGTTAGTGGCTTTTTTGTAGAATAGGTTTTTTCGAATCGAAGATAAGTTGTTACGATTGCCTTAATAAAGACCTTACTTTATGTCATCCTGAGAGGAGATCCGATCATTCGGATCGTATAGAAGGATCTTTGCGAAGTGAATCGTTCAAGTAACCTGAACGTGGCGTTTCACGAAGATCCCCCAATCAAGTTGAGGGCAGGCTCTTCCTGCGTCCACGAAAATCGTCGACATTCGATCAGGATGACATGATTGGGCGTTTTGAGCTACTGGTGATGATGATTATCAATCATATTATTACATCACACCCTAAAGCAATTCTTGCCCCAATCTAACGTGTTACCTACTACATCGCGACTGATTCGATCTCAATCCCGCGATCCAGCATCATATGCGCCGGGCATTTGGCAGCTCGCATCAATTTGGCCCGTTCACTGTCGGTTAGTTGACCAACCAGTTTAATCGATTTGGTGATCTTGTCCTTTTTTGACAGCCCCGGTTGGTTCTGTTTTTCATAGCTGCAACGAACCTCTGCACGGTCTAGCGACAGGTTGTGCCGATCAGCATACTGCCGTAAAGTGATTGCAACACAAGAAGCCAGGCCAGAAAGGATGTAATCATAGGGATCTGGAAATCGATCCTGGCCGCCGTACGCTTCGGTTTCATCACATTGAAATTGATGAGCACGGACTTCGATGGCAGTCAAGATCGAAGTCTCACCAACGACGGCTGTTACGAATTTTCCGGGTTCTAGGTCGTTCATGATTTGTTTGCAGCTATGAAGGTATCAACTGAGGTCATCAATTCGTCTTAATTTTCAGATCCCCAATACTCCAGAACCCCAGAACTTGCAGAACGACCCCGTCTTTAGCCGCGAAACACAAGCAGTTATCCGTTCAAGCAAAGCTGAGAAAGTCACGTGTTTTTTTCACAGGTAGAAGTTGCGCGTGGTTCGTCGGCCAAGGCGCTGTTATACAGTCGCTATAATGTATCATGCTCCAGGGGTTCTATCTCTCTCACCTTCGCCAAAACAGCATCGAATTTCTCCTTGTCACCTCTTTTTGCTCTCTCTTCAAGATAATCTACTGTCATTAGTGCGGACAGTTTTTCTGCCACAGCCAACGCGATGAATTGATTTATTGAGATTCCTTCCGACGTGGCAAGTTCTTTTACTTGCTTATGCAAGGATGCTGGTAACCTTAAGCTCAACGTACTCATGACTTTTACCTCTTCAATAGCTTAACAAATTCGGCTGCGTCGACGACTTTAATGCCAAATCGGTCAACCCCTCTAAAATCGGCTTTATTATACGTGACAATATAGTCGCACTGCGCTTTCACGGCAACCTCCAGCACCATTTCATCCTTTGGGTCCTTCAAGATTGGACGCCATAGATAATAAACTTCGTGTAAAGTTGCTTTTCTGCACAGATGATTAATGAAGCTCTGAATATCCATCTGGGAGAGCCCCAATTCATGAGCAGAACTCAGTAACACGTCTTCGTACTCTAGCACCAGCGGTACGGACAAGTGAAACCCGAAAAATCCTGAATCAATCATCGACAGCAACTTATATGATGCACCCCTATTGGAATAAAGGGCTGCATACAAGATGTTCGTATCAAGAATGATCTGGGGTGTTTTCATTCTGGTATTATATACAATACCAGGGGGAGTGCAAGAGTTTCTTCTTGACTCGGTTGTATAACGGCTTGGCCATAACCCGCCGAATACTGAAGGCAGATCGTCTATTCAAAGCTACGAGTCACAGAAGACCAGAGCAAGGCGAGAAGCTGCGCGTATTCGGTCGGCCGTTAATGGCCTTTTTATGCCGTGCACAGGACAATTATTGAGTTCCGAAGAACCTTTAGGGGAAAGGAATAAAGCGATCAGTATAGCATCCAATAGAGACTCTATTATTCTACTACCGTAGTTGCCTGAGACCAGACTACTTGCCATTGTCCATCACGTAATTCATAAGTATCCGTGTGCCAAAAACTTGTGGGAGGATAATACTGTTCACCGACGGTTATTTCGAGAATAGATCGATAACGAATTACTGCCGATGTTTCATCAACTCTAACTTGGATCTCAGAGTCAGGTCTAAATATAGTGTAGTCGAGATGACCTGAAGCAATTCCGCCCAGGTATTGTTCTTTGCTGTAAGTGCGGCCGCTAGGATTTATTAATTGAAAATCGTTTGCATGAAGCAAATTCGCTGTTATTGAATCAGCCTCGACTAACGCACTCAGCCGTTTGTTTTCTAGCTCTCGGATTGAATCGGCTATAGATTCATTTGAAATTTTTGAATCTGCGGGGGTGCATGCGACCAGTGGCAGCAAGCTAATTATTAAAATCGACAAGTTGAAAAATTTCATGTGATTCAATCCCATTAAACGGATGGTCCTGAAAATTCAGCGGCATAACTAATGATTATGCCCAGGATCCTAAAGATAATATTTAGCCTCCCGCCTTTCTAGCCAAACAGTAATCGGACCACCCATACTGCGATAAGCATCGCGGCAAAATCAGCTGTTAAGCCGGCCGGCACAGCATGCCTGGTTTTCTTTACCTGGACGGCGCCGAAATAGACGGCAATCACATAAAAAGTCGTCTCGGTTGAGCCAAACATGGTCGCAGCCATTTTGACG
>JBGCEN010000343.1:0-8755 GCA_045106435.1 Rhodothermales bacterium
GCCCACACGTATTCGAGCTGGTTTTCTTTGTTCTGGAACTGGCAGCCAAAAGCCTTGGCGAAGTTCTGTCCGAGAAAATGGCTGGTGCCGGCCTGGAGTGCTTTGCCATCTTGCATCAGGGCTTCGATACATAGCGTATCCACGGCGCCGGCAAATCGTTCGCTGGCGGATTTTCTGCCTTTAATAACAGGCATGGCCATGTAGTCTTCAGCCAGACTCGCGTAGATATCCAGAATACGACTGGTTTCTTCGAGGGCTTCTTCCTGGGTAGCGTGTGCTGTATGGCCTTCCTGCCACAAGAACTCCATGCTCCGGAGAAACAGCCGGGTGCGCATTTCCCAGCGTACCACGTTTGCCCACTGATTAAGCAAAATGGGCAGGTCTCGCCACGACTGAATCCATTTGCTGTACGTATCCCATATGATGGTTTCGCTTGTGGGGCGGACAATCAGGTTTTCTTCCAGCTTTGAATCAGGATCGGGAATCAATCCACCTCCATCAGGGTCTATTTTTAACCGGGAATGTGTAACAACTGCGCACTCTTTGGCGAAGCCTTCAACATGCTCTGCTTCTTTTGAAAGAAAGGACTCAGGAATGAAAAGCGGGAAGTAGGCATTCTCATGCCCCGTCTCTTTTAGTTTTTGATCAAGGGTGTCGCGCAGGTTTTCCCACAACGCGTAGCCATTCGGCCGTATGATCATAGAACCACGAACCGGCGAGTAATCGGCCAGTTCTGCGCGTCTAACAACGTCTATGTACCATTGGGCATAGTCTTTTGAGCGGGGCGTGATAGCGTCAGCCATAGTATACACTACATGATGTTTTTCCAGTACAGCCTGTACATCTAAAACCTTCTAATTGCACCGAAAAAAGCGTTTTTACGGTGCGGCCCGGTATTTGATGATAAGGTAGACAGGATATCGTAAAAGCGAAGGCCCTTAGGGACCTCAGCTAAAAAGCGGTCTAAAACAGCCGGTACAACTAGTCAGGCGTGATGAGTGTTTCGGTTGCAAAAGAAGATAACAGTTGCGCCAAGTGTGCATTACCTGCTTGTCCAGACCGCTTTGAAACCCGATACCTATCGAGTACATTATAATGTTCAGCACTTTTACCGAGTTGCCAGCATCCATTCTAAACCACTACATACCATGGAACGTGCTACAACCTTCCTTATCAACACTGTTTCTTCAGGCGCCGCGTTATCAGCTCGCGCCTTGAAGCGGATAGTGGCCCTCCCTGTTAATATCTTTATACTGGGCGCTTTGACGCTCGGTTTGTCAGGTTGTTATACACAACTTGCTGCTACAGAATACGACGATTACGACGACTACGATCGTGAGCCGGCGTATGTGGAGGTCGAAGAATATGATGACGGCTCTGTTGTAGAACGCCATTATTACGAAGACGAATACTATTCGTACGATACATCTCCCCAGTATTATGGGCGTTATTTTAACCGTTTTTACGGTTCAACAGTAGGTTATGGATATTATGATCCGTGGTTCTACGGCTCGCGGTATTCCCGTTGGAGTTACCATGATCCTTTTTATTCCAGCTGGGACCCTTGGTATGGCTATGGCCATTACTCACCATTTAATAACTATTATGCCTACGGTCACGGATATGGTGGCTATGGATATGGGTATCCCAGGTATGGATACAACAGTGGTTATTATGGTGGATATGCCGGCTTAGGTGTATATGGCGCCTTTGGCCACTACTCGCCTTACTATTACGGTGGAAATAATAATTCTGGCAGAACCTATGGTCCTCGTGGTAGCACGACGGGGCGCGGTGGCTATCTGGCAGATAACTCTCGCCGTTCGCGTGCCGCTGCCGCTTCAGGTAGATCATCACGTGGCTCAGCAGGCCGTGGCGGTGCTATCGGACGTGGTACAACAAGAACTTCCCTGAATGACGATGGGACACGCAGTGTAGGTCGCTCAGGTACACGTTCAGGCTCAACGCGTGCAACGGGTACCACAACGCGTACAACACGCGGTTCTGAAGGGACAACAAGAAGCACAACGCGATCCGGCGAAGGGACTACAAGAACTACACGTTCTACAGGTACCACAACACGCGGTACTTCGACACGCTCCACTGGCACTACCACACGTGGAACGTCAACGCGATCAGGTTCGGGTACAACCACACGTGGAACGTCAACGCGATCGGGTTCAGGTACAACCACACGTGGGACATCAACACGATCAGGTTCGGGTACAACCACACGTGGAACGTCAACGCGCTCTGGTAGCTCGGGTACAACACGTTCAAGCGGTAGCAGTGGCTCTTCTTCAACGCGGAGTGGTTCAGGCACTACAACCAGAAGCACCCGTTCCAGTGGATCTTCAACAAGATCGTCAGGATCAAGTGGCTCTAGCCGTGCTGGTAGCAGCTCTACGCGCTCCAGTGGTTCTTCTGCAACACGTAGCAGCGGTTCTTCTTCAAGCACACGTTCTACACGCTCCAGTGGTTCTTCTTCAACACGTAGCAGCGGATCTAGCAGCAGAGCAACGCCAAGCAGAAGTTCTACACCAAGTAGAACAACGCCGAGTAGAAGCTCCAGCGGATCTAGCAGCAGAGCAACGCCGAGCAGAAGCTCTACACCAAGCAGGGCAACGCCGAGTAGAAGCTCCACGCCAAGCAGAAGCTCTGGTTCATCGAGCAGAAGTTCAGGCTCTTCGTCGTCGAGCAAAAGCTCTTCTGGTCGCAGTAGCTCCAGACGTGGCGGCAGCAACTAGTCGAAAACAAGTTTAATTCCACCTTTTTTGCTTGCTAATTACGTAAGCCGGGGAAAGGCCCGTGCCACCTGTACGGGCCTTTTTTATGCCCTTTCGAGATTAATTTTGTACAACATCCTTTATAGAGATAAATGAATTATAGTATCGATCATATGCACAAAAGCCTTGTGATCCCATCGTTGAAAATGTTCGGGCTTTTGTTTGCGACGCTTTTTCTGATCGTTCCAACGCAATCTTTGTTTGCGCAATCGGCGGAAGATGCGCTGCTGTTTACGCAGCGTTTGCCGGCAACCGGGGCACGGTCTATCGGACTGGCCGGCGCCGGGAAGGCAGGTATTGGCGACTACTCGGCATTCTACACGAACCCGGCCGGTCTGGGATTTTTGAAATCATCCCAGATTTCCGGTTCACTCAGTTTTCTTAGCGCTACAGATGACTCGCAGGTAAATTTCCCTGGCGGTACGTCAGGTGCTTTTAGCGAAGATCTGACGGATCAGAGCCTGGGCAACCTGGCCGGCGCATTCAAGATTCCAACAAACCAGGGTTCGCTGGTTGTCGGGGGTGCTTTTAATCAGACCAATTCTTTTGAGCGCACGTTGCGATTTCAGGGATTGGTAAACAATGGCTCCATCACCGATGTGTTGCTGCCGTTTGATGATGAGTTTGAAGTGGTAGAGGAGAACGGTTCTTTCTTTCCTGCCTTTTTCTCAGATCTTCCCGAGATTGCTTATCTGGGGGGGGCGATCGAGTTCTTGCCTGAAAATGTAGGCACAGGAGATGGTCTGTTTTATCAGGCAGTCAACCCCGGATCTACCATTGAGCAGGCCGGCGATGTCTTCCAGGAAGGGCGCATGAAGGACTTCAGCTTTGGCGGGGCTTTCGAAGCTGCCCGCGGAGTGATGGTGGGTGCCGCGCTGAATTTCAATGTAGGTTCGTACGAATTCCAGAGTGTGTTCGATGAGACGGACATCAACAATGAAAATACGGAAGACCTCTACATTGTACTGGATGGAGATACTGAGCTGAGAGGCTTTGATCGCGTATCTTATGAAGAACGGTTTATTTCCGATTTGGTAGGTGCCAATTTTAGGGCCGGCGTGAGCGCCGACGCTACAAATGACCTTCGCGTGGGCCTGACCATTGAGTCGCCTACATTCTACCGCGTTGATGAGAAGTTTGATACCATCATCTCAACCGATTTTGATAACGGCGCGTTTCTGAGCTACGGCGGTTTGTCTGGTGATGTAGGACGTGGCTCTTTTGAATATGACATCACAACACCCTGGCGATTTGGCGCCGGCCTCTCTTACAACGTTGCTGGCTTGACGCTGATGGGGGACCTGGAATTTATAGACTGGACACAGCTTGAGCTTGATGCAAACGTTGACGAGGATTTCTTCAACGATATCAACCGGGCAATCCGGAGTGATTTTCAGGCGGTTGTGAATACACGCTTTGCCGGAGAATTTAGCTTCAACAACCTGATGCTGCGCGCCGGCGTCGCATTCAACCCGGATCCAATTGATACACGCCTCTCAGGCACTGATGGGTCAACGGTGAGCAGAGATAAGTCTTACATCTCAGCCGGCCTGGGATACAAGTTTTCTGATAAATTTGTGATTGACTTCGGCTGGATGCAGGAACGCCAGGATGATATTTACGCACCTGATTTTGTTGACTACGTGGTCAACGAAGAAGTAACACGCAGTTTCTTTGTTGTTGGGATGAACATATTGTTCTAAACACAGCACACGGCATCCAGGAAATTATTGTAGGACAAGGGCAGGAGGAAGGAGTTTAACCCGTAAAGGGGGCTCTTTCGTTCTGCCCTTTTTTGTATTCAGTAACTTTGAATAGAAATGTTTACCTGGTAAAAAAGCGCTTTTCTGTTTGATAGAGACCGCATGGATGAGTACATTGGGTTAGTTCTACCACATACTGACAGAGGAAACCCATGAATTCATCTCAATTCCTACACAGTATCCGAGTGCATAAAATTTCCTTTCACTGCTCTTCTTTTCTGTGCTTCGCTTGTCTTTTTCTATTCAGCTTTGGTTGTCAAAATAGCTCTTCAGATGTGCCTCCTGTAGCTGAAGCAGTCTCGTATCCGGAGGGGTATTGCCATGATTTGTCCGGCTCCTGGGAAATGGTATCCATGACTGTCACGACAGCCGATTCGATTTACACCCAGGATCAAACCGAAATACCTACCCTAAAGGTAATCAACGACAACCATTGGATGTTTATTCGGCAAAGTGCAGACGAGTTTATCTTTGCCCAGGGCGGTCGCTACAATCTGGAGGGCGGCAAGTATACCGAGATTGTGGAGTACAGCGCAGAGCCTGAAAACATAAACCAGGAATACGTTTTCGAATGTGAAATCATCGATGACTCCTGGTACCACAAAGGAGACCTGGGCAGCATGTTTGTCGATGAGATCTGGCAGCGCGTTGATGTAGGTGATCTAGAGTTGATTCCGTAGTTCAAATTTAAGATGTAGAATTTTCAATTGTTTTAGGTTCTGATAATCGATTCCACTAATAACCTCGTTTGCAGCCCAAATTACTGGACTCAAGCTTTCAGACATAGGCGTTAATGACGAAGTCCTTTATTCAACAGAAATGACAAATTAGCAAGGTTTTCTTTGTAGCGATCTAAATACCTCGTCCGTCATTCCTGCCTGCGCAAAAATGACGATGGAAAGAGCCGGGCCGTCACGAAAATAATTCTGCTATCTTGTTATTTCTGTTGAACATAAGTGCCTCATGCCTGGGGCATATGTGCCTACGCGGAGACGACGGGTGAGGAAAATGATACGCAGCCAATCCTGCGCAGCCAATCCTAGGCATCACCTCTACATTCATAAATTTACATCCTACATTTTACACTCTCGATTCGATACCCATCGAATCGTTCACAGCGTCTCCTCCTCATCGTACTCTATTGTAGGCCGGTATTTCTGAAAGGGGATTTTTAGCATCGACCAGATGTTGCCGGCTGCCTGCTCTTCCATATAGGTATCTACACCGTATTTCAGCTTGTCATTTTCTACCACCATGTAGGTGCCGAACAGTCGATCCCAAAAAGAAAATATGTTGCCGAAGTTTGCATCCGTGTAGGGCATTCTGTAGTGGTGGTGTACCCGGTGCATGTTGGGCGTGCAGAAGACGAGGAGCAGCGTGTTGTCCAGCCACGCCGGCATTTTGATGTTTGAGTGATTGAATTGCGTCAGTACTACAGACATCGTCTGATATAGAAAAACCATCCACATCGGCGCACCGATGATAAATACTGCCAGAATTGTAAACGCAAAACGGAATACACTTTCGCCCGGGTGATGCCGGTTGGCCGTTGTTGTATCTACGTTCTGATCGGTGTGATGAATCAGATGAAATTTCCACATCCATTGCACCCGATGCTCGACATAATGAACGAGCCACGCACCAATCAAATCCATCAATAAGATTCCTGTAATCGCATACAACCATAAAGGCATATGTACCCACTGGATCAACCCAAATTCGTTCGCTACGGCCCAATCTGATGCTTTTACCAACAGAAACGCCATCGAGAAATTGACCACGATGGTCGTAAGCGTGAAAAAGATATTGATCGCCGCGTGCTTCCATTTGTTATAGCGAAAAGAGAACAGCGGTACGGCACTTTCGATCAACCAGAAAATGGTGAGTCCACCCACCAGAATCAAGGTGCGGTGAGCGGTGGGAATGTTGGCAAAATAGTCTATCAAGCTTTCCATCTAGTGGTCTCTGGTAGGGGTAGTCTTTTTTGGTGGTCTTTGGAATTTAAACAGCCCACGCTAGAAAGTCACTTATGTAATGCGTCAACGCTGCGATTACGATATAACATAGATGAGCATAAACATTTCTCAATACAATTCGTAATTAGTTAACACTGTTAAGCATTGATTTTGTTAGCTTAATGCCCAAGCGTAATGCGCTTGTCTGAAAACTGATTACCGAAATCTGAATACTAAATTATATATACAGCCTATGAACTTCTCCTTGACAGAAGAGCAGGTGATGATCCAGCGCGCCACGAGAGAATTTGCCCAGAACGAACTAAAGCCTGGGGTAATCGAGCGCGATACGCATCAGACGTATCCTGAAGAGCAAATAAAAATGATGGGGGAGATGGGGCTATTGGGGATGACCGTAGCGCCTGAGTATGGTGGCAGCGGTATGGATAGCATTTCGTATGTAATCGCAATGGAAGAGATCTCGAAAGTAGACAACTCTTGCTCCGTGATTATGTCGGTAAACAACTCGCTGGTTTGTTGGGGTATTTCCACCTATGGTACAGATGCGCAAAAGCAAAAGTATTTGCCGGCCATTGCCTCTGGAGAGACCATCGGTGCGTTCTGCCTTTCTGAGCCAGAAGCCGGCAGCGATGCTACGGCGCAACACACGCGGGCAGTAGATCATGGCGATCATTATGTGCTGAATGGCGTGAAGAACTGGATTACCAACGGGAAAACCGCCGGCGTCTACATCGTGATGGCACATACCAATCCGGAGAAAAAGCACCACGGCATCAATGCCTTTATCGTGGAAGCCGGTTGGGAAGGCATTTCAACCGGTCCCAAAGAAGATAAGCTGGGGATCCGTTCGTCGGACACGGCTTCTGTGATGTTCAAAGATGTGAAAGTACCCAAGGAAAACCGGATCGGTGAAGATGGATTTGGGTTTTCTTATGCGATGAAGTCATTGGATGTGGGCCGGATTGGCATTGCCGCACAGGCTTTGGGCATTGCAGCCGGCGCGTATGAACTGTCACTTGCCTATGCCAAGGAACGCGAGACTTTTGGCAAACCTATCAGTCAGCACCAGGCCATTGCGTTTAAGCTGGCAAACATGGCTACACAGATCGAAGCCGCACGCATGCTGGTATACCGTGCCGCATGGTTGAAAGACCAGGGCATGTCATACAACAGAGCTGCTGCGATGGCCAAGCTGTATGCGTCTGAAGTGGCCATGGAAACCGCCACCGAAGCTGTACAAGTACACGGCGGCTACGGGTTTGTGAAGGAGTACCACGTAGAACGCCTGATGCGCGACGCCAAGATCACACAGATCTACGAAGGCACATCGGAAATCCAGCGACTGGTGATTTCCCGTAGCATTAACAAAGGCGAGCCGTACGTGGCGTTTGGCACGGAATGAACCTGTGAATATCGAACACCCAACAAGGAATTATGAACACCGAAGTGTTTTTTTAACCTTCGAAATTCAAAATTCCTTGTTGGGTGTTCGATATTCAAGGATCTCAATCAGCCTGTCCAGCCCATCGGTCAGGCACGCCGGCCCTGGTTGCAAAATAATGGCCGGATCCATTTCATATACGCGATTGTGCTGGATGGCGTTGATGCCGTTCCAACCGGGGCGATCTAGCACCGATTGTTTGTCAAGTTTCTTGCCGCACCAGCATCCGATGTAAATGTCCGGGTTGTGCGCAATGACTTCTTCGGAGGTCACATGCCGTTCCACGGAAGCGGCGCCGGCTTGTCGGTCTGCAAAGACATTCTCCCCGCCGGCAATCTCTATCAATTCGCCCACCCATTGGATGGCAGAGATCATCGGATCGTCCCATTCCTCAAAGTAGACTTTCGGGCGTGACGTGTGTTTGATCTTTTTTAGCGATTCGACACGCTCAACATAAGACGCGACCAACGCTGTAGCGCGTTCATTAGCATCAACGAGCCGGCCGATCATCAAAATAACCTGCAGGATTTCAGTAATAGAGCGCTGGTTAAAGATCACGACTTGCAAGTTGGCCTTGATCAGCTTGCTGGCGTATTCTGCCTGCACATCAGAAAACCCAATCACCAGATCAGGTGCAAGGGCTTTGATGCGTTCAACACTCCCGCCCACAAAAGCAGAGACCACGGGTTTGTCGCGCTTTGCCTCAGCCGGCCGTTCGGTGTACGCCGTAATCCCGACAATGCGGTGTGCCTCGCCGAGCAGGTAAAGAATCTCCGTGGGCTCTTCAGT
>JBGCEN010000344.1:0-8407 GCA_045106435.1 Rhodothermales bacterium
CATGGACATGAAACTGATTCCTATGCAATGTAAGATAGATCTGGCCGTGCTGCCGATAGGGGATAATTTTACCATGGGTATTGAGAGTGCCGTAATAGCTGCTGATTTTATCGAATGCACTACGATTATTGGCTATCACTACGATACATTTGGCTATATCATCATAGACCATGATGACGCACAAGCTGCCTTTGCCAAAGCTGGTAAGGACTTGACCTTGTTGCCCATAGGAGATGCGCTGACCTTATAAGCTGCCAGTTTTTTTGTAACTTGGATTGAAATCCAAAATCAAACATCATGACATATTCTAATGAGGTAGTGATCAACCTGCCTGTTGAAAAGGTGATTACCTTATTTGACAGTGAAGAAAACATGTTCAAGTGGCAACCAGAATTATTGAGTGTAGAACACCTTTCAGGAGAAAAAGGAAAGGCCGGTGCCAAGATGGCTATGAGATACAAAATGGGTAAACGAGAAGTAGATATGGTCGAGACGATTAAAGTGAATGAGCTGCCCAAGGAATTTACTGCCACCTATGAAGCTAAAGGTGTTTGGAATGAGATGAAGAATTATTTTGAAGAAATTGACCCTGAGACTACGCGTTGGCGATCCGATTCACACTTTGAGTTTAGTGGATTTATGAAACTGATGGGCTTCTTTATGCCCGGGGCTTTTAAAAAGCAATCACAACAATCCTTGGAACGTTTTAAGACTTTTGCGGAAGCAAGTTCCTCCTAACACAACACCTAAAAATTATCGATTTATGGAAGCAAATATGGTAGGCTGGTTTGAAATACCGGTGAATGACATGACAAGAGCCCAAAAATTTTATGAACAGGTATTTGATATTAAGATTCATATTGTTCAAATGGGTGAGACCACCATGGGATGGTTTCCTTTTCCAAAAGATCCAACAGCCAGGGGTGCGGGAGGCTCTTTGATTCAGAATCCTGCCCACTATAATCCTTCAGACAACGGCGTGCTGATCTATTTTTCATCCGCCGAGATCACCACCGAATTAAACAGGGTGGAACATGCCGGAGGTCAGGTGTTGCAAGAAAAAACAAAAATCAGTGATGACATAGGGTATATGGCGCTTTTTCTAGATAGCGAAGGAAATAGAATTGCTTTGCATTGCAGGCCTTAAAGCATCCCTAAAAATTCAACACGGAAAAGAAAAAGAACAGCGGTTTATTACCCGCTGTTTTTTTATGTCAATAGTTTAGTTCCAGAAAAGGGAATATAAGACTACGAGGATGATCATGACGGCAAAGGCACCTATGTTAAATTCAGGGCTTGTTTTAAACAATGTCTTGCTAATCGGGATGGCCTTTTCATCATTTTTGCCTTTGTTTTGCAACAGACTCACCAAGACAATTACAAGACCGGTAAGTACAGCGGTGTACCCCATTTGATCCATCCAGGGCACATCTACAAATAGAGGGCTTGTTGACCAGCCTTTCGGTGCCACTTTAAAATACATCGCAATAGGGATGGAGACCAATGCACCGACAATGGCCGCTTTATTCGTGGTTTTTTTCCAGAACAGACCCAGTAGGAACACTGCCAGGATGCCCGGGCTGACAACCCCTGTATATTCCTGTATAAACTGAAACGCCTGATCGATCCCGCCCAGTAGAGGTGCCATGATACAAGCAATGATCAAGGCCACCGCGGCAGAAATCCTTCCTGTATTGACGGTTGCCTTATTGCTGGCGTTCTTATTGATATATTGTTTGTAAATGTCCATGGTAAAAATCGTCGAGGTCGAATTCAACATCGAGGCCAGGGACGAGACAATGGCCGCAGCTAAAGCGGCGAAGGCCACTCCTTTTAGACCGGTTGGTAAAAATTGAAGTAACCAGGGATATGCCTTGTCAGCTTGTTCGGGTGAGGGTAAATTTTTCATCCCGGCTTCCCCAAGTCTTGCTAAAATTTCCGGGTCATTGACCATCACATAGGCTGCTATCCCGGGGATTACCACGATCAACGGAATGATGAGTTTTAGAAAGGCTGCGAGTAGAATTCCTTTTTGGGATTCCTTGAGCGACTTCGCCGCCAAGGTTCTTTGAATAATATACTGGTTAAAACCCCAGTAATAGATGTTGGCCACCCAGAGTCCGCCTACCAAAACACCAATCCCGGGCAAGTTTTTATATTCAGGGTTTGACTTGTCTAGGATCATGGCAAATCGATCCGGAGCTGCATCATAGATAATTCTAAATCCTTCCAGTTGTCCGGCACCATTTGATACGGTATCCAGGGCAAGATAGGTGGTAAACAAGCCCCCAAGAACAAGGAAAACGACTTGAATCACATCCGTCCAGGCCACCGCTGATAAACCGCCATACAACGAGTAGGCCGCAGCAAACAGAGCTAACCCTATGACGCCATAGACCATCGGGATGCCCATGATGGTTTCTAGGGCCAGAGAGCCTAAATACAGCACGGAGGCAAGGTTTACAAAGACATATAAGGCGATCCAGAAGACTGCTAAAATTGTTTTTAAATTGGTAGAATAACGCTGCTCGACAAATTCAGGAATGGTGTATAATCCTTTTTCTATGAAAATGGGTAAGAAGTATTTTCCGACAATGATCAGGGTAATGGCTGCCATCCATTCATAGGAGGCTATCGCTAATCCGAGGGCAAATCCTGAGCCAGACATGCCGATAAATTGTTCCGCAGAAATATTGGCGGCGATCAAGGAGGCCCCAATGGCCCACCAGGGCAAGGATTTTCCGGCTAAAAAGTAATCTTCCGCATTTTTTTCATGACCTTTTTTATCTCTGGATACCCATAAGCCCACTCCAAGAATCAACAGCGCATAACCTATAAAGATGACATAATCGAGTAATTCAAAATTTGCGTTCATAGGGTTTGGTCTTACTGAGAATAAACTTAATCAATTTTGATGAATATTCAACAGTAAGGGCACTATATCAGATGTGTTCCCTGAGAGAGGGATACCTCATGTACTGAGCAATCGATATGAAAGCGTTTTTTGTAGGCGGCTAAGACTTTTTTCACATGATTTTGCATGGCGTCTTTTTTAATGATACTGATGGTGCAGCCTCCAAAACCCCCACCCATCATCCTTGAGCCGGCTATGTCTGGGTTCGTTTTAGCCATATCAACGAGAAAGTCGAGTTCTTTACAACTCACCTTGTATTGATGTTGTAATCCGTGGTGAGATTCATAGAGCAAATTCCCCAGCTGCTCGATATCATTTGCTTCCATGGCGATTCCAGCCTGCTCTACTCTCGCATTTTCTTCGATTACATAGCGCGCCATTTGATAGGCTTCTTCTGTCAATTCATCTGAAATAGAAGAGATGTCTTCTAGACGGGCATCTCTTAAGGATTTTATCTGTAGCAGCTCCGCTGCTTTTTCGCATACTTCTCGGCGCTGGTTATAGGCACTGTCTGACAGGCTATGCTTGACATTGGTATTGATCAAGAGTAGTTGATAATCTTTAAGATCAATGGGGAAGGCACGCGCCTTGATACTTCTGCAGTCAAGGAGCAGGGCCGTATCTTTTTGCCCGAACATGCTGGCAAACTGATCCATAATGCCACATTTGACACCAACAAAACTGTGTTCAGCTTTTTGGGAAATCAGGATCATTTCTTCTTTGCTCAACCCCAGATCGAATAATTCATTTAATCCAAAAACGACTGCATTTTCCAGTGCTGCTGATGAGGACAAGCCAGCCCCTCCTGGGATATCACCACTAAAAACCAGGTTAAAAGGTGCTATTTTTTTTCCGGTATCCAGGATACCCTGAATCACTCCTAAAATATAATTTCTCCAGCCTCCCTGATCGAGGGGTGCGAGCTTTTCCAGTGAAAAGGAATAGGATTCGTTCATGTCAAGCGCCTCTGTTGTGCAAACTGGCGTCTTACTCAGTCCAAAGGCGGCGTAGATGCCTTTATCGATCGCTGCAGGGAAGACAAAGCCTTCATTATAGTCAGTATGTTCGCCAATAATATTTAGCCTACCTGGAGAGAAAACCACCATAGGTTTATGCCCGTAGGTCTTTTCATATGTAGTTGTGACCTTTTGTTTCATGCCTTCTTTGTGTCAATTTAAATGAGACATTTTGAATGAATTCGAGGAAAACTCAAATGTAAGAATTTTACTACACTGTAGTCATATAATTCAAAAATTACGAGAGATACTCTTTTATTTCATAAAATAACGGGTCTGGGTTTCTTCACGGAAATTGTATATTTGAAATTACGCTAAAATCAAACGTTAGATGAAGTTTTACAGCCACCTTTTTATATTTTTTTTGAGTGTTTCTTCACTCATTCATGCCCAGTCTCTTGACTTTTCAGACCTTAAGAACCTAAAGATCCGAAATGTGGGACCCGCCAATATGAGTGGGCGCATTACAGCTATCGACGCACTTGATGCCAACCCAAAGATCATTTATGTAGGGGCGGCCTCGGGAGGGGTTTGGAAATCTGAAAACGGCGGCTCGGCCTGGACTCCTGTTTTTGACGAACAGCCGACTCAGAATATTGGTGCCCTTGCCATTCAGCAAGATGATCCAAACGTGATATGGGTAGGCACGGGAGAAGGGAACCCAAGAAATTCTATGAATCTGGGCATGGGTATTTTTAAAAGCACGGATGCAGGTGCGACCTGGCAGCATCTGGGACTCGAAGCGACCAAAACGATCCACCGCATCCTTATCGATCCCAACGATCCCAATACGGTTTATGTTGGGGCGATGGGGGATCCCTTTAGCCCAAATGAGGACCGTGGCCTCTATAAAACCACAGATGGCGGTATACATTGGGAAAAGATTCTGTTTTCCAATACAAAATCAGGTATAGCGGATCTGGTGATGGACCCGGTCAATAGCAAGAAACTGTTTGCGGCGCTCTATGAGCATGAGCGAAGCCCGTATTATTTTACTTCGGGTGGAAAGGGCTCTGGACTATATATGTCTGAAGACGGAGGGGTTCAATGGAAAAAATTAGGCAGGGAAGACGGCTTACCTGAAGGGGATCTGGGGAGAATTGGTTTTGCCATTGCTCCGTCTGATCCGAATCGTATCTATGCTAAAATAGAGGCTACAAAGAATGCACTCTATCGCAGTGATGATGGAGGGACAAGCTGGTATATGATCAATGACAATCCAAAGTTTACCAATAACAGACCTTTTTATTTCCAAGATCTGGCCGTTGACAGTAAGGACCCCGATCGCTTGTATAATATTTACCAACCCCTTTCTGTGAGTTATGACGGAGGGAAATCGTTTGATACCACACCGATGATCCCAGCAGATGAAACCAAAGGAATTCATGCCGATTTTCACGCCTTTTGGGTGAACCCTGCTGACCCAAAACATTTTATAATTGGTGGAGACGGCGGCCTCGGTATCACCTATGACCATGGAAAGAGCTGGTATTTTCCTGAAACCATTCCAGTGGCGCAGTTTTATCATATAGGGGTTGATCACGACAGGCCCTTTAACGTGTATGGAGGAATGCAGGATAATGGAAACTGGTCTGGGCCGGGGTACACCTGGAAAAGGGGCGGCATCAGAACCTTGTACTGGCAATATCTGGTAGGCGGAGATGGCTTTGATATTTCTCCTGATTTGAATAACTCACGGTTTGGCTACGGCTCTTCTCAAAACGGGTTTCTCTATCAATATGACAAACTCACGGGCTACTATGTCAGTATACAGCCTCCAGCACCTGATCAAAAAACGCGCTTGCGCTTTAACTGGAATGCAGCTTTCGCTCAGGATCCTTTTGATCAGAACAAGGCGTATTACGGATCACAGTTTGTGCACGTGACCTATGATAAGGGAGCGAACTGGGACATCATTTCACCAGACCTCAGCACCAACAATCCAGAACATCAGAAGGCAGATTACGGTGGATTGACCTTAGATGTTTCGGGGGCAGAGATGTACAACAGCTTGTTGACTATTGCACCAAGTCCTCTTGATAAAAATGTGATATGGGCGGGTACTGATGACGGACAGGTGCAGTTAACCACTAATGGTGGTAAGCGTTGGACGAATATAACACAAGGTGTCAAAGGTATGCCGAATGAAGGCTGGATCACAGAGATCATGGCCTCTCCTTTTGATGCGGGTACTGCCTGGATGGTGGTGAATAATTACAGAAAAGGTGATTATGCACCTTATCTGTTTATGACAGAGGACTATGGTAAGCACTGGAAGCGCATGGCCGATGAAACAAAAGTAAAAGGCTATGCCCTGAGTTTTATTCAGGATCCGGTGGTGCCGGAGCTGTTGTTTCTGGGAACCGAAAATGGTTTGTGGATCAGTATAGATGAGGGAGAGTCATGGACACAATTTAAGAATGGTTTCCCTTCGGTGTCTACGATGGATTTGGAGATTCAGAGGCCGGAATCGGCCTTAATCGTCGGTACTTTTGGACGTGCCATCTGGGTGTTGGATGATTTATTGAGCCTCAGAGAGATCGCAGCTAAGCGACTAAAGCCGGAAATTTCGGCACTCCCCATGAACAACGCTGTGCAGGTTAAAGGTTTATTTATCAATCCTCCAGGGAATATCTGGACGGGTTTTCATACCACCTTTGAGGGGGAGAATCGTGTTTTTCAAAAAACGGAGATCCCGTTTTACCTGTCTAAAGTTCCTGATTCAGGGCAGGTTGTGCGTGCCGACATCTTTGACGACAAGCAAAAGCTGATCAAGACGGTTGAGACTCAAAAGCTTGTTAAGGGATTGAATTATATGATTTGGAAACTGGATGAACAGGCGGCTTCTTTATCAAAGAGAAAACCAGGCAGCGATCCCAGAGGCATTGCGGTGCTTCCAGGAGATTATAGTATAGTATTGAGTTTTGGTGAGAGCAAGGATACCACGAGCGTCGAGGTGATCGCTGATCCGCGGTTTGAACTGGATGCTAAAATAGATCAGGCTTTGTATGAATTTAGAAAAGAGGTTGATGTAGAGGTGGCTAGGTTAGGGAAGCAGTTTGAGGCCATAGATCAAAAAAAGACCTGGTTAGAAAAGATTGAGAAAGAGCAGCAGGATCAAGGCATGACCTCTGAGAATTCGTTAGTCGTTAGCGTACAAAGCATGAAAATACAGTTAAAAGAACTCCGGGCCAAAGGTCAGATCCCCAGGCCAGATAGACAGGTTGGTGCCTGGCAGTCTTTTGAAAGCTCGCCGCATTCAAAATTGAGAGATGTGATGCGTATCAGCAGGGCACAAACTACTGTTCCCTCTGACCAACACAAAGAAATGCTCGAGGAGGCAAGTAGTGCGATAGCCGCCTATTCGGAGGAGGTGGAACGTTTTATGAAGACTGAATGGTCACCCTTCGAAGCGACCATTAAAAAAAGTGGTTTATTCAATCATGTAGAACAGTAAGAATCTCTTATGAAGGCAAGACCGCTTCTGCCTCAATTTCAACTAAGTAACCGTCGCCGACCAGCCTGGCTTCTACCAATGTATTGGCTGGGTTAATACCTTTGAAACGTTCTCCATGCGCCCGAGCTACCGCTTCCCACTGGCTGATGTCATTGACGAAAATTCTGGTGCGTACGACATCTGCCAAAGTACCTCCCAGAGAGGTGATGGCACCTTCTATTTTATCCAACACAAAATGAGTCTGAGCGGCTGGGTCACTTCCCCCAATCATCAGGTTGCCATGGGTGGCCGTCGTTCCCGAAACATGAATTCGATTGCCATCTTTTACGGCTCGAGAATAGCCTGCAAAGCCTTCCCAGGGGGTACCACTAAAAACCTGCTCTCGGTGTTCTCTTATCGCAACAGGGGTAAATGCCTTTGGAATGGTGTCTAAATGATCGCTGAGATCGCCAGATGCAGTTAAAAATGGTGGTTTTCGGTACTCATCACCGCAATCGCCCGGGATGGGTTGCAGTTGTTCCTGAGCCTCTTTGATCGCTGAGATATCTGTTGCATCGAGCGTGATATCAAGTATTTGTTTATTGTTGTCAATGTGCTCACTTTCGCCAAGTCTCGCACCGATGATGACTCCTGCAACCGCAGGATTTTCCAAGATATAACGACAAGCCACATTTGCCGTCGAAACCTGGTGTTTGTCCGCGATGGATTTTACGGTTTGCAATAGATGCTGGTAAGGGGCCCATCCGCCGGCAGCATCAATAAACCGCTTGTACTTCATTTGTGACCAGGTGCTTAGATCCTCCATAGAAGGCTCGGTTTTTCCCAACCATCGGTCGGTCAGAAATCCACCTGCCAAGGTGCCAAAGGCCAATAATTTAACATCGTATTGTTTACAAACCTCCGTCATAGTCAAACTGGCTCGTCTGTCGATTAGAGAATGACAAACCTGATTGCTCACAATAGGAATGCCACTGGCCAGCGCAATGCGTAAATGAGCCGCATCAAAGTTGGTGACGCCCA
>JBGCEN010000345.1:0-19761 GCA_045106435.1 Rhodothermales bacterium
GCTTACGGCAAAACTCCTTCGCGCCAAGCCCAGCCTGATGCTCTTTCAATATCCCAATGATCTGTTTTTCACTGAAACGGCTTCTCTTCAGCGTCTGTCTCCTTGATGGAGAACAGGCTAACTCAAAATGCCCGACTTTTCTGGAGAGCAGGTCAACGATGAATGAAGATAATTACACTCAACACAGGCCGATCATCGACACGTGGTTTCCCGTGCGACTTGAAAAGGAAGAGCTAAAGACGCTCCATCTGCGCGTCCATCAGCCAGACAAGATGGGACATGTCCACCGCTCGGTTTTTTGAATCGTGGTTCACGCCCCTAAGCGAAAATCAATGGGTCCTGATCCAAAGATAAGGGCCGGCTGAAAGAACTTATTAAACGAACCCATAAACGTCAGCGGACCGCTTGCTCAACCGCGTTGTTAAACGACTTGCGATTGCGCACCTGAGGCGCAGACGACATGATTGTGAAAACAATACCTTAGTGACTTTTCCTTGAGCCACGACGTCAACCAGGATCCAAAACAGATCGCCCGGGACCGGATCGACGAACGCCTGCGCGTGGCCAGCTTGCAGGTCCAAGACAAAGGGCGCTATGGACTCTTACGCAGGCCACAGTGTCGATTAAGTACCAGACAAATGTCGGGCGGCGGACTACGTTTTGCTTGTCGACCGCCAGGCCGCAGGTGTGATTGACGCGAAGCAGAACCACTTGAATATTCGCCTAACATCCGTAGAAGAACAGTCCGAGAGGTATGCCAACCACCGACGATCAGGGGTGAAGATGCGGTCACCACGCGAATTCATCGCAGCTCAAACCGCAACCACCAGAGTGTCCGCCGAAACGGGACCACACCAATGCGATGGTTTACGATGCATGATCGACATCATTTTCATCTTTCCAAACACCGCTGTCATGATCAAATCTCTTGATGACTTTTGCAGGTGCACCCACTGCGATGACATCTGAGGGCAAATCATGGGTCACAACAGCTCCCACTCCCACAACCACTCCGGACCCGATTGTTACACCAGGAAGGACGGTTACTCGATCTCCAAACCAACAGTTACTTCCAATTTTTATCCCCCCCCCAGTCAAAATTCGATCAACTGGATTCTCTGAAGGATACGACTGGAAATCTCCGATATATCGCCCATGATTATGATCAATAATAAGGCAATCGCTACCAAACAGACAATTATCACCTATTTCGACCCAGAACTTTGCACCAATGTGTAATCGATAGTTGGCATAAACATCACAGCCAACACTAACGGATGCAGATTTGTCAAGAACATCAATAATCAATCCAGGACCAGACGAGAAACCCGCCCCTAAAACTAATTTTCCAACCCGACGTATGTAAAATGGCCATCGGACCACTCGACAACCGCGGAACAAAGACCTTGAAAGTAAAACATTAAAAAACAGCCTTACCCAACCCAAAAAACCAAGCGAACAAATAGATCTTATCACTGGCTAACCTTTCGAAAAATTTCTCGATATTTTGATGCAATACATCGCCAATTGTAATTCTCTAAAGCAATCTGGCGCATCGTTCTGCCGCACTGATCTAAATCCTCGTCCGACAGAAGCTTAATAGATTCTGTTAATTCATCAGCAGTGGAAAAATAAAACGCCTCTTCGAAAGTTGTGGCAATGTTGAAATCAACACGGAAGGCAAATACAGGCAATCCCAATGACATTGCCTCAACCAACGATGGATTTGTCCCGCCAGCACTGTGGCCATGAACGTAAAAATGGGCATTAGATCTAATTTGGTCCAAGACGGATTGGTCATAAATGGCGTCTATAAGCTGCAGCATTTCGAACTGTGCATATTTCTCCTTCATCGCTCGTCCAAATAGACTATCCTTCCAGTTTCCAACAATAACCATAGTATGGACGTTCTGACGTGAAAAGCAATCCAGAACCATCTCAATATTATTCTCTGGCTCAATTCTACAAACCATAAATCCATATTTACTCTTTACCCAGGGATATGCTTGAATAATTTTACCTGAAATGGGCAAGGGGACACAGTGGTCTCCACCATAAGCCACTGTGGTCGCATTTATTCCATACTCCCTAGAAATATATTGCGCAAGAACGGGATTATCAACAACAACAACATCGGCGAAATGGACAGCAACCGCCTCACTCAATTTAAGAAACTCTTTAGTCAGCCATCCCCACTTTGCGCGACGCCATTCGTGTCCATCAATATTTACAACATAGTAACCTTTAGAAAAGGTCTTCAAAATAGGAAGAAAGATGCAGCCAGAAACACCTAGAACCAATTTGATTGAATTAGATCTGCTCACTAACAACATTGAGATCAGGTCGTAAAAAATGCTTGAAACTCCGTTAGCCTTAAGCGGCAAATAACGCAACCGAGCACCATTGAATTCAGCCAATTGGCGATCATAGTTCCAGGACGAACAAAAAACTTCAAATGAAAAATCACCCGAAAGCTCTAAAGTTAGAAAATTGGCAAGTGTCTCCCAACCGCCGTATCTTGGCGGCAAACCGACACAACCAATTATTTTGATATTAAGCTTGCTCATTGTTCCGATCCTTCACTTTGGCTAATAGGGACTTCGAATGCTTGCGCGACAGCAAGGGCAACACAATTACAATTGGATAGGCATAACGTGTAAAACTAGTGAAACCCGGAGTGACGAATGCTAAAATTGCCATCGCAACAAAGGGGCCTATCAAGACCTTCAACTTCATACGTTGCAAAATTACAAAATTAAGAGACGCTGCAGCACCAAGAGCAACTACAAAATAAAGTAGATTTGGTGCAAAAATAACGAAGGCACCAGTCATAAGAAACATTGGCCAAAGCAGCGATCTTACAAGATCACCAAGTAGCCCAAATTGGTTGAAGGTTGGTACGGTATCAAACTCTCTAAATATCATTTCATTATTGCCACCACCTTGAATGTGGAAGAATAGATCGGGCAAAAGGAACCGCAAGGTAATAGCTAAAAATGCCAATAGGCACGTAATCATTAGTGGTTTGAGTGTAATAAATAGGTAGATTATTGAAAAGAACCTAAATGCGGTGGAAACAAACAATCCTAAAAAACCGTTCGAAAGCATTAGGCAGACCCCGGCAATCACAAATGTTTCCTTCAATATATGCACCGCTAGATGCGCGCGGTAAGGGTCAAAAACAACAAGTAGAAGAAAAATATAGGCAGCATTGTTTTTACAAAAGTCTTTCAACCTTTCATATATGAAAAACGAGGTCGAAATATATATTAAAATTTGAACTAGAAGTATGGCAGGGATGCTATAATCTAATGCAGCTACAACGCAATAATATGAGTGTCCGATAAGAATTGCAAAACTTTCAAATCCATCACATACATTGGTTTCTGGATTTAAATATGTGCCCTCATCAATGTGCGTCACCCCAGGACCCATACCAACAATATTTTGCAGCAAAAGGAACACAAATATATAAAAAATATTGAACCAAATAATTACAGTGCTTGCTACCGCTAACCTGCTTTTTTTCGTGTTCGAGCAAACATGAGCTATCACTTCTGACCCTTTCTCTGTTTACGGAAGTAATAATACGTTAAGCGATTAAGCTTGGGTACTCACGTATTTTTCTGAGTTATTTTCAAATCTGATATTTGAGAGTTGCAGGTCATGCGGCGATCTTGTGATGACCCAGCGGAATCTGTACAGTTTAGGCCGCTAGTGCATATGCCTGAGCGGGCATTTTCATGGCAAGCGCTTGGTGCGGGCGCTTATGTTGTAGACGCTGATTGTTGTTGCCCCCGTTTCAGCGGACACTCAGGCGGTTGCGGTTTGAGCTGCGCTGAACTCGCGTGGTGAACGTATCTTCATCCCTGAGTGCGTGTGGTTTTCATTTTGGCCCTCGATCCAAGCTCCGATCAATCCAAGAACTGTCTGGGCGTCCGGTAACGGCGTGACCTGGCCGCAATCGCGCTTCAGCATCATCACAAAAGTCTCCGAGATGACATTGATCCTCGGGCTTTGCACCGTTTTGAAGCAGGGATTTAGTCCCAACTGGCGGGCGAAGATCTGCGTGTCCGTCTGATTGTACGGCGAGCCATTGTCAGACAGCATCTCGACGATCGAGGACGCGCGATATGCACCGAAGCGCCCTTCGACGGCTTCGAACATGATGTCACGGATGTCGGACCCGTTGATCCCAGCATTCACCATGGCGCGCAAGGCGATAATTTCGCGGTCGTGAGCATCGATGATGAAGGCGCCGCGAAGAATGTCCCCGTTCCAGCAAGTGAACTCAACGCCGTCCGAACACCAACGCAGGTTCGAGCGCACGACGATGACCTTTCCGTCGTGAACATACTTCGGGCGCTCCGTATATTTCTGCGCAAGAAGCAGATTGTACGCCTTCATGATGCGATAGACCCTTCTGTGGTTGACGGGCGCTAGCTCTTCCGATCGCAGCTGCCGGTTCAGGATTGCCGTAATCCGCCGGTAGCCGTAGGTCGGTCGGGCCGCCACCAGCGTTGTGATCAACGGCACCACCGCCGGGTCTTGCGCTTTATTGTAGCGCCGACGCGACTTCGTCCTTTCCATCAGCCTGTCAATCAAGTTCGAGCGGGCGACACTCGGGGTTTCGGCAACGACCCTCACTGGAACTCTCCCCTCAGAGGCGACCGCACGTGCAAGATCTGTTTTATTTTGAGCTTGACTTGTCCAACGCCTCTCTCGGAATCTTGGCCTCCAGCGTCTTTCGGCCGAGCTGGCGTTCCAGTTCTCGGATACGGTCTTCCATCTGACGGACGGTCCTATTTCTGGTAAAGTCATCATCCTCTGACACGGCAACACATCCCCTTTCCAGCATGAGCCCGCGCCAAAGATACAACAAGTTGGGGGCCACGCCATTACGGCGCGCGACCACACAGCTTCTGGCACGGTCATCCAGCGTTTCTTCGACGGTGTGAAGCTTCTTGGCCGCGCTCCAGCGACGACGACGGCCGCCATCAGTGATGATTTCTATATCAGACGCAGCACCTGCTTGGGAATACACCTAAGACTCCACGGTTATGCCCAAGTGTCCGGTCGAAAAAGGGGCCAGTTCAGGGGTGCGCGTGCAGGCATGCCGCCCTATGCTTGCTGTTGAAGGCTTCGATGAACCCGTTGTGGGTCGGTTTCCCAGCCATGAAAAGTCGAGCGTGACGTCGTTGGCATGAGCCCAAAGATCTAGGTCGCGAGAGATAAATTCGCTGCCGTAGCACGTTGGGAAGAAGCGCTGTTTCGAGGTTATGGCCGCGCGTGAAGCCCTCAAAGTGCGCAGCGGGTGGCAATAACTGGGTCTCAGGTCTCAACAGTGGTTTTGCACAAGCCACACTGATGAGGAGACCGGCTATGACCGCCAACCATTCTACCGCTTCGCCCTTGCTGGTCGATATCTACATTTCCAAGTATCGGCATGAAGTTTTGATCGGCATCCTGGGCAAAAAGCGTCGACGCGGATTGACGATCACGAACACGCGCGGGGCTTTCGAACGATTGACCACCACCCTTGTCAGCTATGACCTGCCAGTACGGATCGGGTTCGAAGCGACTGGCAATTACCATCGCACTCTTGCCCACCATTTTGTGCAGTCTGGGCTTGATCTGAAGCTGATCTCCTCGATCAGTTTGGCCCGGACGCGGGAAGCGCTCCACGACAGCTGGGACAAGAACGAGCCAAAGGATGCGCTGGTCATTCTGCACATACTGGAGATCGGCGCGGTTCAATTTTTTTTCACGCCTCCTTGGCCACGGGCACTTCCGACATTCAGAAGCTATCGAAGATTCATGAGATTGTATCGCGTTCGAAGACCGAACTCTGGCACCGTATCCTGACGCTTTACCTGCCGCTGTACTTCCCGGAGGCTGAGCGCTTTCATCGAAGCTCGCGCACCAACTGGTTTCTGGCTTTCCTCGATAGGTATCCTTCGCTGCACACGATCTCGACGATGAGCCGGGAAGCTTCATCAAGGACGCATAGCAAGTTGTGGGCCGTAAAGATGGGAAAGATCAAATGCTCTCAGCCATTTACGCCACGGCCACTGCTTCTGTTGGCTTGCCCGTTCACCCAGATTCGGAAGCCATTCACATTATTTAGCAGGTGTTAGCCGAAGGGTGCAGCCTCATCCAGCAGTGCAATAAGTTTGAAGCACGAGCCGTCGAGCTTCAG
Source organism: Rhodothermales bacterium (assembly GCA_045106435.1). Taxonomy (GTDB): domain Bacteria; phylum Bacteroidota; class Rhodothermia; order Rhodothermales; family JAHQVL01; genus JBCCIM01. The sequence goes on from JBGCEN010000345.1 coordinate 6,200, forward strand.
TCCGATCTTCCCGACTATCAACTGCCAACGACCATCCCCGGGATCGGGCCGATCAATGCTATGGCGATGTTGACCGAAGCCAGTTATCTGCGCCGTGTCCAGCACCAACGACAGTTCCTGAAGTTCTGCGGGCTTGGCATTGTGATATTGTATATTTGGTATATTTTGTGGGCAAAACAAGATATCAAAATATGGGAACGCCAGGCTTCGCCGCACTCTTTGGATGCCGGGGCAAACCACCGTTCTCAATCGCACCAACAGCTTCAGAGACAAGTTGGAACGCTACATCTCGAAAGACCGACACAACGCGCATCTGAGGCGAAAGGCATACACTGCAATCTCAGCAAAAATTCGCAAACAGTACACGCCGTCATCAAACACGGCGAACCCTATCGCCCCTTCTTTGCAGTGGGGGTGCCAAGGCGGAAGGACCTTTCTCTGTAGTGGCCGTGGAGGCAGGCAACTGACCTCGTAGATAATGTTCGGGCTTTTTGCTTGGGATTTGGGATCTCGTCTTAAGGACGGTGAGGGCCGCCATCGCGCGTACCTTGTGTTTGCTGTGGGAGAGAACACTTCTTGACGGCAGAGCCCGTCTGGGCAACCCTAACAGGGCATTCGATCCATCGGATGCCACATCACTTGCTGACTCAATCAGCCAAACCATCCCGACATAGGACGTTGTCGCTGACGATGCTAGCAAGCTTGCCGTAGATACGCACAAGTTCATAAAACTCCGGCGCCACCCTTGCGCCCGATATGCTGGTATCAGCCATCAAGCACAGGCCTCACGGCAGCAATCGTCGTTCACCGCCAGGATGCGGAACCTGCGTGAAGCACCGAACGTGTCGGACAGTAAGTCCAGAGACCAGCGTTCGCCGGGCTTCAGCGCCTCTGGCATCGGTGTGCGCGAACCACGCGCGCGTTTGCGACCCCGTCATCGCCGGACGCCCGGCTTCTCCTCGGTCTAGAGCCAGTAGAGCTTCTTGTGGTTCATGATCATTCCCGTGCGTTCCAGCATCACGCCGATCCGCCAATAGCCGAACTGGCGGCGCGTGGCAGCGACGGCCTTCATCTCCTTGCGTTTCTCAGGATTGTCCAGCAGGCGTTCGCGACGGACCGTCTTTGGGTCGACACCGACAAGTCGGCAGGCCCGGCGCGGCGAGATGTCGTGATCCCGCAGCGCCCTCAGAACTGCCTCTCGCCGCTCATTCAGCGTCGTCAGCTCTTTCCCAAGATATCCTTCTGCACGACGTTATCCGGCATCGTATCCGCCAGCGGGCGCTTGGGCTTGGTATTCTCATCTTCCAGTGCCCTCAGCTTGGCGGCATCGGACAGCTCCATGCCGCCATACTTCGATTTGAACTTGTAGAACGTACCCTGGCTGAGGCCGTATTTTCGACGCACGGAAATCCCCCATTTTTATTGAGGTCGAGCTATAGAGTTCATGCGGCTGCTTTTAGTTTCATAGCGGGTGTCATGCCGCCGATACCCATCTTGGATCGCTCGTTGTTGTAAGTCTAGAGCCATTCCGTTGCCTGATCCTGTGCCTCCTCGATCGTTTCAAAGATGTATTGGCTGAGCGATTCGCCGCGAACTGTGCGGTTGTACCGCTCTATATGAGCGTTCTGCGGGGGCTTTCCGGTTTGGATGTATTCCAGTCTAACGCCCTGCTCTTCGGCCCATTCCATGAGCTTTCCACTGACATATTCGGGTCCATTATCAATACGAATGGCTTTGGGTGTTCCACGCCATTCGATGATCTGGCTTAGGCTCCGCATCACGCGCTCGGCTGCCAATGAGAAGTCGACTTCGATGCACATACCCTCGCGATTGAAGTCAGCCAGGGCGTTCAGTGTCCAGATCGACCAGCCTTCGTCAAGTTGATCCGATATGAAATCCATGGACCACACGTCTCATTGGGCCTGTCAGGAACTGTCAGCGGTTCTGGCTTATCCCGCTTGAGCCGTTTCTTGGGCTTTATCCGTAAGTTCAGCTCAAGTTCGCAGTAAATCCGATAGACCCGCTTGCGGTTCCCGCTGTAGCCTTGGACGTTGCGCAGTCACAAAAAGCGAAAGGCCAAAGTCCCAATTGCGTTTGTTCGCCGTCAACGTTCCAGCCAATCGGCAATCTCCTCGTTCTCGTCGCTCAGCGTGGGGCTGTACCGGTAACAGGTCTCGCTGAATTGAAACGGACGGCAAGCCAGCGCTACACTGACCCCCACGCAACGCCACCACATTCATGGCGATTTCTCGTCGTTGAGACGGCCTTAGTTCTTTTTTTTCGAGGGCTTCCTTGAGAAACTCATTTTGCATGCTCATCTCCGCATACATCTTTTTGAGGCGGCGGTTCCGCTTGGCCATGTCCTTCATCTCTGCGATGAGCGACGCGTCCATCCCGCCAAATTTGGCCCGCCACTTGTAAAAGCTGGGACTGCTCATTCCATGCTCACAGCACAGCTCAGAGACCGGCACACCGCACTCCGCCTGCTTCAGGATCGCCATGACCTGCGCAACGCTAAATCGTCCATTCTTCATCGTAAACCTCCCCAGATATCTTGCCAAGAAAATTCAACTTTTTAACACCACTAATTTTAGGGGATATTACCTTGGGCATTGATTGCACGAGCAAGCTTCCGGTGCCCCACCTCGTCGAGAAGGCCAACAGGCGCACCGCCTGGGAATTCCTGCGGCACATCCTCGACGCCGTTCCCTGCTATGTCCGCGCGGTTTTAAACGACAACGGCATCCAGTTCGCAGAGCAGCCAGGGAATCGGAATACGATCATCGCATGTCCTATGCGCTTCAACATGATCTGTGAAACGAATAGCATCGACCACCAGCCAAACAAACCCACTCGTCCCTGCACTATCGGTCAAGTAGAGAGAAGGTACCGCACGATAATGGACGCCACAGTGAAACCATTCAAATGCGACATCCAGGATGAGCTGGCACCCACCTCGCGGACCTCATCACAGCGTACAACTTCGTCCGACGCCTCATGACGCTCGACGGCCTTGCGATTACAACTCCAAGATCTGGACCTCACAGCCAGATCGATTCATCCTCTATCCGATCCACCAGTTGCCAGGAGTGAACACCTAGGCTCCCCGCGTACACAAAACTTGCAGACAATAGCCACCTAACCAGTTAGCGCAATGGGATTTAGAAATGGCTCCCAGTCCAAGCCGTGGGAACTTTAATAACTTCGCCCCCATACCAGTAAATGAAATGAACTCGTTGGAATAATCTAGGTCAATTAGATCAAACCCTAACTCTTTGAGCCTACACTTAAAATAAGCTTCATTAAAAAAATTGATATGGCCATATTTATCATACTGCCCATGCAAAACGTTTGGCCTCAATGTATGCCACACACTTGCCTCTAACGGCACAACAAAGTAGCACACACTTGATATTTCGGATAAACGAAGAGCCACATCCTCCCAATTTTGCAAGTGCTCCAGAACGTGAACAGCGCATCCTACGTCAAACTTATTTTGGGGCTGAAATTCGTTCAACTGACCACACTGGAAGCTAACATTTCTGTAAGAATTATGTTCCGATGCAAAGGAAATGGCATCATGGTTAATATCCAGACCCATGCCACTATTAAGTTCTGGAAAAAAATTTTTACAAAAAATGCTCTTTAAAAATCCCCCACCACCGCATCCGAAATCTAATATCGACCGCACCTTTACATCATTCGACTTGGCAATGCGGTGAAATTCTAACGCCTTTTGTAAGCTTTCATTTTGACTAAATCCGCGATTCCTCACCGTATAACTGCCATCAGTATATCGTGCATCGTGCATATTTTTCATTGCTACCTCCATAGCTTTGCGTCTTGAGATGAAATTTTCGAGTGAAGTAAAATAACTTCTACGTCAAGAAATGCGCTCTTTAAGATTTAACATTAAATACAAAATTATTTTAGGGAAAATTAGAGATATTAAGACATACACATAGAACATTTTTGCAAATTTAAATGGCACATTACTTGTAATCAGCTTGAGTGATGAGGGGCGAACCGCATTAGTGCTCCTCATTAACATCACGCCACGCATGCTAAATAGGCGAGTAATTTCTCCAACTGCTGAACTTACTCCACGATGAACATGAGGATCGTAACCACTTAGAGATTTTAGATGCGAATTCCAATCGTTCGTGACGATTTCAAGAGATTTTCTTGAATATGCCCAACTTCTCTTTTTTAATCCCTTTCGCCTGATAACCTCGATTGACAAATCTGAGATCATTAGGACACTCACCTCGCGACCAAAAGACTCCTCAAACAAAATTGCACTGTGAATATAGCCATAACCAATAAACCTCTTAAGGTTGAGGGGTTTTTTGTTTGTTCTGTACACAGTTGTTGCCAGGCAGGCGTTTACCCCTGCAACATTTGACAACAATTCGTCATAATTTTCGAACACCCGTCCGATCCCTTTATATCTTTTATTTATGTTGAATATAATTGCGTTGTGCGAGCAATGTTCAGACAATATTAGCAGCAGGCGACTCACTAATTCTTTCGAAATCAAATACGTGTCCCCGATTGGCCAAAAATAATCTGTTTCGACCTCATCAACGCAACGCAACACACTATTATCAAAGTTAGTTGCGACATCCGTCCGAATGTGATGGATATTATGAAGTACATTTTTATATTTTTTTACAACCTCTGGCGTTGTGTCGCTTGATCCATTGTCGTGGATAAGAATTTTGATCCTTTTGTCATTAATGGCTTCAAAGTTTTCCTCAAACCAAGCCTCTAAAAATTCACCTCTATTATGTGTTGGTACACAAATTGTTAACTTTGGTGTATGCATTTTATTCTGTAAATCCATTTTGAAGCACTACAAAGAGTTGTAATTTCATCACGCCAGTTACTAAGTTACTAATGGAGCTATGCCTGGACTTGGTGTTTGGGCGGTTTGAAAGTTGGCGGCGTATCTGGTTGAATTGTTGTTGCGAAGCAGCAGCCCGGCCGATTGATATACACCGCCATGGGAATGGCGAACATTGTTAGTTTTGCGCGTCGAAACGTACGGACGGAATTGCTCAGAACGGGAGCACAGGACCTAATCGCGACGGCAGATGAGGCAAAACTTGCCAGCTAACTTGCACATTTTGCAGATCTGCGCACGGATGCGGGGCATGCGGCTGTCGTGCGCAATAGGCATCATCCGGAGCGCTCTCTTCAGACAGGCCTTGGTCCTGTGAGTTTGCGCATTCCAAAGGTGCGATTCAAGGACGGCACGCCTGTGACCTTCAGCTCTGCCCTGTTTTCTCCGAACCAAGACGCTGGAGGCGGCCTTGTCTTGGCTTTACCTCAAAGGGATCTTTAGCGGCGAAATGGGCGCCGCACTTAAGGTTCTTCTGGGTCCCGTTCCCACAGTACTTTCGGCGCATACAGTTTCGCGCCCCTAGCGCGATTGGGCCAGGGAACACTAAGGCTGGAAAGAAGCGGTTTTGAAAGACGAGCCCATCGTCTATATCTGAACCGACGGCCTCCGCAGCGGCTGGCGATACGACAATGACGGGCTCTGCGCCCGTTTCATTCTTGGCGTCACCGCCCGTAGCAAGAAGCGGATCCTGTCAATCTGACCTGCCCCCATTTTCAGAGCCAATCATAAATTGAGTCTAATCTCCTTTTGCTCCGCTCCCCAACATTGGACCACCGGAAGCTAGATTTTTCCTGCCTTTCCACGACGACGGGCTGGTGAAGCTGCCGGGATAATGCGTGGCGATCAGAACTTATATCCGATCGCGCTGTGGGGTCGATCCTCGTTATGTTGCCTATCCCAATCCTCCAACTTTTCGTGGGTATCCGCAAGGCTCATAAACCAAAGCGCGTTCAGAAACTCCTCACGATACCGCCCTTCGAAGCTATCAATATAGGCGTTCTGGTTCGGCTTACCGGGGTGATGAAATAGAACTGGACGCCGTGATCATCAGCCCGTCCAGCTCGCGCGCGGCCGCGCAGTTCCGGACCGTTATCAACCACCAGGATGTCGGGTATCCCCGTTCACGGGCCACGCCTTCCAGCATCTCGACTACCCGCTAGCCCGGCAACGAGTAGTCAACCTCGATGGCCGTACATTCGCGCGTGCGGTCGTCCTTGAGGTTGGCGTTGCTGAACTTGCGGCCATTGGCCGACGCGTCATTGATGAAGTCGAGCGACCAGCGCTGGTTGGGCGCATCAGCGCAATCGGGCACCAAGCCCCCTCAATGCCCTCGCGTGGGATCTTCTTGCGCTTGGTGCGGAGCAGCCACAGCCGTTCTTCGCGGTAAATCCGCTCGACGAACTTTACGTTCTCCCTTAAGCCCATGCGGACGAGCTTGGCATGCAGCGTCCGATATCAATACCGCTATTACCCAGCAGATTCTGCGCAATTTAAGCCGCAAATGCATCTGCCTGAGCAGGCTTTTTCATGGCAAGCGCTTCCTGAGGGCGCTTGTGGTTTTAGCAGTTGATCCAGTCATCTCGTCCTGCCCAAATTCTGCACAGATTTGTCGACCAGCGTTCGTTTTGAACTGTAGCAACAGAAGGCAGCGCTTTGATCAGCGGGCGAATACCAACTGGTCGCCTGCGGACCTGTCAGCCACTGATTTGGAAGATCCTCTAAACCGTGTCTTATTGCAGCCCAGGAGCCAAACCACCGTGCTATACCCAAAGGATGGCTCGGCCTCGATCATCTCCTTGATCGGGTCTCCAAATCGGGCATCAACCTTCAGCGCAGCCTTGGTTGAATTTTAGTAAATCGTCCTACGAGGCACCGCGAACCAGACGCATAGCTTCTAGCTAGCGGCACTGGGATCCCCTTCGCCAAGATGCCCTCGACAAGCGTCCGGATCAATTCCCTCCCTTCGTTCGGCCACGGCCTCGAACCAGTGGAGGCTCATGACATCACCATGAGGCCTGGAATTTTTTTTCGCGCACGAAGCTCCAGCATGGCGTCGCCATAGGTATCTTGCAGATCCTTGAACTGCTTCTCGTTTTATCCCCGTATGTCGAGTGGGTTGGCGCGCAACGAGTTCCCCCCCCCCGTTTGGCATCCTCGATCCAACCCTCAACCTCAGAGGATGACAAATCGAATGATTGGCTGGCTTCCGGCACCGTCATCCTGCCGCGAATGATCCCGATGACAAGCGCCGTCTTCCGCTTCGCCGTCCAACGCTTGATGCTGTCGTCCATCGTCATACTCATCGCTATTTTCCTCTCTATAGCGTGAGCAGATTTTCACTGGTTCATTACAAGCTCACCCCGCCAACGAGATTATCTATCTAGCCCCACTCAAAAACCATAGGGATAAAAAACGCAATATGGCTGAAAATGAATAGGTAGAAGCAAGCAACCAAGGCACCTCCCAAATATCAAATTCACGTCCCCATATTGCAAGGAGTAACATCATTAAAAGGATAGAAAAAACCGCGCAAATGAGATTTTGCCAGTCCCGTCCCTTTAACGCAAGGGCGTTGGTGGCAACTGAATCAAGAAAGATCAATAACGGTAAAAATAATAGAAAAGGCAATAGTGGAAGATATTCTTCATAAATACCGTTTATAAAATATAGAACCAGAAATTCAACAGTTATGTACGAAGCAAACGATAGAAACAAAAAAATTAAAACACCATTTATGAGGATCATTTTATAACATTCAAGAGTGGAAAAAATTGAAAAATTTTCATCAGAAGAGTGAAACGCCGCCAAGCCGCGATAATTTTTTCCAATTGAAACAATCCACATAAATATTGGAATTGAAAAGACAAATCCAGAGAAAAATACATATGCTGCAAGCTGCTCATACATACCATTGAATTCTAGTATGTACCGTGGGGAGGTTTCAACAAAGACAAGAAAAAAGGAAGAAATGAATAATGCCGAATTTTTCTTCAATAGACCTGGGATCTCCGTAAAGTTAGGCATCTGAACGACTGATTTGGGAAAAATATAACTTAAATATACAAAGGTCCCGACACAAACAATAATGCTGGAGAGCGACCAAGTTGCCAAAAATAGATAACTATTATACTCAAATACTTCAAAAAAAATAAGTGAGGAAAAAATTATCGCCCAGGGAGCAGACCGAGCGAACTCAACTAAAACCGAGGCTCGCAACAAGCCAAGCGCTAAAAGTATTTTCCGCGATGAAAAAATTATCGTCTCCATCAAGGACAAAAAGAATATTAAGGCAAGTATGCTATTATTGGTTAGAAGAGATGCCGAAAATGCAATGAATGCGATAACCACTCTTGTAGAATTATAGCTGCAATATCTTCTAAAGATTTTCTCTTGTTCGTAGTGACTTTCCGCCTTTGCAATCCGCCGTCCAATATCTGTGCCATTTTCGTAGTCAAAGAACATAACGATCCAAATGACGGTTGTCATTGTGAGACCAACTTGCGCTAAATCTTGTTCTGGTATTTTCACCGCGAGGATGAGGATCATAAAAAGCTTCGCCGAAATCGTTAGCCCGTAAATTAAAGGATTAATTATCATTTTATACGTTTCAGGTTATGTTTGGGAACGACTGATCAACGGATTCGCAAGCGCGGATGCGCTGGCGTTAGGGTGGTTCCGGGCCTTTGACAGCCCATTTTCAGCAGCTTCTGTGCTATTTCAGCCGCCTGAAGAGTTGACGTGGCGATTTTGGATAGACTCGCCTTCATGATTGTAGCTGCTGCAACGCCAATGACTTCATAGCCCTTCCGGATTGCTCGATCGCCGAGCCTCCGTGACGTCAGTGTCGAAAAAACACCGAGATTAGAGAACCAGCCCAGAGTTCACAGTCAGGACATGTTTCACGCCAAGGTACTTGGCAAGACGCTCCTCGAACATCGCATTAAAGCTGCCGGTCGTCAGCCATCCGTCGAGGCTCGCCTCCACCATAACTTCTCTAAATCCTCTTCGAGGTCCCGGTACAAATCTTCGCTGTGGCGACCGCCCAATCCAGCTGCACGGATCGCGGTCGCTTAGACAGAGTAAGCGAGGCGATCTATTCAAGCATCGCTTTCACGGGGCCTATCCCCGTGCCGGTCGCGAGGAAGATCACATCCGTATCGGATGTTTGACTGGAGCGTGAACCTGCTCCTCGGACCATCTATGCAAAGAAGGTTATTTATCTTACCGATCACGAAACAGTATTTACGCATCGCGTCGCCCGCCACGCGGCGGATATTCAACTCCAACGCGCCTCCTTCGGCGCGCTTTGCCAGGGAGTAACTACGACGAACGCCTGAGGCCCCTAAGACTTCCATATATTGTCCAGGAACAAGGTCAAACTTCGTCGCGGGCGGGAGCCTCAACCGTACACGCAGCACCGCAGAGAAGAATGAATCAAGTGCATCAATTTTCGCGAGAATAATACGTTCCATGGAGAGCTTTAGATCGGTCAAATCTTCGACGGCCAGCGAAACGTTACCCGATGCGGGACGCACGCAGGCAAGGGTCCATCGATCCGACTTCCCCGCCTCCGAAAGCCCGCGCTCGTCAGTGCGACACTTACAACTGCTGCACCGGCCATTGCGGCAGCTGTAGGGCAGACGAACCCCAATGGCCTCTGCGCGGCCAGCAGCGTCTGGCCATCCTCTGAAGCATAGGCCCTCCTTGAAGCAAGTGTCACGGTGTGTCTAGTCAAAAGTTGCCTTCAAAAAAGAAGAAAATGTCAGGTATACCGACAAAAACGGCGCCTAGATTTCTCTATACGTTCCGACCTGTTCGAAAAACGAGATGGTTGATTTCTGATCTTACTGCAAGCATTTTAACGGCTGGATGAGAAGACACGCATGTCAGAGTTTTTCAATGCGGCATCTTCCAAAAAGCGCAGCTATGTTCCTATACATGTGACCACCATGCGATTCTGCCGATTTACTTGACTAAGGACCACTATTTATGACAAGTGTCTTTGTGAAGAACGTATGTCCATTCCTATGAAAGTCTAAACATGCGTGCAGCAATCGTTTCAGCATCTGCAAGGTGACTGCACGAAAACTGTTTAGAAACGGTTTTGGCGGGGCGGATTAAAGTAAAGGTATAAATTCATTTTTAGTCAATAATTTACCACTATATAGTAAACTCGGTGCTAAAGCGGTTCTGATTGGAGGCCCTCCACCCCATTACTTGATTGCAACTCTCGCTCCATTTTCTGGATTTCATCCCGCAGAACTTTGTATTCCATTCGTTTCCGCGCCAGAAACCGCTCGGTCAGTCCGAGGCGCTGCTTACTACCTTCCGGCGTTAGAACATAGAAATATTTGGATTTTGCATTCGCAAAGGTATAAGCCTTAACGAAACCTTTTTCAATCAAAGCCTTCAAAAGGTAGTAGGCAGACCCGTTAGACACGCCAATCGCTGCGGCAATTTCGCGCGTGGATGCATCGGGGCTTTCGGACACAAACCGAAGCAGCATCAACCTCGCTTCTTCGCGTCTTTCTTGTTGATTGCTAGCCATCGCAGTCCGTGTCACGGCTACCGCAGTTGACCTCGCCCCAGACGATCAACCGAAAGAAACGCATCCGCACTAAAGCGCTCATGTTTGAGCATCTACCCGAGTTGCTGCTCCATATCAAGCCGCGAATGATGCGTGTTTTGCTGGAAAATGCTACCGGCCATTAGGCAGCAATGCACGGGCGAACTGAAGCCCTGTGATTTCAGAAAATCCCTCGGGGAAACAATCTGAACGCATACCCTTTAAATTCCCGCGATTATCGGCCAATAGAGGCGTGGGAAAACAGGGGAAAGAGATGCGTTTTGCAATATCAGGAGCTTCGGGTTTCATTGGGCAGTCTCTTATTCCAGAGATGTCGCGGCAGGGCTGCGACCTTCTGCTATTGGGGCGAGACCAATCCCCCCTCGAGGTGCTTTTTCCCGACATTCAAAACGCTTCATATGAGGCACTCCCCAAGGCGCTTGAAGGCATCGATATTTTCGTCAATTTGGCAGTCATCAACAATGACAGCTCCTGCGGGCTTGACCGGATGATGCAGGTCAATGCGGATTTTGCAGCCGAATTGGCTCAAGCTGCCAAAACCGCTGGAATAAAGCGCTTCGTTAATATCAGCTCGATCCATGCTCTCAACCCAGACGAAACACGTCCCTACGCCGTGTCAAAACGCGCAGGCGTCGAGGCCGTCGACCGCGTCCTTGGCGAAGTCTGCACCCATGTCTACTTGCCTGCCATGATCGGCCCTTCTTTCGCGGGGGCACTAAGGCCTTTGAACTCGTTGCCCAAGCCGATTGCGCAGCTTGCCATCGGTCCACTGTCAGCCCTCAAACCTCTCCTGCCCGTGAAAGAGCTCGCCGATTGGGTGATCGAAGAGGCTCCGCAGGCAGGAAAGCATGTGATCTTGACGAGCCGCCAGTTAGGCAACGCCTATTACTCATTTGCGAGCCGTAGTCTGGATATTATTGCTGCAATCGGGGGTTTGGCTGCTCTCTCCCCCCTGCTATTGGCAACGGGGCTTGCGATCATGGCTCAAAGAGACGGTCCCGCGGTTTTTGCCCAAACGCGCATCGGCCGATATGGCAAACCCTTTACCTGCTATAAATTCCGCACCATGGCGGTCGGAACAGCCCAAGCTGGAACACATGAAGTTTCAGGTAGTGCGGTGACGAAACTTGGTGCGCGTCTGCGCAAATGGAAAATCGATGAATTGCCGCAATTGTGGAATGTCCTCAAAGGTGAGATGAGCCTCATCGGACCTCGGCCCTGCCTGCCCTCTCAGGAGGAACTTGCTCAAAAGCGCAAGGAGGCCGGCGTACTAGACATTCGTCCAGGCATTTCCGGCCTCGCCCAGATTGCGGGCATCGATATGAGCGACCCCGCACGGCTTGTGGAATGGGATGCGCGCTATATTTCGATCCGTGGTTTGATCCTCGATCTCAAGCTGATCTTGATGACGGCGAAAGGTGGGGGGCGCGGCGACCGCGTCGCGACATCAAAATAGCTGTGAGCGTTGTTTATGTCTGCAATCAAGGTCGTCTGCCGTATTGCATATCTCGCATTAAAAACGCGAAAGAGCACAGAAAAGTTTACAACGGCATAAAATGTGGTTAGGCGGCCTGAATAAATTACTTCAGGGAACACAAATTGCGGCCAATACCAAACGACAGGTCCCCGAGCGGTCTTGAGTTTTTGCTTTTAGCGCTCATCCTGTTTTGTCTCCCTCTTTTTGAAGCTCCGAAGAACGTTTTTGGACTACTTCTCGTCATTACATTTCTGGCGTTTGGCTGGAAGCGTGGCCTAGGACGCGGTAGTGCGTTCGAATGGCCGATCCTCGGGTTGCTTCTTGTGTTGTGGGTTGCGGGCTTCACATCGGAATATCAAGGGGCAACGGGCTGGTATCACGGGGAACTCAACCTTTTCGAGAATGCCGTCAGATGGAGTTTTCTGGGCATCGTAGTCCTCACAACAGGTCGATATTCATTTACAGCCCAACAGGTGCGCCTGCTTTGGGTCGTGGCAGGGTGTACCGCCGTTCTGGCGGTTTTGGACGCGCTCTATGTATGGGCAGGCAACGGCTATGGCTATCCCGAAATTCGATCCGTTGGGCATGTGAACCCATCTGGACTGTACGTTTTAGTCGCAACAGCTGTGGGCTTGGGGCTGACCCCCATATCGCAATCTTGGATGGCGGTATTAACGGTTGCTGTTCTGGTCGCGACTATTAGTTTTATTGTGCCATCCAACTCCATCGTGACATTGGGTTCCGCTTGCATCCTCTTGGTCTATGGAGGTTGTGTTGTTGCTACTCAAAGTGGTCAAGCTATGCGTTCTGCCATCGCAGTTGCAGTTTTAGCGGTGATCTTTAGCATTGGGTTTTATTCGCAATTCGGAGCTACTTTTCGTGCTGAAATACAATATCGCATAACGAGCGACGATGCTTTCTCTGGCCGCGACAAAATCCTCTACACAGCCCTTGAGGTTTGGGACCGAAACCCGATTTTCGGCTCGGGCTTCAATAGCTTTGATGCCGCCACGGACCCTGAGGTTGTACGCGCGGAACTGGAAGCCGAGGGGCGCGACTATGACGCGGAAGCGGACCAGTTTTTAAGAACCATTCACGGTCATAACCTCTGGACCAATGCACTGATCGAACGAGGGCTGGTCGGCGTGACCCTCTTCACCGTCTTGCTGGGGCTTTATGTTTGGTATTTCTGGACAATCCTGCGCCGCATCGAAGAGCCGAACGCGACGGACCGAATGGTTGTTCTGACATCGCAGCTCATTGTTCTGGGCTTCATCATCGGCGGCCTTGGCAATACAACCATGCAAAACGAGCATGGTCAGGCTGGGATGATGCTCCTGGCCATCGCGGCGGGCTATCTGCGCGGACGTGTGTCGCCTCAACAGGCCGCCGCAACTCCCTAGCTCAAGTCACCGCGCGGGCTGCATCGCAGATTATCGTGCCGACAAAAGCCCCGCATCCTTTCCAGTGGCCAAACCACTCCCCCTTCGCTAAAAGGTTTGCAATAGGGGATGATGCGCTGACCTGCGCCCTGTCGCGCGGGTTTGGCCAAAGACAGAGCATAAGACTTGATGAGGGATTTCTCGCTTCCC